>JBBTSM010000002.1:144454-236793 GCA_038064675.1 Patescibacteria group bacterium | reverse complement strand
CGCAAACTACTGCGAAGAATCTTGAGAAACAGCACATAACATCTGGGTCAGACCCGTCGTTCCAGTCCCCGTTCCAAACGGTGAACTCGCACGAGGAGGGCAACGCGGTATCGGTGGAGTCGCCGGAATCGGAGTCGACCGAATCGGCGGTATCAACCGGGCCCGTGTCGCCGACGTTGGTATCGGAAACCTCGCCGGTATCCGCCGAATCGCCCGGGGCGGTATCGACGACGGCGGAATCGACCGCAGGGCCTTTGGGCCCGTTGATCTCGTAGTCGGAACAGGCGGAGGAGAGAAGGAGAAGGACGGACAAACGCATGGAAGCGCTCCAGAAGGCCAGAAGGAACATGAAAGTGGACCGGGAAGAATACCAGAAAAAGCCCCTTTTGTCAATGAAAAATGGTAAATTTCTTTTTAAAAATCGCACTCATCTGATAGGATGCATTCGGAGGCCTCATGCCCAGCTTTGAAAACACCTATCAGATCCGTACCGCCGTCCGCGGCATCCTCTCGACCGCACCGGACAAGGCCACGGTCAAGCATCAGATTCAGGCTCTGCCCGGGCCGATGCTCAGTCAGCTTCCGAAAGGAGGGGGAGATCCCGGAAAAATGCGCTTCGGTATCCTAGGTGAGATCGTCGTCCACTTCTACGAAGACGGATCCCGGAGCGCAGCCTTCACGATCGCCACGGAACACGACGACCCCAACCCGGAGCTCGTCTCTGCTCTGTGGACGCCTGAGAAGTCTTCCAACCTTGGGTTGGGCGACGAGGACGGAGGTGAATTCGACTACGATGACCGCGACTAACGTGGCCTCGGTTACGCGGAAGGACTTCGGCTCCTCCGTGTTCCGAGGCCTTCTGCTTTTCAAAACACTCCAGATCTGATATCCTCCGGACGTAATTTGTTACGGATACGAATGAGAACTTTCTCGTTTTAGACTAGTTTCGGCAGGTGAATACATGAGGACGTTCATATTTGTGGCGAGTTTGGGTGCGCGGCGAGAAAAGCTTTTGAAACGTACTTCTCGGTACGTTGAAAAAGTTTTCGAAGCCGCAAGCCCAAAATCGGCCAAATAGGGACGTCCTCCCCTGCGCTGGTAGCTCAGTGGTAGAGCAAGAGCCTTTTAAGCTCGTGGTCGCGGGTTCGATCCCCGCTCGGCGCACCACAAAACACCGATGGTTTCCCATCGGTTTTTTGCTATAGCAAAGACCCCGGCGCATGGCGGACCGGGGTCCTGCCACGCAGCCGAGGCCGCGTTAGTCGTCTTCGTCCTCCTCGCCGTCGAGGAACCCTTCAAGCCTGGAGGAATCGTTCCAGTCATCCACCGCACGACGAGCGGCGACGGAGCTACCGAAGACCTCCAGCTTGTGACGGACTCCTGTGGAGTCCACGAAGGAGAACACCCCCTCCCGCCAGCGCAGCGGATCAGTGGTGCTACAGATCACCATGTCGCCACTCGTGATCTTCAGCCGCGCGTTCCCCACGCGAGAGATCTCGATACTCGAATCCGAATCGAAGGTTGCCGCCTCCGTATCGGGCGGAAGCTCGCAGAACGTCATCACTTCCGGAGAATCCCGGCAAAAGAGAGAGAACCAGAACCCGACTTGTTGCCCAATAGCCATTCGCACTCCACCTTTCGATACGAGCAACATGCTCGCGCTGACGCAAACAACACAATGTTCTTTGCACAAGCGAACAGCCGTCGTAACACGTGAGCATATCAACAAAACGGCCTTTCCGCAAGCGCGGGCGCTTCGGTGTCCTCTTCTCAGCATTACGCCTTCGCCTCCCCCTCCCCCAAAATCCTCAGCGCCTCGTGCACAATGCGTTCGTCGCCATTGGTTGGAAACACGGTTCGAACCTTTGCCGACAATGCCTCACGGCGCTCTACGCTCTCGACCAAACGCAAAATAGACTGCAACAACGTTTGCGGAGTGACATGCTTTAATACTTCTGCAGCACCGCGATCCTCGAGCGCTTTGGCGTTTACTTCTTGCTGACCTTCAAGCGGCAGGATGATTGTTGGCTTCCCAAGGGCAACAACCTCGGCAAGCGTTCCCATTCCCGCGCGACACACCACCACATCGGCAAGCGCCAAAATGTCGGCCATGCCTTAGCCGATAAATTCTCTCGTCACGTATCCGTCGCCGATAATTTCCAAAGAACTCAACATCTTTCCTCGGCCAGTAATGTGAATCACATTTGTATGACGAATAAGCTCTGGGCCAATCACAGAGAACCGCTCATTCATCCGCGCCGATCCTGTACCCCCACCAATGACGAGCACCGTGGGCTTCAATACTGATAGTCCAAAGAGTTCACGCGCCATCTGCGCATCGCCAAGCCGCAAGAACGGACGAATCATCGCACCAACAACAAATGTTTTCTGGGCGCCAAAGCTTGCAGAATTCTCTTCCCACGTGACACTCACACGCTTCGCGAACGGTGCCATAAGTTTATTCGCCAAACCAACAACAACATCAAGCTGATGTACCCACAACGGGATGCGCATCACTACAGCAGCAAATGCAATTGGAACGCTCACGTATGCGCCAGCCGTCATGATCATCGTTGGCTCAAGGTTTGCGAGCATTCGTCCAGCGCGAATTGTGCTGACAATAAGCTGGATCGGCGCAATGAACCACATCCATGGCCGAGTACGATCAAACTTTGGGGCAGAGAGCGCACGAAACGGAATCTTCGCAGACTCCACTACTAATCGTTCCGGGCCATCAGGTGTGCCGATCCATGTGAATTTCACGTGCGGATCACGTTTTCGCCATTCTGCAGCAACCGCAAGCAGCGGCGTCACCGGACCGAGCGTTCCTCCGCCGGTAAAGACAATGTGATGCTCTGGAGGATTCATACAAATCGATTATACATTTTTGGAATGCGACGACACATTGACGACAACACCGAGCGCCGTGAGCGTTACCGCGAGCGCAGTTCCGCCGTAGCTTACCAAAGGCAGCGGAACGCCGGTAATCGGCAACACGCCAACCATCGCGGCGATGTTAAAAAATGCCTGCGCGCCAATCCACGACATCACACCAGCAACAAGATACCGGCCGAATGCATCGTGTGCCGTTGCGGCGATCCTCAACCCACGCTGAATGAATCCAACATACAATACAAGGAATGCCGTTGTTAAGACGAAACCAAGCTCCTCGGCGATCACAGCAAAAATAGAATCTCCAGCAACTTCTGGAAGATACTGAAACTTCTGTAATGAATGCCCGTATCCTCGGCCAAAAAATCCCCCGCTTCCAACAGCAAGCAGTGCTTGGTTGATGTGATATCCAACACCCTTTGGATCAAGCTCTGGATGCAAAAACGTCATGAATCGCGCAGCGCGATATGGGGAAAACGTAATCAGTAATCCGAGTAATCCAACGCCAGCGCCACCGATCATGGCAAAATACCGAAACGGTGCGCCGGCAGAGAAATACACACCAAGTGCCATCACCACAATAACGCCAAGTGTTCCCGTATCGTGTTCAAGAAGTAGCAACCCCATCACCACGGAAAGCACAATCGCAAATGGAATCAATCCGCTGTGCAGATCGCGAATCTCGTGCTCAGATCGTTTCTCCATCCACGCAGCGATGTAAAACAAGAACGTCAGCTTTACGAGCTCGGACGGCTGTAGTGTGAAAGAGCCGATGTGTATCCATTGACGAGCAAACGTGCCCAGATCGGTACCAAGCCCAGGAATAAATACGGAAAGCAATAACACAATCGAAACGAGCAACATCACTCCAGCAAATCGGCGATACATCGTGTATGGCACACGACTGGCAAGGAAGAATCCAATAAGCCCGGGAACCAAACCGAAAATCATCTGATGCTTCAAGAAATAGTACGTGTCGTGAAACTTCACGAAACCAGTTGGCCCCGATGCAGACGCGAGCAACACGAACCCAAGCAACAACAGGCCGCCGAGCAATGCGAGAAAAGTTCGGTCTGCATGACGGATTCCTCCGAAAAGTGCCATAGCGCTAAGGTGAAATATGCGTTGCAACGTCGAGCAACGCGATAAGCACACCAAGAGCTGCAGTGATCCAGGAAATCACCCAAAAACGCATCACGACCTTTGGCTCAGGCCAGCCGAGCGCTTCGAAGTGATGATGAATTGGCGCGATAAGAAAAATCTTCTTTCCAAAAAGCTTCTTCGAGCCTATCTGTAGAATGGTTGTCACCATTTCCAATACAAAGATAAAACCTATCAACGGAAGCAACAGCGGCTGATGCGTAATCATTGCCACAATACCAAGCGTGACACCAAGCGACATCGCCCCAGTGTCGCCCATGATAAATCGCGCAGGGTAAATATTGAACCACAGGAACGCGAACAGTGCGCCCATCACCACTGCACAAAATGCTGCAAGATCGTACCTACCCTGCAAAACGGCGATGAGCGAGTACGCGCCGAATGCACTCGCCAGCGTTCCGCCAGCCAAACCATCAAGGCCATCAGTTTGGTTCACGGAAAATGATGTCGCAACAATCACACTGATGAAAAAGAGCGCGTACGGGACAACGCCAACGACAACGTCGCCGACGAAGGGAACATGAAGTGAATCAAAGCCAAGCTTTGCGGTAAACCACCACGCGCCAACCGCCGCAACCACCGCGTACAACACCAGGCGATGGCGAATGTGCAATCCTCCGCCGTGTGAGCCAATTTTGAACACGTTCATGAAATCGTCAGCAAGGCCGATAACCCCGGCAGCAACAAGCGCAGCAACTGGCAACCAGGTTTGGGATCGGGAAAGGAAATTCAACTCCGCAAGCGCGCTATTGGGATAGGCTAAATGACACGCGGAAAAAAAAGCAGCCATTCCGCCAACGGTAACCCAAATCAATACACCGCCCATGGTTGGAACGCCGGCTTTCTTTGCGTGCAGCTTTGCAAACATCGGTGCAGTTACTGCGCTCCGGATTGATTTCCCTAATCGAAATCGATATAAGACGTGCGTTAACAGCGGCGTCCAACAAATAGCTACCACGAAACTCGCGGTGCCAAGCAAGAGAATTTTGGTAATCGCAAAAGCATCAACCATACACAATGTTCATGAGTACAACGAAAACCGTTGAAACAAAAAGGAATCCCGTGAGCAGCACCGTGGACACCAATACCACCCGAGCAAGCATCGGCTCTCGTTTTACGAGCAATAACGAGACCACCGCGTTCACTGCACACACCAACGCCCCCGTAGCGGGATACACAAAAATTTGCCACCACATACCGGTCCAATCTACACCGTAGTGAATGTTGTAATGGAGCGGAATCACTTCCTTGCCATAAATGTCTGGAAACAATCTCCAAAGGAGAAGCGCAACCGACAACGCAACAAAGGCAACGGAAAGTCCAAAACACCATTTGAAGTACTGCGCGCCAAAGAGCGATGCAAGGCGCCCCTTTCGCTCTGCGGCAATGTTAGACATGAGAATCGGCGGTAAGAATTTTCCGAATACCCGGTACCCGTTCACAGAGCACCACCTCAATCCCCTTCTTCATCGTGACGTCGGAAAGCGCGCAGCCGGCACAGGCCCCAGTAAATCGCAGCGTAACGATCCCAACGGCCTCGTCGAGGCTCACTAAATCGATTCCGCCTCTATGAAGACGCAAGCTCCCCCGAATATCCTCCAAAGCAGCAAGAATCGCGTTTCTCATACGCTCCACAGTATACCCCATTTTTCGCCCACAGCCAGGCCCCGGAAAATGCTTGACGCTCCCCAGGAATTAGGCTAATCTACCCACCGTTAGCCGCACCGATCACTGTGATCGGCGTCCGGCACTTACCCCATGTATGGCACATAAACTCGCCCAAGGCTCCACACGAAACGGCCGCGATTCCCAAGCAAAACGCCTTGGAGTCAAGCGTTCCGACGGTATGCAGGTTCAGATTGGCGAAATCATCATTCGTCAGCGCGGAACCCAAGTCCACCCAGGAAAGAACGTTCGCGCCGGCAAGGACTTCACCCTCTACGCCATTGCGGACGGTGCCGTTTCCTTCATGAAGAAGCGCGTTCCAGACTTCACGGGAAAGCTCAAGCTCCGCACCTTCGTTTCCGTCAAAACCGAAGTCGTCGCATAAATCGCTCAACTGTGTACAAAACCCCAGCCAATCGGCTGGGGTTTTGCTATTGTTCGACATAATTATGTTGCTTGCGGTGTTTCTCGTGTGTGCGGCAATCAGTATCGGCTCTCCATGGCTCGCAATCCCGGCCGCCATTTTCTGGATTGTCGCCTTACTCCAAAGAATACACTGGGCGAATCTTGCCATACTCTGGGGCACCGGAAGCGTTCTTACGTTTTTTATTCAACCTTTTTCCACGGGATCTGTCCTCGCAGTTGTTCTCATTATTTCCGCGATCGTCGCAAAGCAACCCGCACAGATACACAGCGCAACCAAAAAAGCACACAAAGCCATTTCGCTCGACGAGTGGCTTACGGGAGGCATCGCGCTCTTCAGTAGTGGCACGGTTCTTTTTCTCGCGACGCTCAGCCGCAACGGCGACACCCTTCGCAGTGTCTGGCAAATCGCAAACCCATCTTGGTTTGTTCTTTTCGCACTAAGCCTTATCGCAACAGTCTCGCTCGGAACACAAAAATCCCGTCTCACACCCTATGCGCTGATACTCCTCAGCTTTACCGCATTCGGCATAGCACTTCTCGTCTTTGGCAATGGTTTCGGCTTTGACCCATTCCTTCATCGAGGCGCGATCGGTGAGCTCATTATCCATCACCATCTCGAACCAATTCGCATCCTGTACTCTGGCTATTACGGGCTCATCGCGACGCTATCGACACTATTTGCCGTTCCATACAAGATCATCGATCTCCTCCTCGTTCCTGTTATCGCGAGCGCCATTCCGTACGCGCTCTATACGCAAATCGGAAAACACGAAAACGGAAAAGTTGCGACATATGGCGCAGTCGCTCTCTTCGCCATTCCATATGCGTATCTCACATTTTCCGTTCCCTTCTCCGTTACCGCAATCACCACAATACTTACGGTCTTTTTCTTCAATTCATGGAAAGACGACGGGGAGAAAACGCTGCAGACCGTTGTAATGAACATTCTCGCCGTCTTCTTTCACCCGCTTATCGCTATCCCAACGCTCTTTTGGACTATTGGCGTAATGATGCAAAAGTCATTGCCCCGACTCCGAATACATATCGGAATCCTCAGCGGCGTGCTCATCGCGCTCGGAATCCCGGGGATGCTCGCCTTTCACAATTATCAATCTGGATCAACGCCCTTTCTTGTTGCATTTCCCTGGGAGAATTTTACGCGATTCACCGATCTCTTTCGCGATCCGTACGTCGACGCCTCAGCAATCATTCCTACAGAACTCTCTCTTTTCTACGCATACTTTTTTTTCATAACACCGCTCATTGGAGTGTCCGCGATGCTGCTCCCATTTTTCTCAAGATCCAACCGCGAAAAAGCCTGGATCTACAGCCCGCTGTTCCTCGGTCTTTTTTTTGGAGCACTCCTCATTGCAACAAACCTAGAGTTTAAAGATGTCATCTCATACGAACAACGAGAGTTCTGTTTCCGCATTCTCCACGTCCTTTGGATTCTTCCACTTCCCCTTGCCGCACAGATCCTCGCGCAAAAAACTTTTCACCGAACAGCGACGTTTATCGTCGGGGCGCTTCTCGCTACACACATTTCCGTCATGTGGTTTTTCTCTTACCAGCAGTACAACGCAAAAAATCCAGGCGCAGGGCCAAGCGTGAGCACAGAAGACTACGAAGCGCTCGCAATGATAAAAAATATCATGCCAAATGAGACGCCGTTAGTGCTTGGAAACCAAATGATTTCCGCTGCTGCAATTGAACAATACGGTTTTGGGCAAACAACGTGCTTCGACGGTATGCCCGTCCTCCAGTTCCCTATCCCAACGGGCGGCGTGTTGTACCCATGGTTCCTTGCGATGAATGAAGTACCCAGCAGAAAGCTCCTTCGAGAGATCGCCACCCATACCGACAACGACACGATGATCTTTGTCGTTCATCAATATTGGCCAAACGCGAACGCAATCCTGAAGAGAGCATCATTGTTTGCGGAAGCGATATACGAAACATCATCCAAAGGAATCACGCTTCTTGTGTACAAGATTCCCCACCCATCCGCGTCATGTCTGCTACACTAATGCCCATATGAACATCGTCCGTACCCTCGTCAAAACAAAGTCTAAGGTCAAAATACAAACAGCTGTTCTCCTTGCCGTCACCGCAGCTGCGGCGTCGCTGGCGATCTACGCCTCGTCGTCTGTAAGTATTCTCAAGCAAATTCATCCAGCCACCCCTGGCTACACACCGGGATACACACACTCCAGGTAAGAAACATCGTGCATTTTATGATTGATCCGTGGATCCTTCTCGTTCTTTTCGCGGCTTTTGGAACGATATTCTTTTTCGTTGCCCGACGAATATCGCCCAGCGAAGCGCGGAGCACGGGCGACGCGCCTTTTACCGTAGATGTTTCACACCTCGCGGAAAAAGAAGCGCTTGAACCATTTTCTGGGCGCGAAGCAGAAATTGATCGGGTTATTCACATTATCATGCGCAGAAGCAAAAATAACCCGCTACTCATTGGAAACCCTGGCGTAGGAAAAACCGCAATCGTTCACGGACTCGCAGAACGCATGCATCACAAAAACGTTCCATCGGCCCTGATTGGCAAGCGCGTTCTCGCGCTCGATCTTGGAGCGATCATGGCGGGATCACAGTATCGCGGTGAATTGGAAAAGCGCCTGCAGTCCCTTCTTTCAGAACTTGAAAAAGATCCTCGTCATACAATTCTGTTCATCGACGAAGTGCACATGATTGCCCAGGCCAGCGGGACTGAGGGTGCGCTCAATGTCAGCGATATCCTTAAACCTGCACTGAGCCGCGGCGATCTGCAGATTATCGGCGCAACAACATGGGAAGAATACGAGAAGTATATCCGTCCTGACGCCGCATTTGATCGGCGATTTCAGCCTGTACTCGTCGACGAACCCTCACCAAAAGACGCAATCCAAATGCTGAAAGCCATCCGCCACGTGTATGAAGACTTTCATCATGTCTCCATTCCCGATAATGCGATTGAGGCTGCAGTAAAACTTTCAGACAAAAAGATTCGCGGAAGATACCTTCCAGACAAAGCCATCGACCTCATCGACGAAGCGTCGGCAAAAGTCGCCATCGAGTCATCACGACACCAACACGGAAAGCACCTCGGTGTTGTTCATGCGGCAGCAAAGGCTACAAAAGAATACGCAAATGTTTCTGTGAAAGATATTCAAGACGTTGTTGATCAATGGGTCATTCACTCGAAAGAAAGTAAAAGGCGTGATGCCCGGTCGCACGAATAATATCTCTTACATCGTTCGATTCGAAGCCGCTTTCACAAAACTCACGAACAACGGATGTGGTCGCAATGGTCGCGATTGGAACTCTGGATGGAATTGCACGCCCACGAAGAACGGGTGATCTGCAACCTCGATAATTTCAACAAGGTGGTCATCCGGCGACGTACCAGCGATAACAAGTCCGGCACCAATAAGCTGCTGACGGTAGTCATTATTAAACTCGTACCGATGACGATGACGCTCAGAGATTTGATCCATTCCATACGATTCACGAGAAATCGATCCTGCCTTCAAATCGCAGAGATACGCTCCCAATCGCAACGTTCCACCAATTCCGGTTCCTTTGAGTTTCTTCGCCTGATCGTTCATTAAATGAATCACCGGATTCTTTGTCTTTGGTGCAATCTCGGTGGTGTGCGCATCAGTGAGACCGAGAACCGATCGTGCAAACTCAATCACCGCGCATTGCATCCCATAACAAATCCCGAAGTACGGAATCTTGTGTTCACGAACATAGTTGATTGCAGCCATCTTTCCTTCAATTCCTCGCGAACCAAATCCCCCGGGAACAAGCACGCCATCATATCTATCGAGTTCCTTGAGCTTCAAAGGGTCCTGTTCATATGCCTCAGAGTTCAGCCACTCGATCACCGGCTTCCTGCCGATGCTCCACGCTGCATGTTTAATAGCCTCAAGCACTGAAAGATATGCGTCCGATAAAATAAAGTCGCCCGTTGAAAAGTATTTTCCGATAACGCCGATGCGGACTGGATGATCGACCGTTTCGATGGTGTTTGCAAGCGAGTCCCAAGCGGCGAGATCGGGAACCTTTCGCGACTTCATCCGGAATGACTTAACCACGGAATCCGCGAATCCTTGCTCATCAAACAGCCGCGGAACTTCGTAAATCGATTTCGCGTTTGGTGCGGTGATGATATGCGACGGATGAACGCCGCAGAATCGACTCAACTTCTCACGACGTGGCGCATCAAGTGCCACTTCCGATCGACAGATCAAGAATTCCGGATTGATTCCGATACGATTCACCTCACGAACCGCGTGTTGCGTCGGTTTCGTTTTCATCTCACCAATAGATGGCGGAACCGGAAGATAGCTCACAAGCACCGTCCGAACATCATCCGGATTCTTCAGCTTCATCATGCGAATTGCCTCGAGGAACAGGATGTTCTCATATTCACCGACCGTCCCGCCGATCTCGACGAGAACAAAATCTGCCTTCGCCTTCTTCGCGGCCTTCTCCAAACGATCGATCACCTCTTCTGGGACTCGAGGCACAACTTCAACACACTTGCCGTGATAATCCCCTCTTCGTTCACGCTCGATGACGGATTGATATACCCGACCAGTTGTCATGTAATTCACCGACGTGATATTTTCGTCGAGAAACCGTTCGTAGTTTCCAATGTCCTGATCCGTTTCATCGCCATCGATGGTGACGAATACTTCGCCGTGCTCAACAGGATTCATCGTTCCCGCATCAACGTTCACGTACGGATCGATCTTCACAGCAGTCACCGCAAATCCTCGCGCCTTCAGCGTCAATCCAAGCGCCGCACTGCTCGTCCCCTTCCCTACGCCACTCATGACTCCACCAACCACGAAGATATATCGATGATGCATAGAAACGAAACGCTCCGCCGGGGCGGAGCGTTGTATTAGGCCATTTGGAGATGATTCTTCACTCGTCGCATGTCGGCTTGCAGATCCGAAATCTGCGGGAGAATTCCTTCGTCGATGACGTCGGTAACTCCGTCGATGATCTCTTCTTTGATCTCATCCATCTTCTTCATCATCCGAGTTTCCGACGCAGAGATGCACGAACGCATCTCATCACGAATTTCTTCCTTAAATTCTGAAAATCGAATATCGAGCCGTTCGTCGAACTTCTTCGTGAGCCGCTCCTCCAAACGAACCTCCTGCTCTTTTAAGGCCCCGGACACAACATCAACGACAACATCCCGCACGAGCGTAAGATCTTTCTTGCTCAACATATGTGCAAAAATAAAGAATAAGCGCCTCGTGGGGATAAGACTTTTCTAGTCTATCAAACATTGGAACGAGGAACCAGTGGAAAACTTTCTACTCGTTCTACAACGGCTTTCCTCAAATGAAACCCTGAACAGTGCTGTAATATTCCAAGATACGACGATACGCTCTTCTCATTGATCCGCTGAAACATTCTTCGTTTGGTTCGCGTTCGAAGCACTCGATGATGCGGCAAAACGACATATCCAAGAAAATCTATTCCTTGCGTCAGTTTTCGAATCTCGAGCTTCTTTGGATGAAGCGTTAATCGACGGCTCCCCCCAGAGCCACCCCTCAATCCACGGAATAAGCTCAACGAGCTCTTCTCGACTCTGTGCAAGAATCACCACGTCGTCCGTGTAGCGGAGGTAAAATTTCTGACGAAGCGTTTCTTTCACGAAATGATCGAATGCATCCATATATACATTCGCGAAGAGTTGCGACGTTAAGTTGCCAATGGGCACTCCATGTTTTCGACTGCCCAAAACCGCCCCCCCGATTGGTTCTGACACGGCGAAACTTTCAACAATATTTGTTACCAATTTCATCATGCGCGGATCGGGAATCTTTTTCTGAAGAATTTGCAGAAGAATCTCGTGGTCCACCGAGTCAAAGAATTTTCGGATATCGAATTTCAATGCCCAACACGATTCTCGATAATTTTTACTCACCTTCCGAGCAAATGTTTGTAGTCGGCGAACCGCAGCGTGCGTTCCCTTTGTATCTCGACACGAATAACTATCAAAGACAAAGGCTCTCTCGAAGATCGGTAGAAGTTGGGCTTGGAGAAAATGATGAACAACACGATCACGAACTACCGCTTCGTGAATGAGGCGATGCTTTGGGTCAAAAATATGAAATTCGTGATAAGCGGAATGGTGATACGAACCATCGAGCAGCGCATCACGAAGCTCGAAAAGATTGTCCTCAAGATGGCGCTCAAATATTGCGACATCTTTACGCTTCGATTTTCCCTTCACAAACCGATCCCACGACGAGAGCAGTGTCAAAAAAGAAATCTTCTCCTCAAATCGTATGACACTCATACATGAATCGACAGTATTTAAAACGACATATGACGAACTGAAGATATTCCACACTCTCCTAAAGAAGTTCAGCAAAAGCGAACGCTATTCGCTTGGCGAAAAACTTGAGAACAGTCTACTCAATATTCTCCTCGAAATTATTTCCGCAGGAAACGCAAGAAATGAATGGAAAATTGCCGCAATCGACCGTGCGCTCGTCCATCTGGAACGGTCCAAGATTCTTCTCCGACTCGCAAGCGACATCGAACAGATCGCCATGGAGATGTATCTCGAACGGTCCGAAGCGTTTCAAAAAATTGGCCGCATGCTTGGAGGATGGAAAATCCACGTAGTAAAAGCCCGCTCTATTCAGAGCAGGCTTTCACAAGCATTCCCAGACGAAGAACACCGTACCGTACTTCGGATTCGCGATGTCCGCATTCCTGTTCGCGTTCAGCTTCGGGTCGTCGAACGGATTCACGTAGGCACAGTTGTCGCGATCGTCCGCGTGGACGGACCATCTTCGTGCTGCTAAGCCCCATCGATATCACCGGACGTTCCACGCGTTGGCGGTTCATCCTGAATTTCATGCGGGATTCTCTCCACCAGAACCCGGCAAGGAGTGCTCGTTAGAATCGCACGCTTTCTGAACACGGTTCAGAAACTCTGGCGATAGCTCTTTCGAGGATTTCAGGGACCGGACAAACCAGTTCATGACCCTACTCTCATTCGCTAGTATAACGCGAAGACCCCCACCGGTGTTGAGCCGATGGGGATCGCGTCGTCCTGACGGAACAAAGGGTTGAGGCACAGGGAGTTTCAAGTCACCAGTACCGAGGCCCTTCACTCCCAGACGAAGAACACCGAACCGTACTTCGGATACGCGATGCCCGCATCCCTGAACGCGCGCAGCTCCGGGACGCCGAACGGATGCACGTAGGCACAGCGGCCGCGACCGCCCGCGTGGACGGAGGCGGGCAAGTCCATGACATGGCCCCGCGGGCCGTGGATGAAGTAGATGGCAACACCCACCTTGTCCACGCCGGCGAAACGCGGCCCCGTGCACTCCGCGAGGCAGTCCGTGGGCTTGCGGTTGAGGTTCTGGGAACCGTCGTGCGCGAGCACCCAACGCCAGCCCAGCTTCGAGAAGCCATACCGCGTTTTGTCCGCGGGGACGAGGGTTTTGTCGGTGTAGCCGTACTCGGCGTGCTTGAGGCCGGCGGCCTTCGCGAGTCCTACGTTTCCCAAGTGGAAGGGAACGAGCGTGAGGAGGTTGAGCTCCCCACGGGGCTGGAGGATGGTGACCGGAATCTCGGGGATCTGCGGGAGGACGTCCTCCGCACGGAGACCGAGTGCCGATGCCCACCGCATCGCCTGAGCGATCCGCACGTCGGACTCGCCCGCGAGCACGAGCTCGATGGGGCCGAGAAGAACGTGGGCACGCTCGGGGTTGGAGATGAGGAGGGCGGCAAGGGAAGGAAAACGAGAAGAGTCGAACATGAATACACTCTGGGGTAGCCATGCCATAATAGCAAAAAATGGCTGATTCGTCAACCATTCTTCGCTAATATTAGATAAAATATACCAAAGTCAACTCAATTATGCTGCTTCGATAATGACAGAAAGTTGAGATTCAAATCCGGATGGGAACATGACGGGAACTTCGACCGTACCGAAATCTTTGATGGTATCCATCTTGAGATATTCACGAGGGACCTTGAACCCGAGCTCCTTTAATCCCTTTCGCACGTCGTCCGCCGTTACCGCTTGTGCCGGAAGATTCTTCTCCACCTTTACGGGAATGACCACTTCAAGGCCATCCACTTCACCAGCGAGCTCACGCTCCTCGCGTTCCGCCTTTGATTCTCTTGGACGATCGTCGAGCACCTTGTCGGCAGCCACAACGTCCTTCGTCGCTAAAACCGCAAGGTGTTCAGGGAAGAGGAAGCTTCGGGCATAGCCTTCGGGGACGTCGACAATGGCACCTTTGGGGCCAAGGGCACGGACGTCGTTAAGGAGGGAGACGAGCATAGACGTAACGCTTTCTTAATGATGTGGATCATGTCGCGATAACTCGAGCGACGAAGCAAGTCCCGTGCCGGAACCCAGCCCACCGCACGAATCGTCTCGCCTTGCTCTTGCGGTTTTGGCCGATGCACGGTGGCGTCCTTATCCGCTTCAAACAGGAAGTAATGAATATACTTGTGTACCAGTTTCCCTTTATGCACAAAGCGGTCGCGGAACCAGATATCGATCGTGTCCAACCGGCACATCATGCGTAAACCCGTTAATCCCATTTCCTCACAAATCTCGCGCGTTGCGCCATCGCGATAGGATTCTCCCTGCCGAACATGGCCCTTCGGAAACGCCCACTTCCCGTACGAGTCCTTCACCATGGCAAAGTATACCAGCCCATTGACGCGCTTAAACACGAGGCCTCCAGCAGAGACCTCTGTGCGATGACGTTCTTCTTCCCCTTTATTCCTTCTGGAGGATATCGAGCGCCGCGTCGAATTGGGTATCGCGTTTTGCATGAACGTCTTCAATCGTCAGCGGGACAACATCGTCTGGAGCAATCCCTTGTTTATCAATCGAACGCCCAAGCGGCGTGAGCCACCGAGCAACCGTGATCTTCACCGCACCACCGTCGGGAAGATCGTGGTATTCCTGCACCGATCCTTTTCCAAACGTCTGCTCACCAATAACGGTAGCCTCGTGCGTATCCTGCAATGCCCCCGCAAGAATTTCTGCAGCAGATGCCGAACCTCCGTTCACAAGCACAACGGTGGGAATATCCTTCAAGCTTCCAGAGCCTGATGTTGGATATTCCGTTTTCTCGCCACGAACATCCTCAATAACCGCAGTACCGCCCTTCGGAATCCAGTACCCTGCCAAGTCAATCGCGGAATCGAGCAATCCTCCTGGATTGTTGCGCAAATCGAGCACAATACTCGTCGCACCGTCTTTCACTGCGTTTTCTGCAGCCTTCGCAAAAAGCGAAGAAGTGTCTTCATTAAACATCGAAATCGCAATCACCGCAACGTGGTCGTCCTTCATGGTATACGTGACGCTATCCACAGTAATCTCGTCGCGAACAATCGAAATGTCTTGTGTCTCAGTTGTGCCGTCGCGGAGAATGCTCAATACCACCGCAGTCCCCTTCTCTCCACGGATATGACTCACCGCCTCGTCGATGCTCATGCCTTCAGTGGTCGTTCCGTCGATCGCTGCAATAATATCGTTCGTTCGCAGCCCTGCCCGATCCGCCGGCGTTCCAGGCAGTGGTGCAACAACCACAATCTGGTCGTCTTTCATGTCGAGCTGCGCACCGATTCCGAAAAAGCTTCCCGCGAGCTGTTCGTCAAAGGCCTTTGCATCTTCTGGCGTGAAGTATGTGGAGTATGGATCGTTCAAACTCGCAACCATACCGCCAATGGATCCGTAGTACAGATTCTTCTCAGAAACCGGCTGATCAACATATACCGAACGCACCAAACGCCACACATCCCAAAATGTCGCAAAATCTGCGTCGTCGCTCACATCTGGCGGAATAAAACCCTGATTCGTAACATGACCTTCGCCAGCAGGAACAACGGCTTGCGCAGATTGATGCGAGCCAAGCGTGTATCCAAGTGCCACACAAATCACCGCGACCAAAATCGCACCAAACGCTCGCAGTGGCGCCGTTAACGGGGAACGAGAAAAACGCATATGGGAGAATAGTAGCATAGCGACTGCCATGTTACACTTTGGGTATGCACCGGCGAGTACGCAATGGAATCTTCTTCGTTTTCTTAACGATTTTCGTGATTGGCGCACCAGTCATTGTTTTGTATACCGCAGGATATCGACTCAATTTTTCCACGTGGCGCGTACAGCGTACTGGCGTTATCGCCATCACCACATTGCCCCGCGGCGCAAGCGTCACAATGAACAATCAACTCATCGCCGAAAAAACTCCATACGTCGCACAGCGCCTTACGCCGGGCGACTACGATGTGCTCCTGCAGAAATCCGGCTATCAATCCTGGAGCCAGCATGTCGACGTTGGGAGTGGATCAACCACATACATCACCGCACTACTCTTCTCTGATACAAAACCAGAGCTTCTTCTTGAAGAAAGCGCGCTCTCCGTTGTTGGCGACAAAGGCGGACGGTTCGTTTACCTCCTCGTGGCGAACGGCGACATGCACGAAGTATGGCGGTACGACACCGTGACACGCCTTCAGCGACTTGTGAATAGCGATGTCGGCAATACCACGTCGTCCATCGCGCTCACCACCGATGAATCCACACTTCTCATCCGTCAAAGCAACCAACACGCATCAACATCCGATATCGGCATTTCTGCAGACACCGGAACACTCCTCAGCGCAACCGATCTCGCAACCGCCACGAACGCACTTCCAGAATTTTCGCTTTTCGACAACGGATCGAATGTGGAAATGCGACTGACAAGTACCGACGAACTCATTACGCTTCTTCCACCGAGCACGTATACGGTAGCATTCCGAAATTCAACAATCGCGATACTCAAGGACACTCGCGACCGAGCGTATCTCGTAGATCTCCGTACAAACATCGTCTCGCAGATCGATCTCGCAACAACACTGCTTTCCGAAAGCTCGACGGAAAATCTTCTTGCCGCATCCGATGGCAATGAAATCGACGTCTACAGTCCACAAACTGGTGAACGCACGTTTATCGCGCGTCAGAGCGACCCGATCCTTGCGCTCACTTGGCATTCGAGCGACCGCGCGCTTTTCTTTGCGACAGGATCAAAAATCGTCGCCATCGAGCGCGACAAATACGAAACACGAGAAACAACAACACTCGTGGACGATGCATCGATCGTGAACATGTGGCCAGACACCACAGGAAAGAGCCTGACGTTCTTCGGCACAGTGAATGGGATTACCGGCATTTGGAAACTCGCACTCACGCAATAACTATTCTGTCTTTAGAGTGAAGGTCGCAAACATAATAGCGATCGTTTCGTCGTCGATTTCGTCGGAAGCAACAATAACGAGGCCGTTGTGATACGAGACCACGTATTCGGTGTAACTACTGCCGACAACGTATTTTGCAGCAGGATAATTAGAAATCGTGACATCCGTCGGAGGCAGGTATCCGGCTGCATCGCGAGTAATCTTGTACGCATCGAGCGTTGTGGATTCTTGCGTCACCAGGAAGTACGTTTTCTTATCGACAACACCGCTTGGTAAAAACCACACCGCTCCATCGTCTCGTGTGTGAACTTCAAAATCTTTTGGATAGCCTACGCTCCACACATCAGAACGATACGTTTCCCAATTCGAGGGAAGCAGTGCGGAATGCGTAGAGACTTCCCCACTTCCTGTTGGAGGGAGAAACAATTGCGCAAAGTATCCAAACCACACGAACACCACAATAGCGCCAATACCCGAAAGCGGCGCAAGTATCCAAAGAATTTTCGGCGGCTGTTTCATGTCCCCATTGTACTACCAGAGAACAAGCCTCTTCAAAAGCGCGAGGTACGCAGCAAGCACCGGGTTCACGATTCGCATCATGATCTTGCTTTCAACTTCTTGCGACACAACAACACCAACCATATTTTGGAGCATTTCTCGATCCGATCGATGGCGAATCGAATGAACGAACTTCCGGCGCCGAAGAATATATTCCCACGTCGACCATTTCCAAAAATACCCCCATGATCGAAGCTTTTCCTTCCACCAACCGGATTGGAACGCGAAAAATAACGTTCCGAATTCCATAATAATCATCGGAGGAGCAATGAGAAAAAGCGTTCCGATACGATAGTTGCACAAGTTCGTTAGGTGCCTATTTCGCTCCATCCAAAAGAACTTCTTCATGCTCCGCGAAAACTCGTATCGATGATAGACAATAGAATCATCGGCGTACCCAACATCAAATCCTGCAAGCCGTGCACGCCAGCAGACATCAAGATCTTCGTGGTACATGAAGTACGACGGTTCAAAAAGTCCACCAATCCGGTCGAGAACCGATGATCGGATCATCGCACCAGCGCCGGACGCGTAGAACATCGGCAACCCGCTGCGTTGTTGCTCAATCGTGAGTAATAGATTCCGAACTTCACCATTAGCAAGAGAGAATCCGAATCCAAGGAAGTGCATTGCGTTCCCCGCTGAGTTATATCGATCCGGCGTTTGCGCGCGCATAATTCTCGACTGCACGACTGCCATGTCGGGATTCGATTCGGCAAACTGCACGATCGATGTCAGAAAATTCACATCAACGTGTGCATCTTGATTCAGCAAATAGATGAATTCCGGGTTCCAATCCCGAATCGTCTCGTACAATTTCATGTGCCCGCCAGCAAATCCAGGATTCTCGTCGTTAAAAATACACACAACTTCAGGGAGATCGACGCCACTCCGAGGCTTCACTTTTGATTCTAAATATTGTTGAAGGTTTCCAAACGCTGATGGCTGGTCGATAATCGCAAGCATCCACCCGCCCTCCGGCGCATGGACTTTTGCAAGGCTATCGAACAGTTCGCCGAGCTCTTCCTCGATTCCGTTCGTTCGAAACGTGATAATCTGAACAACGACTTTTGGTGTCATAGCCTAATGTTTTGTCGCAATCGCCTTTCCGGAAAATGTGCGCCACTTCCACTGATACCGAAGCCAGCTCATGATGTGCGCCCGAAGTGGACGGTTCGTAAAGAGATTCTTGATGTATCCACCGGGAGTCGCGGAAGCCTTTCCGTATGCATGATGCAAGACCACATCGGGATAATAATACACCGGACGATGGTGCTCCCATGCCCTCCGGCACAAATCAATATCCTCAAAATACATCCAAAACTGATCGTCAAATCCACCAAGCTCTTTATAAAGTGCCGACGAAATAAACATCGCCGATCCCTGTACCCAATCAACGAGTCTCCGTTCCTTCAATACGCGCTCACGCATCAAAAAGTAATCAGCATATGCGCGACCGAATTTCGTTTCAGCGAGAAACGTTCGCTGAACAATCGGCATGAACCACGCCGGAAACCTCCGATACGTTTCCTGCAATTCACCCGTAAAGTAATGGATCCGCGGGGCAACGATTCCCGTCCATGGCTGCTCGCGCATAAACGCATACATGCGATCAAAAATTGTTTCGTCCACCAACTCAGTGTCCGGATTTAACAAAAAATAAAATTCTGCGTTGACTTCCTGAGCTGCACGATTACACGAGTCCCCAAAGCCGTAATTCTTGTCTCGAAGAATAATCGTCGCATTCGGCAAATATTCCTTCACCGATTCATGCGCACGTAGATTGAGCGATCCATTGTCCACCAAAACAAACGCGATCTTCAACGGCGATGCATCCATTGCACGCTTTAACGACGGCAAGCACGCGATGTTTCTGTACGATACCGTGAGAACAGCAATATCGTATGTCATACGTGTTTTGCAAAAAAGTATCGAAGAGTCCGCCAAAGAACCAAGGGATTCCTAAACAGAAAGAACCCAACTTTTGCAGATTCAAAGGGAACGATTGCCCACCCATCGCGCAACCAATCACGCCACGACAGATGTCGAATAAGATTTTTCCAATGATTCCGATACGACAATTCTTGGAATCGCAGACTCACCCCCTTGTGAAATATCGAAACTTGGAATGTTCGAAAATGATATGCCACAACTCCAGGAACGCGCGCGGACTTCATGCCAATCTTTTCCATGCGATACGCGGCATCCACGTCTTCTTTGTACATCACAAAGGCAGGATTAAAGAGCATTACCCCAAGCGCTGATCGTCGATACATCGGAAGACACCCGGAGATTCCAAAAACCGGTACGTGCTGCGCCGTGCAATCTTCGAGCGCAATACCGGATGCAATGTCGTACACCTTGTGCGCTCGAGTCTTTGCAAGCCCCATCGAATCAATGATATTCGTAAACTCTGGCTCGCGCTTTGCATTCCACGTCCACCGAAGGATCGTTCCGGCTGCTGCAGCAACATCGGCATGATCTTCCATGTACTTTCGCACTGTTGCGATATACATCGGCGTAAAGAGAACGTCCTGGTTCACAAGAAGAATGAGCTCTTCGTCGTGCCGTTCATACATCTCTTGATGCGAAACCGCGAACCCGATGTTTACGCCCGATTCAAAATCCACACGCCGACGGGTAGCGTATTGCGCGACGAGTGATCGAGTCGCTTCAAGTTCGTCTGCGGTTGATCCATCATCGCGGACACGAAGCACCCAATCCTGATCCGTCTGCGCCTCAAGCGACGCAAAAAGACCCGGCAAGAATTCGGATCCGTTGTACATTGAAAGATGCAAGGCGAGGCGCATAGTTTACTCGTTACGGAATCCCCACTTCCGAAAATACTTCCACGCGCTCGTGAAAAACATCATCTGTTTCTTCCATACAGGAACTTGCGCAAAACTCTTCCCAACAAAATCGCGGCACACCGCTTCCGCGCAGTATCGAACACGAAGACCATTTCCACGAACACGACGACAGAAATCGACCTCTTCAAACCAGATGAAGAACCGTTCATCGAGCATTCCAACGTACGGAAGAATATCCTTGCGGAATGCGAAGTACGATCCTCGAATCTGCTCAACATCTTGAGAAACCGCGTAGTCGAAGTCCTTTGCAAGATATCGATCGTTCATGTTCGGAAAGAAATGCGGAAGTTTGAGGAATATCGCAAGCTGATCTCGCAGTGTTGGATTTTTTCGAACCGATCGAACGACATCGCCCTTTTCATCAAGAAGTCGAACGCCGAACACACCGATATCACGATGCTCCATCAGCTGACGATGAGTGAGCTCGAGAGTCCCGATCTCCACTCGCGTGTCGGGATTCAGCAAAAGAATCACATCACCCTTTGCCATCCGAATCGCCTGATTACACGCTTTCGCGAAACCGGCGTTGTAATCGTTCTGCACCAAATGTACCCAAGGAAATTCATCACGAACCATGTGCGCGGAACCGTCCCGCGATCCGTTATCGACAACAAACACCTCAACAGGAAAATCTTCGTGTCGCAATGCAAAAAGCTGCGCAAGATTCTGCCGAAGCAGATCACACACGTTCCAGCTTACAATGACGGCAGAAATCTTTAGCACAACGCTAGAGCTCAATTGACGAGTTATCGCCAGCAATCAACTTATGGCCACGTGGCGGATAATTCGCTGCTTTCGTGATGGTGGCATTCTGTCCGAGCAAACTGTCGACGATATGACAATCTTTCACAGTCACCCCAGAAAAAACGATGGTGTTTTCAATCGTCGCGCCATGAATCTTCGCATCATTTCCGATTGAGGAATACGGACCAATGTAGCAATCCTCTAGCACAACGTTCTCACCGATCACTGCAGGACCACGCACGATAACATTCTTTCCAACGGACGTCCCCTTCCCAACCGAAACATCGCCACGAATCACCGCCGTCACATCGACAGTACCCTCATTGCGGATCTGCCACGCCTGGCGATCGTTCAAGAGCAGCGCATTGCCTTCCAACAAATCCTTTGGCGTTCCAGTGTCCTTCCACCAACCCGTAATTTCTTCAAATCCAATATTCGCGCCATGATCGATCATCCATGTATGCGCGTCGGAAATTTCGAATTCGCCACGCGGTCCAGCAACGATTGATTCAACCGCATCGAAGATCTTCGTGTTGTACAAATAAATTCCCGTTACCGCAAAATCAGAAACATATTCCTTCGGCTTCTCGATCACCTTCGTAATTCGTCCATTCACAATAACCGGCACGCCAAAACGTTGTGGATCTGGAACGCGAGAAAGCGCGAGTAAGCCGTCGAGATCACCTTTTTCAAAACGTTCAATGAACCGGCGGAGGCTTCCGAGAATAATATTGTCGCCAAGATAGAACACGAAAGAATCGGTTCCAAGAAACGCTTTCGCGTTCTTCACGATATGCGCCAAACCAAGCGGCCCGCCTTGCTGCTCAAGATACGTAATCTTTGCGCCGTATGCAGAGCCATCACCAAACACTGCAGAGATTTCCGTATCGCCTGGATTGATGTTGATGCCGATTTCCGTGATTCCCGCGTCTACCAATTTCTCAATGGCATTCGCTAACATTGGCTTATTCGCAAGCGGAATAAGGTGCTTGTTTCGCGTCCACGTAATTGGGCGCAATCGCGTCGCTCGTCCCCCAGCAGCAATAAGAGCCTTCATATAGGTCCAGGTTATCAATTACAGCGCTTCTGTAAATGGCGTGTGAAGTTCTGAGAACAGCGGCCAAGAAGCGTCGCGAGCGTTAGCGGAAAAAGGTACTCCAACATCGGGCCACGCAATCTCAAGCGCCGGATCGTTATAGCGTAAACCACCTTCCGACGACTTTTCCCACGATGCACCAAAAACGTGATACCGGACACGTGAACCGTCCTCGAGCGACAGTAAACCGTGCGCGAATCCTTCCGGGATATAGAGTGCTCTGCCGTTTGCCGCGCTCAATTCGATCGCGAAATGCTTCCCGAATGTTGGCGAGCTCTTTCGAATATCTACCGCAACGTCGCGAACCGATCCTGCGGTACATGAAACAATCTTTGCCTGACCAAACGGTGGAGCCTGAAAGTGCAGGCCGCGAAGGATTCCCTTTGTTGATTGGCCCTCATTGATCTGTGCGAGATCCGTTCGCAGACCAAGATTTCGCAATGCAACCAAACTCAACACTTCAGAAAACCATCCGCGTTCGTCACCAAATCTGGTGGGAGTAAATGCAAAGAGTCCAGGAATTCCTGTTTGCTCGATTTTCATTCCGCCCTTCAATGGACCGAGCAAAAATCGTGTCAGTGCATCACGGCGTGACGGCAACTTTGGTCCGCGCGTATTTTTCATTATCGTAGACAACGCACGCTTTGCCGGTCGCTTAAATGTTGCGCCATCGACGGTTGATCGTGCTGGATCGATTCCAAGTACAGAAAAGATTTCTTCCGCAAATCCGTTCCACGTTACGCCGTCGTCCTCGTTCACTAAATGATACGTTCCGGCAGGATACGATTCATCGAATAATGTCCGAACCGCAACAGCGAGATCGGCAGTATAGGTTGGGCACGCGAATTCCTCGTCGACAAGCGTAATTGCAGGCTTCGTTAAGGCACGCTGAACGATTAACGTCACAAAGCTCGGCTTACAATCAGGGGATGTACCCTGCTGGCCGAACAATCGCGACGTACGAACGATGTACGCTGAATCATTTTCAGTTCGAACCGAAACTTCGCCCGCAAGCTTACTCTCGCCGTACACGTTCATTGGCGCAGTAACCGAATCCTCATTGTTTACCGAGGTCGAATCCCCAGAGAAAACATAGTCCGAAGAAAACTGTAAAAATTTCGCGCCAATCTTTTTCGCTTCACGCGCAAGAATCGCCGGAGCTTCTACATTTAATTTCATCGCAATCGACCGCGCAGGTTCGGATTCCGCAAGGTCGACCAAATTGTATCCCGTTGCATTCATCACAATATCGGCAGGATGAGCCGCAAGGAACTTCTCAACATTTTCAGCGATCGTCACGTCGCAATCATTCCGCGTTACCGAAATAACCACATCGCCAGAGCGCGTAAATTCTTTCACGAGATCCGTTCCAAGATTCCCGTTTCCTCCAAAAATGACAATACGACGATTCATAGGATTACAACTTTCCTAACTTATCCTGGTAATACATGTCGTAATATTCCTGATACGCGCCGCTCTTGCAGCGGGTCCACCATTCTGGATTGTCGCGATACCACAAAATTGTTTCTCGAATACCTTGTTCAAAAGAAATCTCTGGTTTCCAACCAAGTTCGCGCTCAATCTTTGTTGGGTCGAGAAGATATCGCTTGTCGTGCTGTAAACGATCTGGCACGTATGTTTTTAAACTCACAGGTTTTCCCAACGTCTCAAGAACACAATCCGCGATCTCTTCAACAGATTTTTCTACACGTGTTCCAACGTTGTACGCCTCGCCAATCTTTCCCTTCTGAAGAATCAAATCAATCGCTCGAGCGTGATCATCAACATGAATCCATTCACGACGGTTCTGGCTCGTCTTAAAGAGCGGCAGCGCCTTATCTTCGAGTGCGTTCGTGGTAAACACCGGAATCACTTTTTCTGGAAATTGATACGGCCCGTAATTGTTTGCGCAATGGCTAATGGTGATCGGCATCTTGAATGTATGAAAGTACGACATGACGACATGGTTTGCGCACGCCTTTGATGCATTGTAGGGCGTCTTCGGCTTGTACGCGTCGTCTTCTTTGAACATCCGATCCTCATCGAGCTCGAGTTCACCGAAGACTTCGCACGTAGAAATGTGATGGAAGCGAGAAACATTGGCATCCTTTGCTGCGGCAAGGAAAATTTGCGTACCAAGAACGTTCGTTCGAAGGAAGATGCCTGGATCAAGAATGCCGCGATCGTTGTGGGACTCTGCGGCAAAATTCACAACGACATCAACACCTTCGAGTGCCGCTCGTGCGACGTCGTAATCACCGATATCGCCTTTCATGAATCGGTACCGTGGATTCTTCTCAACGTCACGAAGGTTCTCGAGGTTCCCTGCGTACGTCAATGCGTCGTACGCAATCACCGAATCTTCGGGATGCGTTTTCAACCAATACCGCACAAAATTCGATCCAATAAATCCTGCACCTCCCGTGACGAGAATGTTCATATTAGGCTCAATTCTACGGTTTTTTGGCGACCGTGGCAATCTTTTTACTAATGTTAGCCAACTTTCTGAAGCTCGGCCCGAATCGCCTCGGCTGTGGCTGCGAGCTCCTCTTTCGACGGATGCATCTTGGTGAACGATCGCGGCGCGCCGTTTGTGCGAGGCATCATATGTAAATGAGTGTGAAGCACTTCCTGACCAGCGCATTCGCCGTGATTCATTCCAAGATTGTAGCCGTCGGCGCCGACGGCCTTCAGAATCGATGGAGCAATGGTGTATAACACCGTCATGAGATGCGCTGCATCGGCAACCGATCCGGCTTGAAGATTTTCCGCGTGAACCCTTGGAAAGAGCAGTGTATGACCTTTACTTACTGGACCGATGTCGAGAATCGCAAAAACTAAATCGTCTTCATACACCTTGTAACACGGGATGTCGCCGGAAATAATGGAACAAAAGAGACAAGACATATATTTACTTCAAGAGAACAAAAGGCAGAATACCAACGGCGAGCGCAAAGAACAACCGCATGTCACCAAACAGTGTGCCGAGGTGCCAGACGATGAGGGCGAGAAGGAGACCGGATGTAATCAGAGCGAATTGAGCGATCGGAATTACCCTTGAGCGAATTGGGCGAGTGATGTTCTGATCAGGTCGTCGCTCATCTCGCTCAAGGCGGTCATCCGCCGATCGCCCATTTTGCTCAACGATAATTGTTCCCACAATAGCAATCCACAACACATGTGCGTTCATCGCATTCGACACAAACCCGGGCCGAAGATACTCGGCAAACAAAAGTCCGAGATAGACGACGAGTAAGGTGATGAATCCGAATCGAGAAATCGACATATTAGAAGAGTCGATCATAAACTGCATCGCGCCAGCGGCGGAGCTCGAGCTTTATTGCGGCGAATATCGAGATCGGTTCTTTATGAAACGTGACCGTGAATCGATGAACGTCGACCGATTGCGCGTCGGTGGCGAGACCAGGAAGCGAAAGCGCAAACTTGTATGCGCCAGCTTCTTTTGCGAGATCGGTGAGACTGAACGTTGTATCCGCGACTCTCCAACCATCCGCATTCACATTCGCTTCCGAAAGATTCGCATACACATACCGGATGGTCGGATCTTCAAGATTCGTTTGTGTCGTGAGCGGCCGAGGATCAGGATCGAAAAACGCCGAGGCCACCGGCGCAAACTTCCCTTCCCCCGTCATCTTGATATCACCAGCATCAGTAATCCCAGTCACCGTGCCATTGTCAGGAATCGTTGCACGAGTGAGAACATGACTCTGCGGAATACCAACCGTTGAGGCACCGAGCGTCACGAGATGCGCGGAATCGGCGTGAAATGTTTCGAATGCAATCGATTTACTATTCGTCGTAAACGATGTCTTCCGGTCGGTGCTGAGATATCCAACGTCGTCACCAACGTACAGACGATTCTTAAACGCCATGTAGCGTTGGTTCGTTATGAACTGACGCCACATAATGTCCGACGTTCCCGAAAGCTCCACGCGATACACACCCTCCGGCCAATTTTTTCCATCCAAAACCAGATCGTGAGAGGAATACGTTTGATCCTCCGAGATATTTCCGTCGTCTGTGATGGTTCTTTCAAGCATCACCGTTCCGCTTTCATCGTATACACGAACATATCCTTCATCAGCACCAAATGTACGATTGATGTCTTGATAGCGGAGCGCGAGATGAAACAATTCGTTCTTGATGTACGTAACGTACTCATGACTTCCTCGAAGCGAGATCGAAAACGTTTGTTCATGTCCAAGCGGTGTGTACGACGGTTCACGATACGTTCCCGGCAATGTTGCACGATATGTCACCACAGCGGTTCGAGCCGGCTGATGGAGCACAAAGTCTTGAACAGCAGCCTTCACGTCGTCTTTCGCGAATACGGTAAGCGCCGATTCCGAATCAGCGTTCGGAAGAATATTCCATGAGAGGTTCTCGAGCTTTGCATTCGACAGTGCGCGGAAGTCGAATGCGTACGCCGCAAGATTCGTCATGCCTCCGAGCTCCACCGCAAACGCATCGTGCGGATCAAATTCCAAAGAAACCTCTGCGCTCGTAAAATCATCCGACGGCGGAAAGACGGAGAAATATACCGGTTCGCTCTCAATAGAAACGTATGCACCGCGATCGGAATCTTGAGCCCCGGAGACGCGTTCGGCGGGTAACGGCGACTGTACAAACGGCGATAACGATCCCGGGATCCACGAAACCGACCGCTCCCCACTCGGTGACGACGAAAGCAATGAAAGCCAAATGAACGGCAACAACGCCGCGAAGACAATGAGAGATTTTGCAATCGTATTCTTCACAATCTGGCAAAGCTAAGCTTTAACACTTGGATCAATAATAACAGGCTATTTCAATTGAATTCGATACAACGTCTCGTCCTGAATCGTTACAACCGGGGAAATCGATAGCCCCATCGCACCGAGCTTTTCGCTGTTTAAGTATTCAAGATCGGACTGCGGGAATGTAATACCAAAGTAATAGAGCGGAACGATTGGCGCGAGCATCGGCATTGCAGCGTACGTAGAATCCGACCGCAATGGAACAATAACCCGACGATACGGGAAAAGATATTTATCCGCACGATCGACGATAACAACGGCGTTGTACTCAGTATCTGCAAGAACTCCAGCGCGTTTCTCGATGGACGCGATTGCCGCAGCACGGGCAGCAATAAGCCCATCGGAGCCTAAGAACACCGTTTGTGCGCTCAAGGTTGCAATAATCACGACGAGCATGATTGATCCAACGGTCGATTTGAGGCCGTGCGTCATCTTCTTTCGAATACGAAGAACGCCGAGCGCAACAAGAACACTGGAAGCAAAGAACAGCGGCAGCCAATATCGAACATGTGAATTGCCGATGGTGATCGCTTTCGGATCCGGATTATCAGCAACAGACCAGCTTCCGTATACCACCGCCATCCAAACCGCAGCAACACCAAGACATACCACAAACGTCCGCCATGCCTTTCGATGTTCTTTTGCTGTCCACGCAAACCACGCACCGATAACGGCGAGTGTCGATGAAACCGGATACAACCACCAGCCGTAATGAAACACGTTCGTCACCATTGCGCGAGGATGGAATCCGAATGGAAGGAGTAAATGACCGATAGAGGCAATCGGCGAAATCGCCACAACCGCGTCTGTAGTCGATCGGGCATCCGGTAGTGTGTATCCCGTCGTCAATGCAGATCCGTAGAGTGCAGAGTTCCCAACAAGGTACGCGCCGAGAACAATCGCACCACCAATCGCAACGCCACACAACACTTTCCACGGCAACGATTTTCGGTACGCGACGAGAACGACGGCGACAACGGCCATCATCATTGGTGCTTCGACGAGGCGCATCGTTAAGCCAGTCGCAAAAATCAAACCTGCAATGAACCCAATGATGCTCGATCGTTTCGAACATGCAAGAACAAACGCAGCAACGCCGACCATCAGCATCGAAACAAAGGCAACGTTCGGCATCATCACTCGCGCGCCGTAGTACCAAAATGCCGGATGAATCAGCGCGAAGAATGCTGAACAGTCTGCGAGCAACTCATTATTACTCAGCTTACGAACCGTCCACCACAGCGCCGCAATGGCGAGCGCAGCAATAATCGGCGTAAAGAAATACTGAATGAATTCTCCAAAAATGTATCGGAGACCGCCGGAGACAAACGGGAATCCCAGAAAACTTGTTGGAAGAATCGCGGTGCCCGGGGCGATCATTGATCGCGGATGGATAACGCCCTGCGCAACAGCGTTCAACGGTTCGGATGCCACCATCGATCCCGTTTCCGCAAACGTTCGAGCAAAAAAAGCGTTCGCGCTTTCGTCTGGCGACGCAAAAACCCCTTGAGTTCCCACCGTCAACCAGGTCATCGTTATCAAAACGGCGCCAAGTGCTACAACGCGCAATGCCCACCGAAAACGAGTATTCATACGCTACAATGAATACGTGACTGCAGCGATAAGCGCAAATCCCAAAGAAATTCCCAAAATAACCTCACCCGCAGTAATCAGTCCCGATGACCCGACGAATATTCCAAAAAGGAGCGCAGTAAGCGCAAAAAACTGCAGCACCATCTTCACCTTTCCCCACACATTCGCCTTCATCATCTCGCCGCCGGGATTTTTTCGTGAGAGAAAGACGAGCGCCGGAAGCAAGTCCAGAGCAATAGCGACGAACACAAGAACGGGATGGAAATATTTCAATGCAACCGTGAGCGCAACTCCGCCAACCAGCATTTTGTCGGCAACGGGATCGAAGAATATTCCCCACGGAGTAATTTGATGCCGCAATCGCGCAACAGAACCGTCGAGCATGTCCGTAAACGCTGCAAGCACAAAGAGCGGAATGCCCAACGCGTAGTCCCCAAGAAACAAAATCCACACCACAAACGGCGTCAAAACCATGCGGAACAGCGTGATGTGGTTTGGCGTCATCCATCGCGGAACCAGGGGAACGAACGTATATCGCATGACGTGATCATGCGGATAGAGCTTTGCAAAACCTCGCTGAGACATAAGCAAGCGAAACGTGTACCATGAGGATAATTGATTACAGTATACGCTATGGCTGTCATTTTCTTGAGCTTAGTCCTCATCTTTGGCCTTTTGACGGTTCTTGGCCGCAGAATTGGTGCAACGCTCTTCCCCAACGAAACGAAAGGCCTCTCAACCGCGATTGGTGTCCTTCTCGCCGTAGCGTGTTTCTCTCTTTCCGGTTCCGCGGTTTATTACCTCACATCCGTGAATGTTCTGACGCTCGGAGCCGCTGCAATCGCCACGATCGGCGGAATCGTATACGCGACGCGACGATGGCGGTCGCAGGTGGTGCAGAGCCCTCCTCAAACACTCCTCGGAGAACATCGAGGTCAAACCGCCGCCCTTCTCCTCGTCACTGTCATTTCTCTTGCAGCCTGGTGGCAGGCGATTCTTTCTACACCAATCGCGGCCGCAGCTCGATCCCCATGGCTCGTTCTTTCACCAATCAGCATCATCGCCCCAGCGGTAGCGCTTGTCGCAAGCTTCGTTCTTCTGCATCGTGAAGCCAAGCTCTTCGGATCCCTCGCGCTTTTTGCCACACTCTTTTCGATCTTCGCATCAGCAACTGCGCTCTTCCCACTCGGCTATGGCTTCGATCCGTTTCTTCACCGCGCAACAATCGCACACATTGCCGAGCATGGAACAATTACGCCAAAGCCGCTGTACTACATTGGCGAGTACGCGATTGAACTTTTTGGAAATATTCTTGGTGGAATTCCCATCGCTGTCATCGATGCATTCCTCGTGCCGCTGATTGCGGCAATAACACTCACAATCGCTGCACGCCGACTCCCAATCGGCATTGCCATTCTCCTCATCGCCTTAAGCAATTTTGTAACAACAACGCCACAATCGTTGGCGTATCTTTTTACTATCCTCACAATCGTAACCGTTCCAAAGGCCATCACCCGATATCGCGATCTCGTTGCACCGTCCATCTTTGCACTCGCAGCGCTCATCACGCACCCGATTGCCGGAGTTCCAGCATGTTTCTTTGTGGCGTTCTGCGCAACACGCACTTGGAATCCGTCAGTGATAAAAACAGCCGCGCGATCGCTTCTCACAATTGGCGCGGCCCTCGCGCTGCCAATGATGTTCGCTGCACAGGCCGTCATCAGCCACGCGCCAGTATCTTTTTCTTTGAGCAACCTTTGGAAACTCAATGAGCTTCCGCTCTCCGGATTTCTCTTCTCTCACGGCAGTACATGGCTCGATGGGATGTACCTCGTTGTTGGGAACCTTTCATCCATCATTCTCGTCCTTGGTCTCGCTGGCATAATCATGCGTCGCCGATCAAAAACTCCGTCAACAAATGATTCAGGAATCTTGATGATGAGTCTCTTCGTCTCGTTCATCATCGTCTCACTGGGAATCGATTTCTCATATCTCATCAACTACGAACGCCAAGACTTTGCGCTTCGCCTTTTGCTGCTCGCAACAATTTTTGCGCTTCCGATTGCAGATGAAACGATTCGAACGATCGTCGATTACGCAGGCTATTCCTCGCGATCTCGATCTGCTGCTGCATTCGTTGCGCTTTTCATTGTGAGTACAGCAACAGTCTACGGTCTATATCCTCGCCACGATGGCTACGTTCGTTCCGCCGCATTCAATGTGAGTCAAGCCGACTTCGATACGGTATACGCCATCCACCAACGCGAGGCCGATAACGCAGATTACATCGTGCTTTCTAATCAAGCAACCGCTGCAGCCGCGCTCCAAGAATTTGGGTTCCGAAAGTACTATCACACCGATATCTTCTATTACCCGATTCCAACAGGAGGAGCGCTCTACCAGTCATATCTTTCCATGGTCAACACCGCACCCACGAAGGAAACGGTGGGCTCAGCAATGGCTCTCGCCGGCGTTCCAAAGGCGTATTTCGTCGTAAGCGATTATTGGTGGAAGAGCGATGCCATTATTGAAAACGCAAAACAGCAAACCGACGACTGGTTTGCTGTTGATGGCGGAAAAACAACGGTGTTTATCTTTACGAACGAAGAGAGTGCGCAATAGCCTCAGTAAGAAGCTCGACGAATCGTTCTGCATATTTTGAGAGGACGTACGGAGCGATACTCTCTCGCATGACTTCTCCACGAGTCGCATACGCATCCTTTTCGGCGTCCATTCTTCGGATAGCACGCAACACATCGGATTCATCGCCAGGCGTGAAAAGCAAACCCGTTTTCCCATCTTGGATCAATTCACCAACACCGCCAATCCTTGATGCAATCAACGGAATACCTGCCGACAACGCTTCGTAAATCACGGTTGGAGAATTCTCATAGCACAGGCTTGGAACCACCACTGCGTCCACCGCAGCAATACATTTCATCACCTCCTCCTGCGGCGTGTATCCCAAATACACAATACGCTTATCGTGCTGGGCGCGTTCCTCGACCAAAGCCCTTAGCGGACCGCCACCAACGATTTGTAATCGCGCATCACCTTCGTACTTTGAAAACGCGTCGAGTAAAAACGCCAGGCCTTTGTGATACCCCAACTGTCCAATAAACAAGAGTCGCAGTGGGCCGGAACGATGCGGATCGCGAAGAACATCGGAAGGTTTTGGCGATGGATTTGGGACGAATCGAACATCGGCATTCTTAAAATATCCAACCTTCTTATATTCATCGATAAGAAATTGTGAAGGAGAGATGACTAGCGAAGGCTTACCGAGCCGAGCACGACAAATTGCTCGGTAGATGATATATCCAGGCTTTGAATACCATGGCTCCTTTTCCTGTCCGAACATTCGAAGTCCGGAAGGAATAACGAGTTGCAAGTCGTGCATGATATGCACGTGCGGAATGTTCATTGCCTGAATCGCCCCAGGAATTCGCAAGCCGATGCCTTTCAGGTTATGAGTTACGACAACATCAGGCTTCTCGTCTGCAAGAATCTCCGAAACCGCTGAACTCCCACTGAATGAGAATGCGTCGATGATGTGCCAAAGCAAGCGTACAGGCCAGGAATGTTTATAATCGTCGATGGTAAAATACACGTTTTTTGGAAAAAACCGATACACGCGCTCAACACTCATTTGCCCAACGGAAATACCAACGCCTTTCTCCTTTGGCTGGCCGGTAATGATAAAAATATCATGCCCCATGCCTAAAAGCTGCTCAACCGTGCGGACAATGACGTTTTCTGCACCGCCACGTGCATGCGGTGGATAGAGATTGGTGACGATTCCAATTTTCATACGATGCATCTGTTGTATACCTCAACGAGACGTTTCGCAAGAATGCGCTCGTCGTAAAGTGCACAAGCGCGAATTCGTGCATGTTCTCCGCAGTGCTTTGCGAAGTTTTCGTCACCACAATATTGATCGAGCGCCTTCGTGAGCGAAGCGGCATCGCCCGGAATCACAAGGCTTCCCGTTTCATGAGGAATAATCAACGATCGAACGCCGGGAAGATCGGAAACAATGCTCGGAACGCCGCTCGACATCGCCTCGAGCGTGACGAGCCCGAACGCCTCCGATCGATCGATAGACGGAAGAACATGAACTTCTGCCGCCTGATATGCACGTGGTAAGTCCTCAAACGGAACCGAACCAGCAAAACGCACACGATCGGCGATACCGAGATCAGCAGCAAGCGCCTCGAACGTCTTTCGATTGTTCCCGTCGCCAACAACGAGGAGCTGCCACGGCATCGTCATCGCGGAACATGCAGAGAGCAACACGTCGACGCCTTTAAAATAGTGCGCACGATCGAGTCCGCCAACAAAAAGGATTGTTGGAATATCTTCTTTCAACCCAAAAGTTTTCCGAGCAGCGATTCGATCACCCGGCACGAATCGCTCCGTATCGATCCCGAATGGAAGCGCTTCGATATTCCTATGGCGCACGCCGTGTTCCTGTGCGTATTCTTTTGAACTCACTAAAAGCACTTTTGCCGATTGAAAAACAAATCGCTCAAGAACGAATCGGTACGCGCGAAACGTAAACCCGAGAATTCCCGATGCTTTTGGACGCATGTGATACGTCGCGACGAGTGGGATGCTCCACAGCTTCGCCGCAAATGCTGCAAGAATATCGCTTCCAAAAAAAGGATAATGGAGATGCACAATGTCGTATCCTCGCAGCTTCCTCACGAGATCGAGGAGCACCGCGCCGTTCCCCCACGCATAAAACGGCTGAAGCCGGGTAATTCCCGCCTCGGCCTTCGTGGGAACATTATGCGTCGGAGTAAAGACATCGACAGTCTGGCCAAGCGCTCGCAAACACCGCGCATCGTGATCCGCAACTGTCCCAATGCCGCCGCGGTATGGCGGATAGACTGGAGTAACAATAGCGATGCGCAATGATCGCTCCACAAAGATTTTACGGACGTTCCGGTCGATCAACAGCAATCTTGCGAACCAATTCGGTAATGTCTTCGCTCATCTTTTGCTGATGCACCATGGAGCGATAGGTTGCGTACAACAAGAAAATCACCGCAAGATACACCAACAAATCTGCGCCACGACCAACACCAGCAAATGCAGCCACCGCATCCGTTGCCTGCGGCATGAGCGCAACCGCAATCACCACCACCCACATGAACGACCACACCACCGCCCAGTACCACGAGGCCTCACGCTTTTCGTACTGCTTCTTTGCACGAGCAATGGCGTACAACGAGAACACGATCAAAAAAATCTTAAACACCATATTAGCCAACAATTTTTTTCTTAATGATGTCCTTCGCGGTAAGCATCGCCTTCACCGTGGACTGGCCCTTCTGCAGCGTTTCCGCGGAGTACGAAATCGTTACCGGACGCTCCACATATCGCAAACGTTTTGTTTTGACGAGGTCGAGAATTTCCGACGCATGCGCCATGCGGTCGAGTGTAATGCGCATCTCTATTGCCGCTTTGCGTGAAAGCGCACGGAAACCATTGTGCGTATCGGTAACACGAATTCCAGAAAGCAAAATAGTAAACAACGTTCCAAAACGGATCATCACCTTGCGCATCATTGGCATATTGAGCGCCTGCTTGCCGAGGAAGCGCGAGCCGAGAACGATGTCTGCTTCGCCGCTTGCAATTGGTGCGATCATCATCGGAATTTCGTCGCCACGCATCTGACCATCCGCGTCAAAATGAACGACAACGTCCGCGATGAGTGTTTTGATTGCGTAGTCTGTTCCCGTCTGTAATGCCGCGCCTTGCCCGCGGTTGATGATATGGCGAAGAACAATCGCTCCAGCGCTTTTTGCTGCAGCACCAGTATCGTCACTCGAACAATCGTCAACGACGACGACGTGATCAACAAACTGTTTCGCATCAGCGATTGCCGCGACGACTCTCTTCCCTTCGTTATACGCTGGAACCACGGCGACAATACGCATAATTCATTACTTTTAGCCTATAGTGGCGGCCTAGTCCCCGTTCGTCAAGAGAAGCTTATTCGCACGAACGTAGTCAATTGTTTTTGCCAAACCGTCCTCTAAACGGACCAGAGGGATCCAGCTGAGCTGATTCCGAGCTTTCGTAAGATCCGGAAGGCCCATCTGCGTCAAAAACGGTGGAGCAGGTTCGTACACCACTTCCGATGTACTTTCAGCAAGCTTAATAATGCTGGATGCAACGTCGCGCATTGGCAGCTCAACATCGCTTCCGATATTCACCGGACCAACACTTGGTTCAGCGCGCATTAATCGAATCAACGCATCCACAACATCGGACACATAAATCAACGCCGTCGTCGTCGATTCGTCACCGGAAATAGCGAGCGGCTTATTGTCGAGCGCAGAAAGCACAAAATCTGGAATTTGGTGCCCCTGGAACAATGGCATTCGTGGGCCAAACGTCCGGAAGATTCGCGCGATCTTTGCATCCAAGTGATGAACACTTGCGTACGTCGTCACCATGGTTTCCGCAAATCGCTTCCCTTCGTTATACGCAGCACGCGGTGTAAGGTGGTTCACGATTCCGAGGTAGTCTTCGTTGAACAGTTTGGTGTCGGCGATGCGATTTCCGTAAATCACCGCGCTCGACGCAAGCAAAAACTTCGCCTTATATTTTACAGCAATATCGAGCATGTTTCGTGTACCAACGCTATTCGTAAGGAGCGTTGGAATACGGAACTCTTCAAATCCTTTAGAAATTGTTGGCATCGCAAGGTGATAGATCTCATGCACACCGATAAACTTCACCTTAAACGGTTCAAGCTCGGCAAACGATCCAAGATCGAACGCGTCATTCACATCGATGCGCAGAAACTGAAAATCAGGATTCCGAAGAAGTCCTTCAATATTTCGAACATGCCCGGTGGAAAAGTTATCGATACAAATCACCCGGTTCCCTTCTCGCAACAATGCCTCACACAAAAATGAACCAATGAATCCCGCACCTCCCGTGACTACTGATGTTTTTTGTTCGAGCGACATAGAAGAAAGTAAGAGGCTACCATCCCGCAAAGAACGCGCCGGAAGTTGACCCAAATGTTGGCGCATGCCACGACCCAAGAACGGTTTTCCCGTCAGATACCGTTAGCGTGACTAAGCCAGCATCAACGTTTTCCATCGTCATCATATCATCCCAGCCATCAAGATCGAGATCCGTGCCGACTGTTGCCGTTCCAGAAGGCGCCTGGTCCTGAAGCGTGAACACTCCAACAAGCGAACCGATCGTTCGCACAACATTCACCGTGTTGCCCGAAGACAAGTTGCTCACAAAGATGTCGTCGATAAGATTGCCGTCGCGATCGCCTGCCGATACACTGACCGCGGCCGCGCTCGGGAATGGAACAAAGTCCACAAGATATCTTCCATCGTTGTCGTAAACGGCGACATGAATGACGCCATCGATAAGACCGCTGACCACAACTTCGTCCGCAGGATCCTCATCGATATCGGCGGTTGAAACAGAAAGCGCCGAGGCCACAGGAAACACCGACGCTGGGAATCGGAAAATCTCTTCCCCACCTTCACTCCACGTAACAATATCCTGGCTCACGCCCTCTCCCACAGCGGTAACGATGTCGTCTTCGCCGTCGCCATTGATATCTCCAACTGCAACGGAAACGCCGTGACTCGATGCTTTGTCGTAGGCAAAAAATTCATGGTCTACTGATCCAAAGGCTTTAAAGACTCGAACATGCGGGCCGCCGGACTCCCCGGCCCCGGTGACAATTTCTGGAATTCCATCGTGATCATTATTGATCGTTGCGACATGGACTCCCCCACGGAAATTGCTAGAGTATGCAGCAAATCTTGCATATTCCGACCCATCCGCTCGCCGAACGTCAACTTCCGGCGCAACGCCAGACGGCGCACCAAAAACAGCGAACGAATACCGCAGTACATCATCAGATCCCGTTGCGACGTCGGATTTTGCGGGTTCAGATCCTGTAGTCGATGGTTCGGACGCCGTAGGAGCTGATGTATCAACGGTGACCGCCGGAGCATATGAGGACGCCATCGCAAGCGCACGATCGATGTTCAGGCGACCCGCACCAAGTTGACCGGAGGTAAATCCAGTAATATTCACCGGATCCACCGAAAGCTTCAGAATATTCCGTACGTTGGCCGCGGAAAGACTTGGGAATCGAGAGAAAAGTAATGCCGCCGCACCGGCAACAAGCGGCGATGCCATCGATGTTCCGCTCCATCCCCCCTGATAGAGATCCGCGTACCCTGCACTGACGTTGTGATACGCCAATCCATACACGTTCGTTCCTGGCGCGGCAACGTCGGCACAAATCGTTCCGTAGTTCGTAAACGACGCGCCGCGATCCGTCTCATCAATCGCGGTAACGCCAATCACCCAATCCTCATCCGTTGTTCGCAGACACGCTGGATACACAGGATTCGCGTTCGTGTCGCGAGCGTCGTTCCCCATTGCTGCAACAATCACCACACCTTTCGTAAACGCATCTTTTACCGCACTCTGCAGGGCTGCGTGTGCCTCATTCCCTGCAAAGCTCAAGTTAATCACCTTCGCACCATTTCGTACGGCGTATCGAATAGCATTCGCGGCGTCGTACTCCGTTCCACCACCCTGATCATCCAACATGCGCACCGGCATAATTTTCACCGACCAATTCACGCCAGAAATACCAAGATGATTGTCGCCAACTGCGCCAATTTCTCCAGCGATAAGCGTTCCGTGCGAGATTGCGTCCTCCGATGATCCTGCCACAGGACTCGGCGAAGGGTCGTTATCGCCGTCAATAAAGTCCCAGCCGTTCACGTCGTCCACAAAACCATTTGCGTCGTCGTCGATATCGTTGCCGAAAATTTCTTTGGTGTTTACCCAAAGATTGTCGGCGATATCTTCATGCGTGAGATCGAGCCCGGTATCAAGCACCGCGACGATGACCGAAGATGATCCTGTTGTTACATCCCACGCTGCTGGGGCGTGAATGGCGTCCAGGTACCACTGCTGTTCCGCATACCGAGGATCATTGGGTGTTTGCGCAAGAACGAGCGATGGGATAAGCGCAGCGGAAGCTGCAGCAATAATGGCACGCGAAAAAAAGCGATATCGCATAGAGTAGTGCGATTATCCCACGCGCAGTTTGGAAACAAAAGAACGGTACCCACAGACACCGTTCTTTCCTATTTATCGAGGCGCTTCGCACGTGGCGAGTTTTTCTTGCTGATCCTGCTTTAATGTTGCGGTGTCCTGCGATGTAATGGATATTGCGACATCGTAATGCGCCTTGCCTTGATCGCAATCCCCAGTCTCGAAAAACCAATCACCAAGCGCAGTCATGGTCCACGGCGTTTGAAGCAAGTTCTTATACGCGTCGTCTAGCAACACCTTCACGTCGTCGCGACGATCTGGATAATGCAGCTTGAGGAATTCAACGTAGTCTCGATAGTATTCTTCCGTCTTCAAAAGTTCGAGCGACTTCTTGTATCCTGTTTCTGCCATTGGATAATCCTTCATCATCTCCAAGAGCACTGCATACGAATTCCACGCGACGTACGATGTTGGCATTACATCAAGATATGTTTCGTACATTTTTCGTGATGCAACCAAATCGCCGAGCATTTTCTCGTTCTCGGCAATGACGAGATAGAGCTGTTTATCGACATCAGCACCAGACGAGATCTGCGACGACAACGACGCCTGTGCGGTGGCCAAACGCTGCTGGAGCAACACACGAGTTGAATCCTCCATCTGCACATCAATCGACGTTACAAGTCCGTAGTACGGATCAACCAGCTTTCTGCCCTCCTTTTGCCAAAAAACGTATCCAGCAACAAGCAGCACCACGAGAATAGATACGCCAAGAACCACCTGCTTCCGAGTAAAACGGTTCATCATATGAGAAGAAGAATATCGGAATTCACCAAAGTGAGCAACCAAAACCCCCGCATTGCTGCGGGGGCTTGGTTCCTAACCAATTGCTGTAAAACGCACGCGTTCGTTAGAACGAGATGCTGTTTCCAGTGATTGGAAGGCTATCGACGAGGTGTGCACCGTAGTACTCCTGGTTAGAGGTAGTAATAGCAGTGGAACCGTCATCCTGCCAGAGCATTGCACCTGGGAGGCGGTACATATCGTCGGCAGTGTTGCTCAACGATGCGTAAGCCACAGGAGTCGTTCCAAGGTATCCGCGAACAACCGTAAGGGTGTTCGACGAGATGCCCGTCACGAGGATGCGCTCAGAAGACGATGGAGCGGCTCCGCCGTCGCCATCAGTTTCGTCGTACGCGATGACATCGCCAACATTGTAGGTTGCGCCAGTGTCAACGTCGATGGTTGTATCGGCGATCGCGATCGCTGTTTCGTTGGTTGCGTTAGCAACTTCGATGTAGCTGGCCGTGATTGGATCCGATGCGAGACCGATCTGTACGGAGTCGTTGTTCACCGAAGAAGCACTATCCGAGTTGAAGTACAACGCGTATGCATATGTAGATCCAGCTGGAATAACTTCCGCGGTGGTAAGCGACAACTTGATGAATGCAACGTCAGCATCCGTTCCGTCACACACTGCGCCGGTCGACTTCAAGATGGTGAAGTCGTTTGCTGCGTCCAATGCGGTTGCGGTGCCTTCCTTGTTCATGTTGTAGATGTGGAAGTCTGCGCCAGAAGCGAGGATTTCCGATCCGTCAGTCACGTCGGTGTCACAGTTGTCCCAAAGTGTTGGGCCTCCGTTGTCCGAAGCGCTGAATGAGAAGACGACGTTCTTGAGAATGACATCCTCACCAGATGCTGCGGTCACGTTGAAACGAAGCGTTTCCTGGTTGCCTGGAGTCTTGTTGCTTCCCGATGGGGACACAGAGTTCAAGGCGATGGTTGGCTTGGTTTCGCGAACCACGAACTTGTTCATGGTGGTTCCAGCGGTGTCAACAGTGGTTACTGCGCTATCAGCGAGTGTCTGGCCAGAGCCCTGACCCACTGCGCGGAGTTCACCAGTGCCGTCGTCGAGAACCATACGAATGCGCTCGTTCGACGTTGCCGAACCGCCAGAGCGATCCGTGCTTGGGACGTCGATCTTCACGGTCACTTCAGCGTGGCTATCCTTAGCAACGTAGAAGGTAAGACCGTTCAAGGTGAGACCGTTGTTGGTAAGTGCACCAGTCGCAGTCTGAGTTGCGCCAGTAGAATCTGGGTACGAAACCGTCACGAGCGACACGTTATTCGAGTACGCTGTGGAGTTTGCAGAACCAGTATCTGCGGCAGCCTGCTGCTCTTCGATCGTCAAACGATCGACAACGAATGCTTCGCTTGTTGCGTCGAAGCGGAACTTCGAGACAGTGTTGCTGGAAGAACCAGACAATACGAAGTCTGCAGAAGGGGTGTCAGATGCCGCGGTCACCGCGAGCGAACCAGAGTTCGTCACGTTGATGATGACCGTTGGCGTCGTGTTGATGCTCGAACCAGTCACAGTTGCGGAGTCACCTTCTGAGTCCAATGCTGTGACATCCGATGTTGCAACGACTGTTGCCGCAAAGTAGTCAGCTGTGCTTGGGTCGATGTTCGCCAAGTTACAGAGCACGCTCAATGTTTCGGTGGTTCCTGCAGAAACTGAGTACGAGAAGTCGTTGAAGTTCACCTTTCCAGTCGTTGCGGATGCAATCGATTCTGGTCCGGAAACCAATGTGCTTCCATCGTACAACGAGCAAGAAGTAATGCGCTCAGTAGAAAGCGTGGTGCTCTCCTGTCCTGCAGCGAATGTTCCTCCTGCGTTGTGGTCGACGTAGATCGATGGGCTGAAGTCGGTTACTTCAATTGCGCCGCCGTTTGCTGCTGCAAAGTTGAAGGAAGCGAACACCACATCGGAAGTACCACGAACGTATGTCTTGGTGCCTGTTGGGGTTGAAGCCAACGAAACAGTCAAGCCAGATGCGACAACAGTCTGTGCGTTACCCGCCAAGCTTGCTGTTGGGATCACGCTCGTGATCGCATCGCCATCCATGTCTTCTGCCGCCAATCCGGAAGTAAGATCCATGGTTATGGTGAAGGTATCTGTTGCGTCTGCAGTGCTCTCCATGTCTGCAGTAACCTTGAAGTTCAAGGTTTCACCAGCATCCATGTCGAAGTCATCGGTGAATGCGAGGTCTGCAGACAAGTCTCCGTCTGCAGTCTCAGAAAGGTCGATAGGACCCATCAACAATGCACCGGTGTCAGCATTCACAATTCGGATGTCCGAAATTGGATCATGCTCAAGCGTGCTGTCATTTCCGCCGCTTGTCTCGACCATGGTCAAGATCATTGGCATTGCAGTGATGGTCATTGCACGTTCTGCGACCAATGTTCCCTCAAAGAGAGAGAAGTTCTGAGTGGTGTTGCTGACGTCTGAAGCGGAAGGACCGCTGAAAGAAGCCGTCAAGTCACCGCCCTGAATTGTTACCGTAGAACCTTCTGCGGCGGTGTCGAAATCAGCGTCAGTCACAGAGACGCCGAAACCGAAATCGTCACCAGTCACGTAAAGGTCTGCAGCGTTGTCCAAGTGAGTTGTGATGGTGTCAGCTGCGTTTCCACCGATGTCTGCCGTCACCGTGAAGGTGCGATCAGATCCCTTTTCGATAGAGAATGCGTTTGAACCAAGATCAAACATCACGAGCTTGTTATCGATGCTCGAACCTTCAGCCAACCATGTAGTTCCCTGGTAGAGCTGGAAGTCGCTGTGATCGGATTCGTCATCAATTTTCAATGTGATGTGCTCAAGAGTGACATCTTCTACTGAAGATGCCGTCAACTTGAACTTGCTGATGGTTGCGTTCTGTTCACCGATGACTGGGTTCGAGAGGGATCCAGTATCGATGATCGTTACGCCACCAACCGCGGAGTCGACGATGCTCATGGTGTTTCCAGAAATTGGGAACGAGCCAGAGACCGATCCTCCTGCTTCCACGTCTGAAGAACCTTCAATTCCAACCGAGAAGGTTGAAGTCGTTGATCCATCAAGCATATCCACGAGCACCGAGATGTAACGAGTTTCGCCTGCTGCGAACTCGAGACCAAGGGAGCCGAAGGTTGCCTGACGTGTAGAAGAGTTGAAGCTCTTTCCATCAGTCAAACGAACGTTACCTTCGTAAAGGTACACGCCACTTGATGTGAAGTGCGAAGTTGCAGAAAGACCCATCAAAGAGACTTTCATCACGTCAACTGAAGCAGCTGAAGAACCAGCTGTCATCTTGAACGTTGCAACATTCACGCCAGATGCAGCATCTGGGATTGATGTCGAAGCTGCAGTGGAAGATGCGAGCGAAACGCTCACGCTGCCAGTTGCAGTAACATCGGAGGAAACGGTCTGAGCAGCATCCACAACGGAGCTAACTTCAGAAGTGATATCGTCGCCAGCAACGAGGTCGCTGTCATCGATTCCGGTACCAGAAAGGAAGAATCCAGCCTGGAGACCGTTTGCCGAACGACCAGCAGAGCTGACCATTCGCTTTGCACCGTTCCAAGAAAGGTAGTAGCTTCCGCCATCCATGTACAACATGCCGTCAAATGCGGTTGCCGTCATGAGCGAAGAACCAACGGTGTAGTCTGTGAAGAAGACATCTGGAACGTCCTGAACGCGGCTAGCCCATGAGGAACCAGCGTAGTTCGATGCAACAGTCTCAGATTCAATCCAGTGGATGCTTCCATCCGTGGACACTGCGTACACCTTGTCGTCGGACTGAACCTTGATCCAGTACGAACCTGGGCGGTATACGACATTGCCTGCGAGAGAAAGATCCGCAAGCGCACTGTCAGAGATCGTGGAAACTCCGGAGAAATCCGAGTACCACGTCATGTATGTCTTTTCGTTCGGGAACGTGTAGCGCATCCCGTCGTAACCGTAGTAGTAGACCGTCGAGAGCGAGGTGCCCTTGATGAGGTCTCCAGCAGATGCTGCTGCTGCAACCGAAGGCTGCAAAAGGCCAGCACCGACAGAGAAGAGCATGGTTGCTGCAGCGACTGCTACAGACAACGCACGTTTCCCAGTTTGAAGAACGTTTGTCATAATTTCTGAAGTCTTTTTTTCCCAAAATAGGGAAGAAGATTACCGATATACATGACCGTGCGGTCTCGACCTTTAAGAGAGCGGGCTCTCCTACAATGCATATCGGGGTGCGGGAATTGTGTCTTCACAATCCCTTGTGCACCGATCTCCGGACGAGATCGGCGCTGAAGGAAATGCGATATGAACGATGGGGCCTATTGTACTAGAGGATCAGACACTGGAACGGCGGACTGTGGATCGGTGACTGGAGCCGGTGGCGGAGCTTGCATGAGCGCGGCAGTGATAGCGGTCTCCGCATCAGCGAGCGTCGCCTCAATACCCCTGAGCACCGTGTCTGCATGCTTCAATACGTCGAATGCGGATCGATATCCACCCATCGCAAAGGTGTCCATCGCCGGAGCAACATCCGCAACAGCGATATTGATGCTTCGCTCAAGGCGACGAAGATCAGTCTCCGTCATCATTCCCGACGCACCGAGGAGATCCGCATGAGCCTGAAGCGATGCACGAATCACCGCGATACGATGTATGTCGAATGTTTTTCGTGTACCGATCGCTGCAAACTGACGAAGGAACATGTCGTTTAACTCTCGCGTAGATCGTTCAGAATTCGCGTCGTTGTGCGCCTCGACCGCGACCGTAACACTGTCGTCTTGAGCGACCTGCGTTGTGGTTTGAGCCGATGTAACCGCAGCCGACTCTGCTGACGATGCAGCCGGACCGACAGAATTCGTGATAGTGGAATCGAGCGCGACAAGGTTCTGCTGTACCTCGCTCGCCGTCGCAACAGTTGTTGCGTTGCCGGACGCCTGAAGTTCACGAAGATTTTGATTCGCCGACGCGACTTCTTGCGTGTAGGCATCGATAGTTTGTGCAACAAGATTCGTATCGCGACCCGATGTGTCCGACTGCAACTTCGCAACTTCCTTCAGACGCGTCTCAGCGAACTCTGTGTGAAGCACCGCCTTACGGTCGAGCGATGCAAGCTGAAGCTGCGCGCGCTCGTTAATCAGCTTCACCGTATACAACGCGTCGCCAGGCAAGCTCTGCTGTGCCGCATTCACCGTGGTCATCAAACCGCTCACCGAAAGAACAATTCCCGCAACACCGATCGCGACCGGACGTGAAATGAAAGATTGCGACAACCAAAGGATATAGCGTGTTTTCAAATGTACTGCCGGTTCGATCGATGGCACTGAAACGTCCGCACCAATCGCAAGCATCAATGATCGTTTTGCCGCAGCCTGCGCGTCAACAGAAAATCCACCAGCAGCTGGTCGATTTTTTGCGGCGCGGAGTTGTGCGGCGATCTTGTTCATAATTTATGACTTCCCCATTTGGTCTATTTTCGACTCAGATCATCGGAAACTCGCTCAACGTACACATAAGTACGCCTCGCGAGCTTTCCTCGATCTTCATCGAAACTAGCCTCAAATGTGAAAGTCCTAAAAGTCAATCTATTTTCATCTTTTCTTGTAACGCTTTTTTTGCCCGGTGCAGGAGCACACGAACGCTGTTGGACGTCTTCTCTAAAGCAGACGCAATCTCCCCCACTTCCATTTCACTCAAGTAACGCATGACCAGAACTTCGCGATATTCATCCTTTATCCCTCGAAGCGATTCGATGAGCTCATCGCTTTCGATCTTCGTGGCGACTTCTTCCGAAACAGATACGCCGCTCGCCTTTTCTGATGCCGCATCGAGCTCCTCGGTAACCTTATACTTCCGATAGAAGTCGGCCACCAAGTTTCGAGCAATGCGGAAGAAGAATGCGTTGAGGTTATTCACGGCGCTACTCGTCATGTATTCCCACCCTCGGAGAAAGACTTCTCCAGTAAGCTCATCCGCGTCTTCGTTTCGCGGAAGCTTAAACGCCAGAAAGCGTCGGATGCGGTCCGCGAACATGTCGTAGATTTCGCCGTACGCCACGCTGTCCTGATGGCGGTACACGCGGAAGGCAAGAAATTTTTCCCGAAGTGTTGACATGTATTAAGACGCAAGACGCGACAAAGTATTACAGTGCCAAAATTAGCACGAACCTTAGCAGGATTTTGAAGAAAAGTATATAATCTCAAGGGTATAGGGTAGCCTTCAGGCCTCCTGGAGAAGAAATTTGGCTAAGGTTCGCAAAAGACGTAAAAGATTCAGGATCATTACACCCTATGGAAGACACTTCCATCCGACTCTCCGTTTCCGAAGCCGCGAAGTTCTTCGGGGTGAGCCAACGAACGATCCGCCGAGCAATTACCGACAAAGCGGTGGAGTGTATTGTGGTTCAAAATCGATACAAGATCGATCTCGCCTCCCTTTTAGACTGGGCTGACAAGACTACAACCGTTCGCCACAAGCTCGCCAAAGACGGTATCGGCCAGTTTGTAGACAAGTGGAAGATCCCCACAGAACGTACCTAGATATGGAGCCGCTCGACGCCCCATTGTTTAAGACGTTCCAAACCCTCCCAGCATTTCCGTTTGCAAACCTTGTTCGTCAAAATCGCGCAGCCGCCCGAGTTGCACGAAACCAATTCGTCGCCGATCGCACAACACCAACGTTCATATATCACCGTCTCGATCGTTTTGATGACGTCGCATATCTCACCGCGCTCCGATCCGTTCATGATCGCATCGCCTCGATTCCAGCCTCCGAAGATATTCGCGCACTCTATCTCGAGAAACTTGCCGAGCTCACAACCCGTGCGCAGATTGTTAGTGCAATGAAACGGAAAGACGACACCGCAGTTTCCGCACTCGCAGATCATCTCTTCGGACCATGCGTCCAAACGGGCGCCGAGCTCGCCGATGAATTCACAACCCTCTTGGCACGATCGCACGAACTCCATACCCATCAAGACCGAGTGGATACCGTCATATTCGAGCGCATGGTCCGCGCGACGCTTGATCATTACGGCATGACCGATTGGACAACACGGTTCATCAATCGACCAAGCGTTTCCGTTTCACGCGGCGATTCGCTCGACCGCGCACCAACGGTGAAGATCCCAAAAAACTTTCTTGCGTCCAGAGCTCGTGCCGCACGATTGCTCACTCACGAAATCGAGGTTCACGCGTTGCGAACAGCGAACGGCATGACATCGCCGATACTCCTGCTTGGCCGGGGATTAGCCGGATATATCGCCACCGACGAAGGCCTCGCCGTCGCGATGCAACAAAAACTCAAAACCGAAGAATCCATGGACCCTGGGTTCTGGGATGCTTGGGCTGCTGCACTTTCGAAGGAAGCGGATTTCCGATCGGCTTTTGAAATCATCCGCGACGCACGCCGCAAACTCAACATCGCGCTCAACATTAATCACGCCGATGAGGAGGCATTCGATACCGCATGGCGGCTCATGCTTCGTGTGTCTCGCGGTATTCATCATCCGAACACCGCCGGCCTCGGCTTTCGTCGCGATCATCTCTATCGATCAGGTCTGATCCAAGTCCGCCAGACGATCGACGCGTTCGGTGAATCCGAGATTCTCCCAACCCTCTTTGCCGGCCACGCCAGCATCGCGCACATTCCATTCCTCCGATCAAAACACATCGTCGGCCGCATACCGGATTTTGTAAGTAAGCGAATCGTGAAAGAAGTACTACGATCTGACGTGAATCTTTGAATGGGTGTGGACCTAACATCTTATCTGCGAAAAGCTCAATGAATCGATGAGTGAAATCTTATATTTACCTAACATCGGTCTTATCGAAAAACACACATGCCGATCTCGGCGATGACTCCAGTTCGTCGTCGCCAACTTCCCGTCACAACCATTTTCAAGATTCAGTTCAGGCCCCCTCTCCAACACAAAACCGAGTCTTTTCAGACTCGGTTTTATGTAACGACCAGGAGTTTCTCATTTGTGACGAGTTTGGGTGCGCGGCGAGGAAAGCTTCCGAGACGTACTTCTTGGTACGTTGAAGAAGTTTCCGATGGCGCAAGCCCAAAATCGGCCAAATGAGGAAGTCCTGTTTTTATCGAACAGCGAATACTCCTTGACGAACCATCGCACGACGACGATAGAGCGCGGCAGTTTCCTGCGCAATGTCGTCCCAATGATATTCGTCTTCCACGAACGTTCGCGCAGCATGTCCGATTGCCGCAGCCTGCATTGGATCCTTTGCAAGATCGATGATGCAGTCTGCGAGCGTGGTGATATCGCCCTGGGAGAACGGCACGCCGTATTCGCCAACAACTTCCATGGTTTCTGGAATATCTGCAGCGATAACCGCTTTACCGTGGCTCATTTCTTCAAGCACCGCGATTGGCAATCCCTCGCTAGTGGAAGGATGCACCATAAATCGCGCGCCAGAGAACAACGCAGTCAATGTATCGCCGCGTTGAAAACCAGTGAAGACAATAGAATCATCATGCGATGCCATGGCATGAAGTTTACGGACATATGCATCGGTGAACGCACTTCCGCCAACAATAGCAAGCTTGATGCCTTTCATGACATCAGGCTGGCGTTTATGTGCCATCTGCCATGCAGCGATGAGTGTGTGCGCTCCCTTATGCGGAACCAAACGTGCGATCATCGCGACGTAATGAAACGGTTCCAAACCGAATGGCGACAAGAGCAATGGCTCGACGGAAGTGTGAACCGGCGTGATGCCATTTGGAATATATGTTGCACGGCGGCCATATTCACGCTCACCATACTTGGCGAGCGTCTTGCTCACAGCAATGGTTTCGTCGGCGAATGCAAACGATGCGCGTTCACCAAGCCGAAGAGCAAGGCGAGAGAACGCTCCCCACTTTTCGTGAGTACGGTCGATAGAGTGGAACGTGGTGACCACTGTTGCCCGAGGTGCAAAGATTCGAGGAATCCACGCCAAGAGCGAGGGGCCAACGCCGTGAAAATGATAGACGTCTGGACGGACGAACATCGTTGCATGAAGCACGGCAAAAAACGACGCCGTAATAGTATCAAGGTGCTTCGTGCGGATGCTTGGCGTGCGAACCACGCGAATTCCGTTTACCCGGTCCGTCCGCTTTGGGACGTACCACGTACGGCCATACACCGTGACCGTATGGCCAAGGCGCGCAAGGCGAGTTGCAAGCTCGACGACGTGGGTTTCCACGCCGCCAAACTGTGCCGGAATCCCTTTCTGTCCAATCATGGCAATTTTCATAAGACCGAGTAGCCTATCAGTTTTTAGCCATTTGGTCAACGAAGCGCCTTCGGGAAATACAAATAAAATATCGCTAGTATTAGCGATATTTATAATAGGATTCTGGTCTTATCCACACCGTGAGTATATCTCCATGATCTTTGCAAGGTGCTCCTGTGGATTCCCAATAGCCCGCGCACGCTCATATGCCGCCCTTCCCATGACCTTTGCACGATCGGGATCATCAAGTATTCGTTCTATGGCTCGTGCCAACGCCCTCGGATCGCCCGCCGACACCACGATTCCTGCTTCCGACTCCCCCACAATCTCCGGCAGTCCCCCGCTCTTCGCAACAATAATCGACGTGCCTTGGCACATCGCCTCAAGCGCGACAAGCCCGTACGGCTCGTTCCAAATGGAGGGAACAACCACAACAGCCGCCTGCGCCATCATCTTCCAGAGGTCAGCCCCCGGAACAAAACCAAGGAATTCAACTCGATGGTCCTTCCCGATCATAATTTTCAATCGATCCTCATCAGGCCCCACACCCACAATCTTTATGCGCGTCGTCGATGGCAAATATCGCAACGCCTCAAGGAGAACATGAACACCCTTGTACGATTCGAGACGGCCAGCGAAGAGCACGAAAGGTTCCTTCGCCTTTGCGGGTATCGATATGTCCGGATGCATCAACGGCTCCGCGAACGCATGGAGCACAGCAATCTTCTCTGCGGGAATTCCCGAGCGCACCATCACATCGCGAACAAAGTTGGAATACGTCGTGTAGTGCGAAATCGCAGAATCGTAGCATTTGAATGCATGATGAATTTTCAAGATCATCTCAAGCACGAGTGTTGCGAGAAACGATCCTTTCATGAATTTCGTTCGCGCTGTAGCAAGAATACCGATGTCGTTCAGATCCATCGACCGCATATTGGACTCGTCCCACAACGAATAATTCGCACTCATCAATGCATAGTCGTGCACGGTCATGACGACGGGAATTTTTCTTCGCTTGGCAACCGCAAGCACCGACGGCGAAAGATGCGTATAAATGTTGTGAACGTGGATGACGTCGGGGCGAAACACCTCAAGCATGCGATCAAATTTCTTTTCCGCCTCCCTGGACCACAATGCTCTCGCGGCTTGTCGGAACGCACTCAGACCAATCACCGCACGCTTCGTCTCAAGATTGGAAACAAAATATTCGCTCCACGGCGTTGGTTCATTTCGGTCGTCGTGCATCGCAAATGGCGCAACAGCGTTCCCCGCCTCCTCCTGCAAACGCATCAACCCACGCTCGTACCGACTTGCGCCGTCGCGAGAGTGAAAATATTTATGGACGTGAACAATTCTCATAGAATCTCCTCCTTCTTTCCGAACGCAACCACAGAGCCGCCCATAATCCACAGATACGGAGCGAGCGTTCGCGCTTCCAAAAATGTCGCAAGAAATGCGTTCACCGCAACCGCGAGCATTGCTCCGGCTACACCAAGGGCAAACGCGCGTACCTCGGGATCCTTCGATTCGCGGTACACCCGTAAGCACACCAAGAACAACGTCACGTACATCACGAGATACGCGCCAAGCCCCAATGTACCAAGTTCACCCCACATGCTAAACCAATTGTTGTCGATGTAGCCCTCCGTTCCATACACACCAAACGGCAAGCCGAGCCGGTCATACACATCGGTATTCCCAAGCGCCGCAACCGCTCCACCGCCGAATGTTCCTGGGCCATGGCCGAACAACGGCGACGACGGCACCACAGTCCACACGGTTTGCGCCATCCAATACACACGACCGAGCCCGAAATATTCACCCTGCCATCGCGCGTAAGAAAACGCCTCAAAAAACCGCTCGCTCAATGTTTGGCTTGAAGAATCAATAAGTTGATTCACGACAAGTCCAGAAATGGAAAGATATCCGCCAACCAGCGATGCACCAATGAGCGTTGCCGCAAGAACACGCTTGTCGCGCTTTACAACAAGGGCGATAAAAAAGAATGCGAGCGCAAAACCAAACCACGCAGAGCGCGAGTACGCTAATCCCACAACAGGAACAGAAAAAAGTAAGATGAACCACGCCGGAAGCTCCTCATGTTTCGCAAGAGCGCGTTCGTACAAAAACGCTACCAAAAGAATCAGGAAGAACGCCATGAATGTTCCTAACTGATCATATCGGCCAAGCGTACCGAACACGCGCTGACCAGGATCCCAAAATTGCGTAGTACCGGACGTGAGCTGCAAGCTTCCAAGCGTACGCTGTGCAGACGGAAGAAGGAATGTATCGATTGGCTCGCCAAGCAAACGCTGAGCGTATCCGAGCGCTGCCTGAATGGTGACGATAACAAACATTGCGACCAGCAATTTTCGAAGAAGTTCTTTTGACGGCGAGAGGTACACGACGATAAAAAACAGTAAGACGAATCGGAAAATTTGCCGAAGGCCAAGAAGTGCAACCCACGGCGAAAGAGCGTTAATCGCAACAGAAACGAGTGCAAGAAAAATCACGACACAAAAGGCAACATCGAGCGGCGTACGCTTGAACGTAATCGATCCGGTGATCATTCGCCACACAACAACCGCAAGGAGCAAATACACGATAAGCTCGGAACCATAGCGTGCAAACACGTACACATCGTCCGGAACCCATTTCAACAAAAACGGCTCAAATGGGAGATACACGGCAAAGGCAGCCAGCGTCCACGTCGGCCGTGCAAACGTAAAGGCGATGCCAATGATCACGACGACAGCCGCAACAACAAGCGTAGACGAAAAGAATACCGTCCCGAGAAAACCAAGTGCAAGAAGCGCAGTAAATCCGAAGAACGCAAGACGCGCATGCTCTTCCGACGCACGATACAACGAACGAAAATCGGGAATCATACAGAAAGTATACCATCGGAAACGAAGAAGCCCCCGATCACCTTGCGGTGATCGAGAGCTTCGTTGGCTGGCGCTGCGTACGCCGGCCCGAGGTGACGAACCCTCACTACCGTTCGACGGTGAACCCGGTCAGGTATCCGTCGTAGTCGTTCGTCCCCGTGTGCCAGATGCTGGCGGTCACGGTGGTGGACCCGACAGTCACGATGTCCTCCAGCACGCCGGAGGTTCCCGTCCCGAGGGACAGCGACTCGATGGACGAGCCGGTGAACGCGCCGACGAACGTGGTGGTGGACGCGCTCGCGTTCCCGACGTCCCAGGAGAAGATGTACTCATCGCCAGCCGTGAGGCCCGCGACGTCGATATCCACGGACACCGCAGGAGCCGTGAGGCTCCCGTACCCTTCTACCCAGATGTAGCACCCGCCGGCCTGACGGACGGCGGCACCCGTCGAGGTGTATGCGCCGTCGAGACGGCACACGCCGGTGGACATCCCGAAGTCGGTCGTGAAGACCAGCTCCGTTCCGCTGCAGTCGTCGTCCACGCCGTTGCCCACGACTTCGGTTCCCCCGGGGTTGATTCCGGAGTCGCCGTCGTCGCAGTCGGTGTTGTTGGACACGTACCCGCTCGGAGCGCTGCACGCGGTGGTGGACACCGACGGGTCGCCGTACGTGTCGCCGTCGCTGTCGCGGTAGTAGGTTCCGGTCAGACCGTCATCCACGCCGCCGTCGCAGTCGTTGTCGAGGCCGTCGCAAACTTCGGGGTTCCCGGGGAATTCGGCGGCGTCGCCGTCGTCGCAGTCCCCGCTACAGGCATCGACGCCGTCGCCGTCGCCGTCGTTGATATCGATGACGCCGTCGCAGTCGTTGTCCTTGCCATCGCACCACTCGGCATCGCCCGGGTAGACATCGTTGTCCGTGTCATCGCAGTCGGTGTCGTCCGCGGTGTAGCCGGAAGGCTCACTGCAGGACAAGACGCTGATGGCAGCGTTGCCGTGGCCATCGTTGTCGCCGTCCGCGAACCAGGTGAGCGCATCCACGGCGCCTTCATCGACGGTGCCTTCACAGTCGTTGTCTTCGCCGTCGCACGTCTCCACCGCCGCGGGGTTGATGGCCCCGTTGGTGTCGTCGCAGTCGGTGTTGACCGTGCTGTAGCCGGCGCCGGGATCGGCGCACTCGGAGGACCCGCTGCCCGCCCCGTACCCATCGCCGTCCGCGTCGGTGTAGTAGACGGTGACCGCGAGGTCCTCGTCCGTACCGCCGTCGCAGTCGTCGTCCACGTCGTTGCAGACCTCTGCGGCTCCCGGGTTGACGGTGGCGGCGGCGTCGTCGCAGTCGGCGGAGTCGGCCACGTAGCCAATGGGCTCGTCGCAGGCGAAGGTGGTGGAATCCGAATCGCCGTACGTGTCTCCATCGAGATCCTCGTACCAAGTGAGCTCGTCCGCGGCGTCTTCGTCGACGGTGTCTTCGCAATCGTTGTCCACCCCGTCGCACACTTCCGTGTTACCGGGGTAGGCGTTTGCGTTGGTGTCGTCGCAGTCCTCGCACGCGGGAACCAAGTCACCGTCGGCATCCGCGTAGCCGAACGAGCCGTCGCAGTTGAGATCTTCCATCGCCGTGCAGTCCTCGTCCGCGTACGGATGGATGGTGGCATCCGCGTCGTCGCAGTCGGTGTCGTCTTCGACGTACCCGGCGGGAGCCGAACAGTCGTCCACGATCACCGTCGCGTCGCCGTAGCCGTCGCTGTCCGTGTCCGCGTAGTACGTGGTCTGGTCCGCCGCATCGGTGTCGATGACGTCGTCACAGTTGTTGTCCACGCCGTCGCAGATCTCCGTGGCATCCGGATTGATCGCCGTGTCGTGGTCGTTGCAATCGTCGTCGGTGTTGAAACCGTCGCCGTCCGCATCGGTGGGCTGAGCAGCGGTGTCTGTGTCCGAATTGGTCTCATCGATCTCACCCGAATCCGTTTCACCGGTCTCGGCGTTCGAGTCTGGAACCGAGTCGCCGGTGTCTCCGGAATCCACCACCGTGTTGCCAGTATCGGCCTTGCCGCAGTCGAGCACGATCGTGGCTGTTCCGAAGAAGCCATCACTCGACTTCGTGCAGTCGCCCGAGGGCAGATTGCAGCCAGTGAGCACGAGGGCGAGAACGCCAGAAACAGCGACGGTGGGGATGGAAGGAAGGCTGTCGCCGACGATCGTGAGGATCGGGGCGACGAGGGAACGGAAGCTGAAACGATTCATGAGGTGATCTCCTGGGATCGGTGAGCGTGAATGTCAGTCAGTGAGGGTTCAAATTTGAAGGTGTCGTGCCCACACATGGGCGTTGTGGCAATGCGCCACTCACTCATTGAGGGGACAAAAAATAATAGTCCAAAAGCACGTAAAAGTAAAGAAAACTTTGGGGAAAATACACAACGGATGAGGACGGTTTTATTTTCGGTCAGTTTCGGTGCGCGTCGAGCAAAGCTCGCGAGGCGTACTTCTCGGTACGTAGAGCGAGTTTGCGATGACGCAAGCCGAAAATGGCCAAAATAAAAGTGTTCTCAAATGCAAACGACCTCGGACGCTCGACCAACCCGCGTAGGGAAGGAAGAGGCCGAGGCCGCTCGTTGCGTGAGTCACCGTCACGTGGCGGAACCGAACTAGTAGCTGTTCTCCCCCTCGAAGTCGGGCTCGGCCTCGAAGTACAGGTTGCCACCGCCGACACCGTTGTCCACGAAGTAGGCGTAGCCGATCGTGGTGTGGGTGCCAGTGGAGTCCACAGTGTACTCGTCGAACGAGCCGTCATCGAACATGACGTACACGTCGGTGATGTGCGAGTTGTTCCCCGCGCCCACGAGCCACTCGTCCTCGCTCCCGCCGCCCTTGTAGTAACCGTTGAGGGCGAACAGGTGGGTGGGGCGGAAGTCGGCGACGTCTTCGCACGCGGCCGTGGTGAAGGAGACCGTCGTGCTCAGCCAGGTGTTGGACTCGGACATCTCCGTGTCGTCCCACCAGAAGCTGAACTCGTAGCCGATGTCGACCGTGCCGCAGATCCGCACGTGGGTCGGGCTGCTCCCAACCACCGCAAGGCTGTCGTCGAGGTCATCATCGTTGCTCACGTAGCCCGTCGGCTGGTCGCACGCGCTCGTCCACGTCGAACTGCCGTACCCGTCCTCGTCCGCATCGCGGTACCAGGTGACGGGGGTGCAGTCGCTATCGCCGGTCTCGCCGCTGTCGGCCGTGTCCGCGGTATCGCAGCTGTCCGCGGTCTCGCCGGTCTCGCCGCTGTCGGCCGAGCCGGTGTCCTCGGTGGCGGTGTCGGTCGAGCCGGAACCGGAGGAACCGGAGCCGGGGAGCGTGCCATACACGCCGCCAGTCGCGGTGACTTCGGAACCGGTGTCGGCACTGTGATCGACGCCGCAAGCGGCGATGGAGAGAACGAGTGAAAACATTGTTGCTCCTGAGGGTGGTCGAGGCCTGGTCTTTGCGAGATCCAGGTTGTGGCAGAAGTGAAGTTTTCGCTTCACTGCTTGCACAATCTGGCTTTTATTCCTGTGAAATCTTGACTGAGTACTATAGCAGAAAATTGAAGAAATGTCAATGGAGAATAGAGAAATATCTGGAAATGGAAACGCCCCAGACAAGTCCGGGGCGTCAGCCGTGGTGGCGAGAATCCGTAGATCACTCGCCGGTATCGTCAACCGCAGTAGTCCTCGCCGTAGCTGGCCACGTTCGCCGGAAGGCTGACGTCGCCATCCACGTCCCAGCCCCACACGATGTTGGGGTGGTAGTGACCACAGTCGCTGATCATCTGCACGTAGGGGACGCCGTTCGTCGTCGGGAGGTTGAACCACCCGTCGTCCAGGCCCTCCTCCGCGAGGTCAGTGCCATCTTCCTCGTTCCACGCCACGTTCACCGCGTCGGGGGTGGCCGCGTCGCCGCGACCTGCCGAGGGGTACGGGATCTGAGTGACGAAGGCCATCTGGCCGCTGTCCGCCGTGAAGGTGCCGAAGGCATCGTCACAGAGCGCGGGCTTCCACTGGATCGGGAAGTCGGGGGACGTCCCGCACAGGTTCAGCTCGGCGGTCCCGTAGCACCCTTCGTCGGCGGCGGCGCAGTAGAGGTACATCATTCCTTCGGGTCCGTACGCCACGGGGGCGGCGGAGGTCGGCATGATGACCGCACCGGACGAGACTTGTTGAGCCGCGATCTCCTCGGCAGAGCCGTAGGTCGAGCATGCGAGAAAAGCGAACACGAACATGATGAGACTCCTGAGGGTGGTGACAGGCCGAGGGGGTTCCCGGCAGCTCTCATGAGACGAGCCACCTGGTACTCCAGGCCTGTGGCAGAAGTGAAGGATCGCTTCACTGCTTGCACAGAACTGGTGTTGAAATGGTGTGAAATCTTGACTACGTACTATAGCAAGAATTTGGAGTTTTGTCAATGATTGAAGGGAACGGTTAAGGCGATAAATCGATGGATTACCATCTCGGTTAACCCGGTTATTCCTACTCAGAATAACCGTCTTAACCGTTTAACCATCTTAACCTTTCACTCCAATAAGTGTCGCGAACGGCCGGGAGAGTCGAGGTTTTCACCTCTTCCCTCCCAGCCGAACCGTGCGTGGGTCACCGTGCCTTGGCCCGTCGGTCTCACTTCGACATGAGACTTACTAGGGCCGAAGGATCACTACTTGGGCGCGGACGAGGTGGCCTTGCCGAGCTCGCCCCAGAAGAACCGGGCCGAGAGGAAGCCATACCCCACGCCACCGACGCCGGCGTCACTCGCGTCGACCATGTCGTACCCGCCACCGCCGTAGATTCCGGCATTGATCGGACCGAACGCATGGAAGTCGAACCCGATCTGCCCCTGCGGGCCGAACCGGGACGCCGAGCAGAGCGAACCACCGCTGAACGCCTCTTCGCAGAGGTAGTTCACGCCGGCGCCGGCGACGAAGTCGACGTCGAAACCAAGGTTCCGTGCGTAGACGAACATCGCACCGGCCTCGGTGGAGTCCTTGGTAAAACCGTAGCCACCGAACCCCTCAATTCCGACCTGGTTGTCATTGCCGAGGTCGAGCTCGATGCGGGCGAAGACCTTCTCGCGATCGACGAGGACGATGTCGTCCCCGGGGAGCGGAGGAGCCATCACCCCGGCGCCGATGAGGCCGACCTGGATTCGGGTGCCCTCGACCACGACGGTGTTGGTGTGCTCCGTGTGGCTCTCGACCACCGGGGTGATCGTCACAATCGGAGCCGCAACGTTCACGATCGGCGGAGCAACCACGACGGTGATCGGCGCCGGCGGCAACTCGAGCTGCGCGCGGAGGAAGCGCACCTCCTCCTCCAACTCCGCGATCCGGGGATCGACGGTCGGCACGGGCGTCTTCGGCGCGGCGGCGGCCTTGGGGGCGGTGGGCTTCGTCGAGGCCTTCTTGGGGGCCGGGACGGGCTTGCATTCCTTGGCACACTGGGCCGCGAGCGCATCGCGCTCGGCCTGGAGATCCTGGATCTGGCCCTGCTGACGCGCGAGCGCGTCGAGCGTGGCCGGGTCGATGTCGGCGGCAAACGCCGACGACGCGATCAGGACGAGAACGAGGGAAACAAGGCTCTTGCGGAACATGGGCACTCCAGGGTGATTTGGTCAGAGACTGCGCGGCGAATGCCGTAATTGGGCGTTTCGCGCGCTCCAGAAGTTTGGCGTCGACCGAGTGTTGGAGGGAACACCCAGGACACCAAACTACTGGAGAGCGCTAGAACTTCCTATTTGATCTCAAATGGGAAAGCTCTACTCACCTCAATTCCCTGCCGATTTCCCTATGGAATCCTTTATTCAAGGACAGACTATCATACCAAAAAATGGCCAAAAAGTCAAATATTAGGCGACAATAAACAAGGAAATGCGCCAAAACAAAAAACCCGTTTAGGAGACCCTATGGTGACGGGTTGCAACGAGGAGGAGGCGTCACAACCGTTCCGTAGGGTCCCCTCAAGGGGTTTTCGTGTGCAAAGGGAACCAAAAGCAGACGCAAGCGTCAAGAATCTATCAACAATGAACGGGGATAACCGCTCTTCACAATCGCTTCTCTCGCTCATCAACGGGTCCTGTCGCCTCGGACCCCGTTACGGTGCTCAGCTCGCACATGAACGTTTGCGGTAACTATCATCAGCACTCTGTGCTCGTTGCGCTCCGTACGGGGACCTCCCTCGGCGCCACCCGTTGAATCGCTCATTACGCTCGGTCGGTTCAACTAATCCTCATCATGCATAAACTGGTGGCGGCGACGTGTGCGTTCTGCAGCAATCAAGAGGTATCCCGCTCCGCCAAGAAGGCCAAGTGCGAGGCCAGAGAATCCATTAATCAAAAGGTTTGGACGAACGGGATATCGCGAATTCAACGGCTCATCGACAACTTGAACGGTAATATTTCCACCAGACGTGTACGTCCAGCCTTCCGTGGTCAACACGTATGCAACAGCCTGGGCAATTTGTTCTGCCTGCTGAACATCCGGATGATACGCTGTAATCGAAAGCGACCCACTGCTGCGCGATACTTCTGCGGTAACGGTTTTTTCCCACTGATCCCGAAGCGTGATGGCGTCGTCAGAAAAATACGTTGGATCAATGTCGTAACCCGATGCCATCACTTTGTCGAAGAACGTTGAGTAGTACACCGCGCTCGCCAATCCATCAGCAATGCGTTCCGCAGAGCGACTTGCGGTATACGCATCGACTGCACCAAGCTCTTGGGTAATAAGAATCTGCGTCGTTGCGCTGTATTCCAACGGACGTAAAAACGACAACCCAACGGCGAGCGCCATACCAATGACACCCGAAAGAAGAATGGTTACCCATCCGCTTAACAATGGGGAAAGCTGCGCGTATCGATAGGCCATATGATTAGTATACCAGGGTCGATGTATCGCCGAGCGTCACGGAAATCGTCATTGTTTGGCCAGCACGCAACACCGTACATCGCGCAACGTCACCAGGATCATACAACGCGAGAATTTCCGCGAGCGATGTGGAATCTGTTACCGATTCTCCATCAACAGCGAGAATAATATCTTTGCTCGCAAATCCGGCTTCTGCCGCAGGCCCGCCACGCACCGTTGCGTGCACCGATGCATCTGGCGAAAAGAGTAACGCACCAGCACGAAGATTCTGACGAAGATCGCTGTCGATATTGTATGCATGCGCAAGATCGATGCTGTATGCACCGAACATCGCAACCGTATTGGCACCCGTCTTCACCACCGAACGAATCGCGTGCAGCGCCTGATGAAGCGGCAACACATGAACGTCGCCAGCGCGAGCGAATCCCGCAAGCTCTCCTGCGGCATTCAACAACGGCGAGCTGAGCGATGGCGATGACGCCGACAGTGCCCAGTCTGTCGTAAACGTTTCTGCGTGCTGCGCGCCAGACATTATCTCTTCGTCGCTTTGCGCGACCGCATTCGGGAACACTCCCCCAAGCGCGTCAACAGCAAACATCATCTCGCCAGAATGATCACCATTCGTGGATGCAAAGCCCAGCGGAGACAGTCCAGTCGCCGTTGTATGAAGCATCGCCGCGCTCGTCTGTGAATCGCGAACAACCGCCTGCACCGCATACCGTTTCCCGTTCATCCATACTTCAATATCTTTGAGCGGATTTTTCACGTCATCAAGAACGCTCGCATCAACCGCAACCCAGCCGTCGTCGCTCACAATAGCGCCGTAACCCAACGCAGATGTGTCGCTGAGCCAACTCTTTGCCGCAAAACTATCCGTGGAAACGGGCATCACCGCAGCAACGCCGGTTCGCGCGTTCTCTCGAACACGGCTCAACGCCTCCTCATATGTTCCAGGAATTGGCGTTGGCTGCTGTGTTGAAACTTGCGGCAGATGTCTGCCAGCAAGCAGACTCGCGGCATAGTCGTCGAGCGATCGCGATGTCCACACCGCAGCAACAACTCCTGCGCCGGCGCCGGCAACAACGGCAAGAATCAGAGATCGGCCAATCCCCCACCACCGGCCTGAAGAAGTTTGTGATGTCGTCATAGAAAAAAATTAGAGCCAACGGGCAGAACCGAGAATAATCGCAAGAAGAACGCTGGAGAATACCACCGTTCGTATCACCATCTTCTTCGTCAAACGCTCCAGTACGTTTGCACGCGATAGCACAAGGAACGTATAGAGCAGCACAGCAAACGTTGCCGCATTCGTTACGAAACTCGTCGGCCACGTGGAGAGAACGCTATACAGCTCCGCCATGAGTATCGCGCCAACAATGGCATACGGTCGCCCAGTCTCAAATCCAATCTTGCTCACCCAGAACACAGAAACCGTCGCAAACAATACGGCGACAAACACCACAAGCATCGGAATCCACACCGGCAAGAGCAAAAAAAGCTGAGAACCGAATGCACCGCTTGTAAAAAAGAACGCGCTCAACACATACAACACCAACGACAAATTCTCGAGCGCGTAGGCTTGATACGCACTTGGCAAATGATAAAACGTAAACACGTTCTCTGCATACAACGCCACACCAAACGTCACGGTTGTTGCAATAACCCACTTACTCACGGGGTCCTCAAGAAACGAAAAAAAGATGAGCGACGAAAACCACAACAACATCGGCGTACCGAGGAATACCCAAAATGCAGGTCGGCGGAATTCCCACAAGAGCAGACGCGAAAACGCAAAGACGAGCATCGCCGCAGCAGGAATAAGCACTTTCATCCCAAAGAACGGGGAATAAATCAGCGATGCAAACGCTGCAATACTTACGAGCGCGATGCCGAATGGCGTGATGCGATGGACGAGAATCACAGGGTAAACCAAGAGTACTGCGCATGAAGCGCATTGAATCGCGCCATCGCGTCGTCGGTGTTCGTGGAATTTCCATCCATAAGCTTGCCAAGTGCGATGATGCAATCAATATGAAACTGCTGCATCGACGCCGGCACATGCAATGCAATTAACGCGTTGTATGCCTCGGTTGGATTCTGATTGTTGTCATATGCAGCGAAAATCGCTGCCACCGCAGTTCTGTATCCGTCTTCAGTCACCACAGAAGTTGTGGCCGGCTGATCGTCTCCCCCGCCCTGCACGAGCGCTGCAAAATCCCCTGGACGAAATTTTGCATAAAACGCGATTGCGAGAACAATCGTTAATCCTGCAACAATCACCGGGAACCAATTGCGCTGTGACGGAAGTTCGTCGTTCATAAAACATCTTTAGCAGTCTCTTTATGTTTAAATACGTCGTCCATAAAGACGAGAATCGCCATTGCAAGTGGGATGGAAAGAACAGCACCAACAATACCGCCCACACGCCAACCAATCAACACCGCAAGCACGCTCACAATAGGGTTGATGCCCGCAACTTTCTGCATGATTTTTGGCACGAGGATGTTTCCCTCAATCTGTTGAATGACGAGATACGCGAACGCCGTCAGCAATGCGTGCACCGGCGACACGGCAAGCGCAAGAACAATTGCAGGGATTGCCGATACCATCGGGCCAACGAACGGAATAATCTCAAGCAAGCCAGCGAAAAGTGCAAGAACCAACGCATACGGAATGCCAAGAATAGAAAGCGCACCGTAAATAAGAACGAAGATCGAACCCATCAGCGCAAGCTGGCCACGAAGCCACACGCCCATCTGTTCACGAGCCTTCAATGCAATATGCATCACAAACGGCTGATATTCTGGCGGTGCAACAATACCAATGCCACGAATCATCTCGTTCTTCTCCACGATAAAATAAAATGCGAGGATCAACACCACACCAACGCTCAGCGCAACATCAAAAGCAGACGATCCAAACGCAGCGATCTTTGGAAGCGCACCAGCAACACCGCTATCACGAATGGACGACACAATCTCGCCAACGTTCGAACTCCATGTTCCCGCAAGGAACGCATCCACCTGAAGCCATCCATTTGCACCAGCAATGAATGGTGAAAGCGCAGTGGCGAGCTCACTCAACTCTGTGAGGAGCGGTGGGACGATGAGAAACACTACAAGAACGAAAAACGAGAATCCAAGAAGATACACCACGAGCACCGCCAGCGCGCGAGGAATCTTCCAACGGGTAAAAATGTCCGCGAATGGATCGATAAGCGCCGCAAGAAATGCTGCAACGAGCGTCATCGCGACAACATCGCGAATCATGTACAAAAACGTTGCAACCGCGGCAATAATCAACACGCGAAACATGGTTCCGCTCGAGATTGCGATCGATTTCACCCCAGAGACTGCGTCGGTTTTGCGTGTGGTCATAATCGCTGATAGTGTATCATGATTGGACTTCCTCCTTTGGCCGATTTTGGACTTGCGCCATCGGAAACTTCCTCAACGTACCATGAAGTACGTCTCGGAAGTTTTCCTCGCCGCGCATCCAAACTCGACGCAAACGAGAAAGCCCAAGTCGCATTATCGGTCTATGTCTTTGGCGCAAAACAAGAAAGCATTCCACGATTATGAAATCCTCGAGAAATTCGAGGCGGGCTTAGTGCTCACCGGCGCAGAGACAAAAGCCGCGAAAGCTGGAAGTGTGAATTTGAAAGGCGCGTTCGTGACGGTGCGCAACGACGAGGCGTACGTCACCAACATGCACATCGGCCAATACGCCAAAGCACCAGCAAAAGATTCCGACGATCCAACTCGCACTCGAAAGCTCCTCCTGCACAAACGCCAAATCGATTACCTCCGCGCAAAACGCGAAACCGATCGCCTGACGATTGTGCCGATCGCACTATTCGTGACTCGAAATAGAGTAAAACTCGAAATCGCCCTCGCCCGCGGAAAACGCAAATACGAAAAACGCGAAACGATTAAAAAGCGCGACCTCGACCGAGCGATTCAACGGGACCTCGAATAAGGCAAATACAAAACCCCGTAATTTTGTTCAGGACTAGGAAGAAAACGAGCAGGCGCCGAGGCGTACTTCATGGTACGTTGAGGCGCCGCGGAGTTTTCTGACAACGTCCTGGACGAAATTACGGGGTTTTATGGTGGACCTGGAGGGAGTTGAACCCTCGTCTACCCCACCTCACCAAACAAATTTGTTCCACGCGCAGTTCCGTCGGATACGGGGCGATGATAAGACGGAACAAGAATCATCGACACGATTTCGCTGCAACGGGTTACGTTCTCTGAGCGAACAAGAGAACGCCTATAGTCTCATAATATTGCACCCAACATCCGCTATGAGGCATTGCGAAGTGGATGGGTTGCGGCCCTTAGGCGGTAACCAATGAGAATGAAGGAACGCTGAACGCCGAAGCGATCATGCTCTTCACCTTTGAGAATGCGTTTGCAAGTATCTCGTTGCACCACGGGATTACGGAATATGGTGCCCTTCCGGCGTGATTTGTGAGGATCCGAAGAGTATCGAAACCCGTCAAGCCCAGCAAAATACTAGCATAATTTTTCATTTTAGTCTATCATTTCGCTAACTTTAACCCTACAGAAATGCGCATCCACAGACATCGAAGATTTCAGAAGCCGAAGTTCGAAATTCAGGAATTTAAGGCAAACCACAATATTCTCGCACCAGAAGTGCGCGTTATTGATGACGAGGGTAAGCCGCTTGGCGTCATGACCACCGCGAAGGCTATTGAACTCGCACGGGAGAAGGGCATGGATCTTATCGAGGTTTCGCCATTAGCCGAGCCACCAGTGTGTAAATTCGCCGACTACAGCCATTTCAAATATCAGAAGGAAAAGGAGATGCGAAAGCAACGCGCCCAAAGTAAAGAGGTGGAAATCAAGGGCATTCGCCTTTCCATGCGTATCGGTTCCGGCGACCTTCAGATCCGTGTAGAACAGGCCGCAAAGTTCTTTGAACAAGGCGATAAAGTAAAGGTGGAAATGATCCTTCGCGGCCGAGAACGCGCCCATGGCGACGTGGCCCGAGCCGTATTTGATGACTTTGTGAAGCAATTGGGAACCCATTATCCTATCCGCGTTGAAAGCCCCTTAAAGGCGGTTGATGGAAGGATGAACATGATTTTAGCTCGTCAGACCTAGAATCTTCCCCACTTGTCCTTGACCGAACGCCAGTTTTCCACTAACCTTCGCACATCTTAGAAACCCCAGTATGGCAATGAAAACTCATAAGGCGATGTCCAAGCGTGTTCGTATCACACGAACAGGCAAGGTTATCAAGCGAAAAGCTGGCCAAGGCCACTTCAATTCCCGTGAATCCGGGAACACTACGCGCAACAAGCGCTCCGACGTCTCCTTTGGCGTCACCATCCGTCGCGCTCTGAAAGCGATGATGCCATACAATCTTTCCTAATATGCCAAGAGTAAAACGTGGTACACAACACACAAAACGCCGAAAGAACCTGCTTGCTCGCGTAAAGGGCTACAAGTGGGGTCGAAAGAGCAAGATTCGTCTCGCTCGTCCGGCTATGCTCAAGGCTGGTGTGTACGCATTCCGCGACCGCCGTGCCAAGAAGCGCACCTTCCGTGCCCTTTGGACCGTAAAGATCAACGCCGCAGTTCACGAACTCGGCTTGAGCTACTCCCGGTTCATCAACATGCTCAAGGTGTCCAATATCGCAATCGACCGCAAGATTCTTGCCCAGGTTGCAGAAAAGCACCCAGAAGTGTTCGCAAAGATCGTTGCAGCGGCTAAATAAACCTAAAAATCACTCCCGAGCAATCGGGGGTGATTTTTTGTTCCTTGAATATTGACTTTTCCGACTATTTCTGGTATTCTTTCCCGTCATGCGAAACTGCGAGAGTCCGGGATTTTGAGCGGCGAAGCCCTCCTTCGCCCTTCAAACACCCGGATTCCCGGGCAACTGCCGCAAACCAGCCCCTCGGCTGGCCGGCTCCCCTCCCTCGGAGATCGCATGCGCTACCTCGTTCTGTTCCTCCTCGCCGCCGGCTGCGCGCAGTCCGGTATCAACAACCCCCACAGCCCCAACGGCACCACCTGCGTCGCCGGAGCGGACGGCTACGACACCAATACCCCGACCGATGACAAGGGTCGCTTCCCGATCACGATCCCCCACGGGAAGATCACGACCCTCAAGATCTGCGACGGGGCCGCGAAGCGGGTCATCACGGTCTACGGCGCGACTCCCGGATCGATCGACGACAACCAGGACGGGTTCCTCACCGACGGGGCGGGCCACATCCTGACCCCGAATCGCGTCCTCACCCTGTCTCAGACGCCGGTCAAGCTCGGCGACCTCGAGGTGACCGGGCGCTGTCAGGTGATGTGGGACGGTGGCTGCGACGCGGCGGCCCCCGTGCCGCCCGCCGCCGCCGACGCCCCGGTCGCCCCCGCGGCGCCCGAGGCCACGACCGCGCCCACCCCGGCGCCCGAGGCCCGGAGCCACGGCAAGAGCGTCCCGGCGGCGGCGCCGACCACACCGGCGGCCATCCCCGTCCCGGTGCCGCCCCGCCCCTCGTGAACGACCCCGGCAGTTCGCCAACGCGGCAGCTGCCACACGATATGCCCGGTTCCCCCACCATAGGGAGCCGGGCATCTGTATTTTTCAAAAGAAAAACCCTAAACTTTTATATTTCTGCAGTAAATTCCACCGTCCATTCAATACCAAATTTATCTCGCAACATTGCAAAATATGTGCCCCACGGACTCTGCCCCATAGGCATCTCTACACTTCCGCCCTGCGAAAGGCCGGTGAATATTTTCTCTGCCTCTTCTTTGCTTTCTGCAATGACCGCTATTTTAGATCTATTTTCGTTTTCATTCACGGACCCCATGCTTTCTGGAACATCGTTCGCGATCAAAACGCTTGCGCCGATAGGCAGAACGATGCGCATTATTTTATTTGCTTCGTTTTCAGGCACTGGAAACTCAGCACTCGCGATGTCCTTGAAGCGGATAATTTTTCCAATCTCTCCCCCAAAGACCGATTGATAAAACATAAATGCTTCCTCAGCATTACCATTAAAGTTGATGTAGGGATTGATTGTGACCATATTTTATACGCCTTAGAGTAAGCCCCTTTGATGAGCTGATTATTATTTTAACCTCCCGGTGGAATCAGCGACCTCGTTCGAGGAATAGTACCTGCACTGGAATACTTTCTCCAAAAATCCGCAATGTGTACTCTTCTGTGGGAATCGGCTCAGAAAGAAGAGGATCATATACTTTTCCACCGTAACAACACACGATGTGCGCGGACCATTCTACGAGTCCTTGAAACATCACGGGTACAAGTTTTTTCCAACTAACAAGACCGTCTTCGGTAACCCGCTCGCGAATGACGCAAATATCAGGACGGCAACCAGCCTGGATGAAAAGTTCAGCAATCTCCAGAGCAATCGTGCTACAAATTTCAGAATGACGACCGTCAGGCGTTCGATAAAAACTCTTTAGCGCCTTATGCTTCTCCTTAAGATACTCCAAGACGCTCTTTGGGCACTCTAAAAGTTCCGGAGTCTGCGATATGCCTTCGCTTGGATGAAAATATTTTTTCATAGCAGATAAACGAATGGGGAATTTAAAGGCAGACGGACCGGACAAAATGTTACAAAATGAAACATGGCGTATTCGTTCACAATCGTGGGAGGTACGAACAAAATCCTTGTTGAGATCGGCAATAACGGCATAGCCTTTCTATATATTCCTGCTGTCGTAAGCCCAGTGCAGAACAGCTTGTCTTTGCGCAGGGCGGCAGGTCAAATCTTTCGTCCGACAATTCTTTCGAATCTGCGCTATGTGCCGCCCAATAGCTTTCCACCTCTTGATTTGTCGCTCATCTTCAACACCGAGTCGCCTACCCATGTAGTAGCGGCAATACCACTGAAACCAGCCGCGAGGATCGTGTTCTTCGTTAATCCATCCTTTTTCCTGCCAAACCTTTAACGGTTGGCTGGCATGTTTGTGAAAGAAATTGATCATGTCATCGTGATGCTCGGGTGAAAGCTTAGCACGCGTAAACCAGCTTTTAGGGAACTCTTTTTGGCAGTCGGTCATGTACTTGCCGCCAAAGACGCCAAGCGCAAGCATGTCCTTTGGGCTAAGTTCCGGCGTGAAATCAGAATGAAAGTTCCGTCCTGCCGGTTCGGTGAGTTCGTATCTGTAACCCTGCTGAAATGTATCGTTCACCGTAACAAACTTTTTTCTCATAGGTATTTAACGGGCCACAAGATAGACAGCTAACAAAAACAATCCGCTCCACCAACCAAGATCGGACACAATGAGACTAACCATGATTTTCTTCTGCCAAGAAGCCGGCAAGAGTTCTCCGGATCGACCCTCTTTTTCACGCTTCAGCAAGAAAGGACTCACGCTGAAAGAGAGAAAGAAGCCGTTAACGACAAGGATCAACGCGATGAACGCATGCACGAGCGGAATGCCGGAAAAGCCGTGTGCGCAGTAGAAAATGAAACCGCCAACAACGGCAAGAGTAATGCCAGCCCAGATCATTGGCTTTGTTACTTTATGCGTTCGGGTTGTGGCCTCGGTCCAGTACAACGACGTTCGCCCAAGAAAGCCGTGGATATCTATCACGGTCACCGCCCCCAGACCGATAACAAAACCGGCGAGAAGTAAAAATAATCCTATAACGTCAAGCCACTCGGCGAAACTCATAAAAAAATTAGTTGAGAATCCAAATCGAATAATTCAGATACGCGGCGAAACTGACCCAAAGAATGTACGGCGCAAGAATCCACGCGGCTGGCTTAGAGACTTTGGCAAAGGCGATGATGGTTGCCGCAATCGCAAACCAGAGGAACACGATTTCCACAAGCGCACCACCTGGACTATGCAGACCAAAGAAGATGATTGACCAAAGCGTATTGAAAATCAGCTGGCCAATAAAGATACTGAGCGCGATTTTGACATCCCTGCGTTTCAACCCCTTCCTCCATACCAAAAACGCAGCAACGCCCATAAGAGCGAAGAGCGTCGTCCAGACTGGTCCGAACACCCATGCCGGAGGGTTGATGACTGGCTTCGCAATTTCCGCGTACCAACTCGTAACGGAAGGCATCGTGAACACCGATCCGATAATGCCCGCAAGCTCAGAGATACCAATGGCGGAGACGAGTTTTAATGTGTTGTGAATTTTCATGCGATTCATTAAAGCCTTTCTTCCCATACTGATATTTTACCAAATATTGTGATGGAGTTCGAATAATTACTGGGCAACAAATTCCTCTTCCTGTTGTTCAGGATAAAAGAATATGGTTCTGATAGAATGATAACAACAGCGAACGCTTCACTATTTCTTCACCAGTCGGGGTATATTGTGCTTACGCTATGAAAATTCTCGTCGTCGAAGACGAACCAAAATTAAACGAAAACATCGTGGAAGAATTGCGTGACCGCGGCTATGCGGTTGATTTTGGATTCGACGGTGAAGAAGGAGAAACGTTGGCAAGAATCAACGGCTACGATTTGATTATCTTGGATATCATGCTTCCCAAACGTGATGGATTGGCGGTATGCCAGAATCTTCGCACGCATGGAATACAGACCCCCGTCATCTTTCTTACTGCACGGGATACGACGGAGGATAAAATCGCCGGATTAAATATCGGCGGAGATGACTACCTCGTAAAGCCATTTTCTTTTGACGAACTCTTTGCACGCATGCGAACGGTGCTGAGGCGCACTCCGCAACTCACCGGAGACGTTCTTGAGCTGGATGACTTACATCTCGACACGCGATCGCAGCAAGTCTGGATAAAAAAGAAAAAGCTCGATGTCACGCTCCGGGAATTCGGCTTGCTGGAACTTCTCCTGCGTAATCACGGAGCCGTCGTCACGCGGGAAGACATTCTTTCCCACGTGTGGGATAGGTTCCATGACGAATTCAGCAACGTGGTCAACGTCCATGTAAAAAATTTACGGAAGAAGTTACCAAAAGAATATGCGCAGCGCATTGAAACCGTTTGGGGGAAAGGCTACCGACTCGTCTAGCCTCATGTTCGTCAAAACAAGAATCGTCCTCACCGTTGTGTACGTGATGATTCTTGCGGGTATTTTGGCTTCCTCAAGTGGCATTAGTCGCTCGATCTTTTCTGAACGTCTGCGCGCACGGTTTGATGAATCGACTTCGGGGCAGGAAGTTTCAGAGCTCATGCCGCCACCCGGACCGGACATGCGCAATATTGAGCAAGATTTTCAAAGTACCATTCTCATGGTGAATGGCGCGCTGCTTATTGTTGCGGCAATACTCAGTTACGGTCTTGCGGGGTTAACACTGCGTCCGATTCGTTCCGCGTATCAGCGTCAACGCCGATTCTTAGGCGATGCCTCGCACGAACTTCGTACACCACTTTCCATCTTGCAAACAGGACTCGAAAGTCAGCTGCGAAGAAATAAGAACACGAAAGAGGAGAAGAAGATTACAAGTCATCTTGAAGAGGTGCATCGCATGACCCGACTTGTTGAGGACTTGCTGCAGCTTTCTTATTTCGCGGAGCGAAATATCAACATTCCAAACAAGGAGAACGTGGAACTCGCACCGCTCCTTCGGGAAACCACTGAACGATTTACTGAACTTGCCGCAAAAAACGATATCAATATTGATTGCTTCGTTAACGCCGATGCTGAAGTTACCGTCTTCGGCGATAAACAGATGCTCTCGCAGGCTATTGCCAACGTTCTCAAGAATGCTGTTTGCTACAACAAGTCTGGTGGAAGCGTCGAGGTCCGTCTTTCAGAAGCACAGTCTCAGGCCATTATTGAAATCGACGACACAGGCATCGGCATGAATCCCGAAGACATTGCGCATGTATTTGATCGTTTCTATCGGGCAGAAAAGAGCCGCTCTCGCGGCACGGGCGGCAGTGGGCTCGGCTTATCGATTGCCAACGCGGTGATACGCGCCCACCGTGGCAAGATTGATATACAGAGTGTTTCTGACAAAGGAACAAAGGTCACCATCATGCTTCCTATCTCCCGCGCTTCCTAGTTACATCGGGAGTGTTCTTCCAAAAGCGCCCACGCGGGCGTTTTTTGGTAGCCGCTTCTTTACACTTTCTTCACTGGCGTTTTTTTATAGTGTTGCCACTCCTGAAGAAATCATATGCAACGTATGTATCAATTTCTCCGTCAACGAAAGAAAACCGCAGTACTGGCCGGTATTGTATTGTTAGGGGGAGGAATCCTCATCGTTCGAGCATTCAGCACCGATACCGCACAAGCACGGTATGTTCTTGAAGTCGCAGCGCAAGAAACGCTTACGACGAGTGTTTCCGGCACCGGACAAGTTCAAGGCGAAGCGGAAATCGAGGTGAAGCCGGAGGTGTCTGGCAAAATTGTTCAACTCGTCGCAAAAAGCGGCCAGCAGATTGAGGAAGGTGACATCATCGCTGTTCTGGATGCGAAGAATGCCCAAAAGAGCGTGCGCGATGCGCGGATCAGCCTTGAGAGCGCGCAGATCGCTTACGAAAAGCTGATGGCTGATCCCGACACGCTTTCGCTCCTTCAGGCAGAAAATGCTCTTGCGCAAGCACAGAGAGCGTTGAGCGATTTGGAAAACAGTCCTACCAGCGTAGAGCAAAGCGATGCGCAGGATGCAATTGATAATGCGGAGCGTGCACTTGCGCAAGCTGAGCGCAACCTCACCAAAATACAGACTTCCGCGCAACAAGATCTCAAATCGGCTTCCGAGAACGGCTATAACGCCGTGGCAGAAGCATTCACGGACATCACGAGCCTCATGACAGATTTGTCCGATTTCATCGGCACAGAACAGAGCGGAGAGGAATACATCGGGTATTACAACCTCATGGCCAGCTCTTCGTATTCCGATGATGTGCTGAACGATTACGACACCGCGCAGAATTCTTACGACGATGCGTGGTCTGCGTTTCAGAACTCAAGTCGAGACAGTAGTACGGACGACAAAGTGGAGGTTATTACGCTTACGCTTCAAGTTACCGAAGACATCTCCAACGCGCTCAATAGCGCTCAGATTCTTTTGAATCGCGTCGAGGATAACGGCTATGAGAATTCTGCTATCGCCGACCATATCGATGAAATGATGACGACTATTCCTGCGGATGTCGTTACCACAAATGGCATTATCAGCTCGTTGCAATCTTCAGCAAATACCATTGAGGAAACGGACTTGAGTGCACCAAACTCAATCGCGGATGCCGAAGACACCGTTGAAGAAGCAAAGATCAGTCTCGCAACCACACAAGAAAACTATGACGACGTTATGGACGGTGCAGACGAAGATGAGATTGCTAAAGCTAAAGAAACGGTTGCCGAACGAGAGCAGCAGCTTGCGGATCTTACGGTCGATACCGACAGTCTTGATGTCCGTTCTCAGGAACTGAGTCTTGAGAATGCTCGCAACAAATATAACGATGCCCTCGAAGACTTGGCAGAATATACGGTTCGCGCTCCGATCAGCGGAACGTTGGCGAGCGTGAGTTTGCACGTTGGTGAAATGGCATCGTCGGGCAGTGCGCTCGCAATCGTTGTCGCGGACCAGTTCACGGCACAAATGACCCTGAATGAAGTTGATGTGGCGAAAGTTGTCATCGACGACCGTGCGACGCTCACGTTCGATGCTATCGAGGATTTGACCACGACTGGAAAGGTCATCCAAATCGACACCATCGGTACCGTCTCTCAGGGTGTTGTGAGCTACAACGTACTCATCGCGCTTGATACCGAAGATGAACGTGTACTTTCCGGCATGAGCGCCAACATCTCCATCATCACGGACATTCGACAAAATGTCGTCGTGGTTTCGAGTAGCGCGGTGAAGTCATACGGTGATTCCTCTTACGTTGAAGTTCTCGACGGCGCAACGGAAACTGGCGGCACGCAGGGCGTCACATCAAACACGCCGCCACGCCAAGTGAGCGTGGGGGTTGGTCTTTCCAACGACACACAAAGCGAAATCGTCTCCGGTTTGAACGCTGGCGAATATGTGGTTACGAGAACGGTAACGAACAGTACAACGTCAACAGCCACTTCGTCTGCCTCGAGCATATTGGGTGGTGGAGGCGGCGCTTCTGGTGGGTTCAGTGGCTCGTTCCCTCGCTAAACCTATGATTGAAGTAAAGAACGTCACTAAGACATACGTAACTGGCGCAGGATCGTTTGATGCTCTCAAAGGGGTGAGCTTCACCATCCGCGACGGGGAGTTTGTGGCGATCATGGGACCATCTGGCTCAGGAAAAAGCACGCTCATGCATATTTTGGGCGCGCTTGATACGCCAACGAGTGGAGCCTATGTCCTCGACGGCAAAGATGCATCCACGTTATCAGAAGATGAGTTGGCGGACATTCGTCGCGAGCATATCGGGTTCGTCTTTCAGGCGTTTAACCTTTTGCCGCGTGCAAGCGCCCTGCGAAATGTCACGCTTCCACTCGTTTACAAACAGATTCCTAAAGAAGAGCGCGAAAAAATCGCTACCGCAGCCTTGAAATCCGCAGGACTCGACGAGCAATACTTTCACCATCTCTCCAACCAGCTCTCCGGTGGCCAGATTCAGCGCGTCGCAATTGCTCGTGCGCTCGTAAACCAGCCGTCTCTCATTCTCGCCGACGAACCCACAGGAAACCTCGATACCCACACCGGACTGATCGTCCTTGAAACATTCCGCAAACTCAATCGCGATGAGAAGCGCACCATTATTCTCATTACGCATGAACCCGACGTCGCCCAACACGCCGATCGCATCATTTTCATTCGCGATGGAAAAATCGAAAGCGACAAAGCCGTATGGTTATCTCTGACTTGCTCGAAGAAACATTTCTTGCGCTTTCCAGTAATAAGGTGCGCTCGGGTTTAACGACCCTCGGCATCATTATTGGCATTAGCTCAGTGATCGCCATGGTGTCCATCGGACAAGGATCGCAGGCGTCCATTCAGTCGAGCATTCAATCCATCGGCGCAAACCTTATCCAAGTCCAGCCGGGATCGCAACGTTCATTCGGAGGCGTTGCTACCCAGCGCGGTTCGGCGAAGTCGTTGACCACGGAAGATGCTCAAGCGATCGCAAACGATATTTCGGTAGCTCAAGCCGTTGCGCCGGAAGTCAGCTCCCGGTATCAGGTAGCGGCCAAAGGAACGAACACGAATACGTCTATCGTTGGCACGACGTCTAGCTACACGCAGGTACGAAACGTGCAGGTGGCCGAAGGGAGTTTTGTTACTGATCAGCAAAATACATCTGTTGCCAAAGTGGCGGTACTTGGATCAACGGTGAGCACCGATCTCTTCGGAGAGGGTGTTAGTCCCGTTGGTCAAACAATTCGTATCAATGGGAGCCAATTTACCGTCGTCGGAACTACTGTCGCGAAGGGTGGCAACTCGTTCTCAAGCCAAGATGACATGATCTTCATACCGCTCTCAACGGCACAACGATACTTTTCCGGCGACCAGTACGTGACGAGTATCTCGGTACAGGCAACGAGCGAAAAAACGGTGGATGAATTGGAAACGGAAATTACGAATCTTTTACTTAGCCGGCATCACCTTGATGCGGCGTCGGCAGACTTTAGCATTCTCAACCAAGCCGACATTATCGCTACAGCATCAAGTGTCACGGAAACGTTTACCACGCTTCTTGCCGCCGTCGCGGGCATCTCCCTTGTCGTCGGAGGCATCGGCATCATGAACATGATGCTCACCAGCGTCACGGAACGCACGAAAGAAATCGGTTTGCGCAAGGCGATCGGCGCCAAACGCAAAGAAATTGAACAGCAATTTCTCGCTGAGTCCATCATGTTAACGCTGGCGGGCGGAATTATTGGTATCGCGCTCGGTCTTGGCATTTCCTACGTTGTCTCAGCACTGGGAATTGTCAGCACGAGCGTCTCATGGTCGTCGGTTCTCCTTGCGTTCGGCGTCTCGGCCGCTATCGGTATTGTCTTCGGATACTACCCGGCACGACGTGCCGCAGGGCTGAACCCGATCGTGGCCTTACGTTATGAATAATTATTTACCCAGTTTTTCTATGAAAAAGATCCTTCTCAGTGTCATTGCTACGGCAGTCATCGTGGGTGGAGGTGCGTTCTTTGGTGGCATGCAGTATGCCAAATCACAAACCTCAGATATAAGTGCCCTCGCATCACGTTTCGGCAACTTCGACCCAAGCCAGCGATCTGGGATGTCCGGAGGACCAGGCGGCTTCACACGAGGCCAAGCCGGTGGCGGGTTCGTAAGTGGCGAGATTCTCTCAATGGATGCTGAAAGCATGACCATTAAGCTTTCCGATGGCGGTTCCAAGTTAGTCTTCTTCTCAGATGCATCAACAATCAACAAAATGACGGAAGGTTCCTCGACAGACCTGACGACCGGGACGACGATCACCGTCACAGGAACGAGCAACGATAACGGCAGTGTTACTGCAAGTACGATTCAAATTCTTCCAGAAGGATCTTCGTTTGGTACTCCTCCTGCAACTCCGGAAGCGGAGTAACTCCGACTTCGCTCGTAGTTTACACAAAATCTTAAAGCCCAAGTGTAATAAAAAGAAAAAACCTCAGCGTGAGCTGAGATTTTTTCATAGCGGGACGTGGTGGAACGGGTAGGAATGCATTTTATGCACGCAACGCCTATTTCGTAAGTTCAAGAAGATCTAACGGCTTTATGGCAACGACATCCGGATCCGCGTCTTTGATGGCGCCCTGTGTCTGGAAGCCCCATACTACTCCGACGCTTTTAACACCCGCTTTTTCCGCCGCTTCAATATCACGGACTTCGTCTCCCACATAAGTAACCTCAGATTGGTTCAACCCGCGTTGTTTCATGATGCTTATTAAGGCCTTGTGTTTACCGAAAATACGACGATAGGAATTGATAAACGCAAAACTATTTTGAAGATCGTGTTCCTTTAAGAAACGCTCGACATTTTCTTTTGAATTTGAGGTAAGAATCCCGAGAAGAGCTCCCTGGTTTTTTAGTTTCCGAATTGTATCAATTATTCCAATTTGAGGCAGAACCTTGCGATCCCCGAGTCCTTTACGGACAGCGAAAACAATAAAAGGAAGTTTCCATGCTTTAATGCCGAATTCGGCCATCAATTCTTTCGGCCGACCATTTCGAAGATGTTCAAGATCATCCGAGCTAACGGGTTTGCACCGAAAACGAGGAGCGAGTTCATTATAAACTTCAACTGTTGCTTCCAAGGTATTCGCAATCGTGCCGTCAAAATCAAAAATGATGGTCTGCATACAAAGATATTTTCTCATGTATCAAACGAAACCACCATCCTTATAACTAATGATCTCTTTCATTATGTTCCCACCATCCCGTCCGCATATAAAAATCCTCCGCTAAAATTAGCGGAGTATTTTTGGCGGGACGTGATGGAACGAGTAGGAATGCATTTTATGGTTCTATCAGGATAGTTTTACGCGGATATTCTTTGTCTTATAGTGTTGACTTGTCGGGTACGTCACACGGTGCAGAGTTTGTAACTCGGCATCAATTTAGGCTATTCCATTCGCCATAGTGTATCTAGGTTGACTGTCTCGCTCTGTGGCCTCCTAATGCGTTCAAGAAGTTCCACTTTTATCGAAAGAGGAAATTGCGTCATCTGTCCCGCAATGAAGCAACAGCCAATCGAAAGGTTGGAGATCGAATCAAACGAAAGTTTATCTAGGTAACTGACGGCCCTGTTGATCGCCTTTAGGTCATTCTCATTCATGAGCCTGTGAATGAAATAATTGTGCAACTGAGAAATAATCGTGGGGGAGATATCAGACGGCCTCTGACTCGCGATAGTGAGAAACACACCAAACTTTCTACCCTCCTTGATGATTTCTTCGAACGTCTCCAGTCGGTAATCCTTCCAGGACTCTGCTTCGCGAGTTGAATTTTCCGACAAAATATTATGCGCCTCGTCGATAATGATATGGAGCGAGTTTTCCTGGTCCTCATTGCGCCGCTCCTTCTGTTCGTCATAACGCGTCTTACAGATGAGGAGCGGAATAACCTTTTTAATCTCGAGATTTACGTTCTTTAAATCGACGACGTGAATGTTCGCGTGATCGGCCGTGTGCCCGTCTATTTCGAAGACTTTATCCAGCATGTTAAACCGCTTCTTCACGCGACCCATTAAAGGACCGATGTGCTCCTCATTGACGTACCCGTTCATTAGCTCGAAGTAATAATTGTCGAAAATTTTAAACTGAATCCTGCGCAGAACCGCCATGTTGCTTGGGGCGGATATGTCAAAGTAGCCTTCTTCCCCGAAGAATTTTTCGATATCCCTATCCGAGTATAATGTCGTGTCAGTGCCATCAACAAAATAAAACGAATGGTTATTTGAATGGTATTTTATATCGTCCAGATTTTTCGAGGTATTGACGATTGTAAAGCCAAGCTGTGAGAAATCCTTGACGAACTTGTTAAGAAATGAGACGCCGAAGCGAGATTCCTTGTTCAGCAAAATTTCTCGGATTTTCCGAGTGATACTTTCGACTTCTTTGACGAAGTAATCATTGTCAGTGTCGAACCACAATCGTTCAAGGGCACGCTGAAGGAATGGTTGCTGCGTCTTTTCCGTGGCGTCCAGCAGGATTGAGAGCAGTTCCAACTTTTCTACCTCGTCTTTTGATATTGGGTACTTCGAACCAGAGGCACCCCTTGTTTGTAATCGAAAGACGGCCTTGTCTTCAGTTAAAATTTGATCCGCGCCGTCCCTCGAATACTCCCCATTGAAGTCGATAAAAATAAACTTGGACTTTCGCTTAAATGCACCGTTTAGTTTTGAGAGATGAAAGAGCTCCGAGTACATTTTCGCCAGTGTGTTGGACTTTCCTGAGCCGGTGTTCCCAAAGATACCGATATGACCAGCGAACAGATTTTTTACCGAGATGGAGATAGACTGTGCTTCCTCATCGACGAGTGATCCGAGTCGCACAGATAGCTCGTTAGCATTTGCAAGTCGGTGTAACGTCTCAAACTCCTCCCTGGAAAGTAGCCTGCATTCGCTCCCAACGAGAGGCATCTCCTTTATGCCATGCTGGAACTTCTGATCGTGATCGTAAAATCCGAACACAGAAACGTTAAGGAACCTGTTGATCTTCGCCCTTTCGTTCGTGTATGGCTTACGAGCATTCGACCGATCTTCTTCGAGATATTCTCCCTCGACCTTGCAGATAATCTCGGTAAAGCCCTTCATGATCTTTACGTAATTGGAAAGACCGACCGACACGTTCTTGATAGTTCTCCCATGAAAAAAGAGATGGGGAAGGTTCTTATCCTTCTTCACCCTCACGACGATCTCCTTTCCTTTTACGCCTTCGACGTTGCCAATGGTGAACACCGAATCATACGTGATCTGGTCGTCAAGCGGATACTTATTCTTCGATTCCATAGGCTGGATCCGTGTCTCCGAGACACGCTTTTCTAAGGTGCCCGGTGATCTTATCGAGGGTGAAGCTCGGCTCAGGCGAAATCACGTAGAGGTTCTGGTGTTTCTTTTCATCGAGCTTGTCACTCATTTCGTTGTAGGGAGAATGCGAGTAGTAAATAACCACGAGGGTGGGATTGGACTGCATGACCCCGTAGAGAAGATGCCTAATATGGGCATCGGTAAGCGAGAAACCGATGACGATAAGTACGCTGTTCTCTTTTTCTAACTCTAGGGTGAACTTTCGAAGCAACGACGCGTACGTCGTGTCGAGTACTGTCTCAAAATGTTTCTCGGCGTTGGGGTTGATGACCGCGATCTGCTTTTTGTAGCCATCCAAAAAATCCTCTCTGTCCTTTTCGGCAAGATCGTCGTCGATATGTGCGCCGTCCGAGTAGACGATCTCCTCTCCCCTTACTCGCCAAGAAGTGGACCCATGAAGCTTGATGATATTAAAAATTGGTACGTCCGAAGTGTTGTCAAACTGTAAGCTCTTATATTTCTGAATCCTGTTAAAATTTGCGGTACGGAACACGCGGTGGATCTGACCAGAAAATCCGTCATTATAAGGAATACCGAGTCGCTCGCACGTTTCTTCCATGAACACGTCAAAATTTGTTGTAAAGATATTTACCTGCTTGTTGACGATATGCAGCGACCGTTTCGTGATAATTTCGGCGAGTAGGCCTAGAAACGCGTTGTAATTTTCCCTCGTCTTAGTTAGGCGGCCATTCTCCGTTGCACTGCGCTCCCGGCTCGGGCTGAGGACAGCCTTAGACTTCAATATTAGCTCACAGTAATCCTTTTGCGCTTGCTCGGCGGTTTCCGGGGCATTCATGCGAACTTCAATGTCGCTCAATGTCGAGAGATAGTCGCGCGAACAGCCGGAACCAACCAGTAGGTTCATATGCCCACTTTGCACGATCTCTTTCAACTCCTTAACATCAATGTATTTCATATATTCTCAGTACTCACCATGGGGCCATTCTGCGACGATGGCAGACTTTGCGCAAGTCGTTCTATGGCCATATGTTCGTTTTAAATAAACAAAAAAGTTTTAATCTCAGGCTCTTGGCAAGATAATAAAAAATCCCTCAGCAAAAGCTGAAGGATTTTTTGGCGGGACGGACGGGACTCGAACCTGATGACGCAAAATTAGGAAAAAAGAAAAAATGGCCGAAAAGGTACGAAGTTGGCGATAGCTAGGCTAATTTCTCGTTTCTCACTAGCCATCACGAGTACTCACAAAAATACAGATCCCATCACCTTATAGGCAACGGGCGGGCAACACCGTCCGGGAGGTGATCGCTGTATTTTGGCGGGCGAATGTGCTACTCTATCTTCGTATCGAGCAATCGATATGAACGAAACATGAAGTGGAAAGGCCACAACCATAATGGACTACGTACTCAAAACACGCACGCCTAGGATGGAACTGGATTTTCTTCCCGAAAGGGAAAGCTTCTCGTTTCGCCCTGAGCGTGTGTTTTGTTTACGCTTCCCTTTTGCCCCCATCTCTGGCAGAGGGGGCGCATAAGCTCCAGCGCGCACTCAGGCTCCTGAGGGTATAACGGGAATCACTATGATTGTACCGAACCCTCTTCGAATATGGGGGGACACCGAGCTTGAGGATTATCCTCCGGGCAAAGTGTTGAAGACGATGGTTGATGGAGAAATCTATTACTATCTTCACATATTCAAAAAGCCCATCAACCGTGAGATTGAGGGCATTTTGCAGGCGTAACTCTCATTATCGAAGCCCCGTTGATTCTCAAGTCGATCGGGGTTTTCGATTTGTAACGGAATATTGTCTCAAATCTAGCCATTTTGTCAACATTTGATGGTACCCATAGTATACACCGACATTCTCTTAAACTGTGGACATCGAGAAGTAAATAGTAGGTTTTGTTAAGAAAGACACATTTTTTAAACCTAAAAAGGGATTACGCAACCGTCTCAAGATTCTTTCCGGCGTCTATGACGACATCATCTGCTGAAACGTAATCTTTAGTCAGTTTATTTCGATCAAGTTCAAGCCTCTTTTGCAAGAAGTCGTGTCGAATTCCTACGTCGTTTAATACCTCACTCCACGTGCGAACATATATACGATAACGATCCGTTTTGAATGCTAATCCCTTACTCTTTTCGCCGTGACTTTCCGCATTTTTAATCTCGTTTTGTATAAAACCACTGGTATCGAATTTATTTCCAATCAAAATGAAATCCCACTGCATGTTATTTGCGTTGAATTGGGCAGCGCTGAGGATAACGCTCATGTATCTTTTAACCTGTGATAGCTCATTTTCTCCGAGCGGTACGGTTGGACTCTTCAGCTCAACTACTACATTCTCGATTGTATCGACTGAGATATTTTGTCTGCACAGAAATATATCCATCTCTTTATTCCTATCAACATGTGTTATGACTTCTGCCTTATTTTCGATTCCTAATAAATGTAGATAGCTTTCAAGTACTTTTTGGAACTTTATTTCTGTAGATGAAACTAGATTGTATTTCTCACCAAAGATCCAATAGTGTGCATCAATTATTTTCTGCAAATGATCTCTTTCATTTGCTTTTAAAGTGGGGTTAAAGACTAGCTCCTTAACTTGATCGATCGTTTTATAACGTTCTTTTATTAATTTAATTGTGCTAATAATCCCAGAAAGCTTTGTAACTTTCAATAACTCAACTAATTCCGTTCTATCTTCTCTACTCAGTTCGAGAACGTTATTAATGATATCTAAAAGCTGCTCTCGATCTTCTGAGTCAAGTAGTGCATTTAGAAGAAGGACAAATGTCCTCTTTTGCTCTATGGATGAGCTCGAAAAGAGACGAGGCTGTATTTCATACAGTCCACGGATAAGCGTCTCTAACTCATCTTTTCTTGGTAATTCCCATGGCTCTTTGAATTTTGGGATAATTCCCTCGGTTTCATAATTCTTTATAAGTTTGATTGCTGAATTTTTTAAAAACGGTTTTCGTTTTTTGTACAAGAATCTGTTCAATTCCTCCAACAAGTATTTAAACTCCGGATCACCCTTTGAATGCCCGAAAAGCGTCTTATCTTCTTCTGTCTTATCCGGATCGTATATAAAGTCATCAAAATAGCTACTCGAAACAAAAACGCTATGAAAAAAGTTATCACCTTTGTTATTCAATCTAGTCGCGTTTTTCCATTTTTCCATTCCATTTGAATCAATCAGATACCATCGGGAATACTCTTTCGATAAATGTCGAGTCCATTGAATAAAGTTTAGTGAGAATTTTGTTCCCGAATCAGGATGCACCAAATCTATGCGCTCCTTGTTATTGACGATATCGTCATAATCCAAATCAACTCCGTTAATTTTTAAGGAAAAGCCAGCGGTCTTTTTCGACTCTAAAAACCAACAGAATTCAGTTTTTAAAAAATCTACAATCTCATCTCTAATGATGCTAGGAGTAAGCCCTTCAATCGAACGAAATACCACCGTTGTTCCTGTTTTTTCTGTGGCGACCTCCTTCTGTTCGTCGTGACTACCTTCGTAATTCTCTAGGCTTTTTTGTGTGATTTTAATTGTGTAAGAAAATTTCTTATCGTTTTTAGAGTAAATCGTTTCCCATGTAGCTTCGCGTGCAAAAGTGTAGAAGGTTAGGCGACCAATGCCGTTCTTTCCGTGTGGCAGCGATCGATGTTGCGGATCATTCAATCTCGCCTTTTCAGATTCAAAGAATGGCTTGAATTTGCCCTCTAGCAACTGGTACGGGATGCCGCTTCCATCATCAGATATGCTGATCTCGTTAACTGAATCAAAAATGTTGTCAGTCTTAAAGTTGATGTTAACGCTCTTTGCTCCAGCATCAAAACCGTTCCAGACATATTCAGCGAAGGATTGGGCTCTATTGAACTTGCGAAGCACCGATTTAACGCCATTACCTTTAATCTGAATTGATTCCATAGCGTTAATTGTAGCTATTAAAGTGTTAACTTGATATTACTCCTTAGTTAATGACAAATCCAAGCGCAGAATTCCTGATCCCAAGCGGTTCTTGATCCAAGAATCGAATCGAGGGAAAGAAGGATTTCAAAAATAACACTTTGACTAATGTTGTCAGCATATTCTGGGTACATTCCTTGGGAGATTACCCGTGTGCGAGAGACTATTTCGCCAACGAAAAACAACCCGTCGTTTTCTAATTCGAGATTACCGGTAAATTGGTCGGGATACAGACTTCTAAACGCGTTCAGGAAGCGCGTAGAGCCTTCAGACACGGTTTTCTCCGCCTCCTCGGTCAAGAGTGGGTTCGGCACACCAAAATCGCCCAAGACGTATTTGGTAGATTTTCTATAAACGTCTCTTTTTAGAGTAGCTAAGACGCTTATCACTCGGTCATCCTCCCCCGTATATTCTACGTAATCTAGTAAATTACGGATCATTTTCTGCTGGTCTTCTTCGGGGGAGCTCTCTTTATCTCGGAATAGGTTTTCTTCCCCGATGCCTTGTGCGATTTCTGATTTTAATCGACTGGCAGCTTCTGAATCCACCAATTCATCTAAATGTTTAAAATACAAACGACTAAGTGCGTATAGGGTGTCCATTTTCCCGCCGATTTGAAGAGTTTCGGTAGCACTTCGATCATCTTCGTCCGCAATCGAGGATGTATTGGGACATTCGTGTTTATAGCCTTGAATATATTTTCGCACGAGCGCCTCTATAGCTTGGTCATTCGTCAGACCCTGCTCGTTCAAGCCTTCAAATCGTTCAGGAACAAGAAATCTGAGCATAGGCCGAAGATTGGGTTACGCCTCGCTGTCAGCCTTCGTTATCGAGACTTTTGCGGCTGCAATACCGAATATAGCTAATAATACCCCCGCAACAACATCTCCCCCTTTAACGGCAACATAATCTCCAACACATTCGTAACCGTCCCTTGTTCGCACCTGTTGATCGCACTCTGTATGGTTTTTGGAGTTGAATGCCAGTATCGATCCAACGATAAGTGCACCCGCGATCATGCCCCAGACGACCCTTCTCAGCCTTTCGTTTGTCGCTGAATCGAATTCATATTCTTTTCCAATCCTATCGAGCAGCCAATAAAAAACAGCCGATAATCCAAAGGAGATAAGCGTTCCGTAGATTCCGTTAAAAACCCAAAGAAAAAGAACCAAGAATAACGTTCCGGAAATGAGTTTCCTATTTTCTTGGGAGATTCCTTTGATCGCCTTTTGATTCTCCATAGGGGCGATCTATTAGGAGTTTTCGAATTTATTTCGAAAGAAGCTTCGTATGGCGAAGTGAAGGGCTATACCAACAAAGACAGCTAGAATTGACCAAGGTAGATGCCCGCTTCCATAACCGAAATAGGCAAAAAAGCCTTGAACGATGATTATGTATGCCGGAATGATAATTTCCAAAAGAAAGCGAATCCATTTTAACCATTTACTTTCAGATGTTGTTCGATCCTTCTCCGGAATCGATTGGATCGTTTTGATCCTTTTCATCTTTTTCTTTGTCCGTAGAAAAGCGATAACGACAATAACGATTATTGGAATCCCGACGTAGAAATATGCGATGAACTCTTCCATATTTTTAAAAACAAAAAGCGACACCGAAGGTGTCGAGCCTCAACCCAACACGACGGATCGTGCTGTGTTGTTTTATCGGTGCCGCTTATAGCGCGCGATCCGATAAGGCAAAAATTGCCCGTGTTTTGGGTTGAAGCTCGACAAGACGGAGTATAGCGAAAAAGAAAGGCTTCGGCTAGCAGACACTTCGATCGGGCGAGTTCCCTTATTTTCCAATAAAAATCCTACCTTTGCCTACCATTTTTCATAACTCAAAAACCAGACCATTCCAGCCATTTTCTAGCTATTGAGTATCCGCCTTTTTCCGCCAATTCTTCACTAACGAGATTCGACCTTTTTCGACCCTTTTAATTCCACGAATTTCCATGTTTTTCCAACATTTTTAAAACCTCAAATTTCCACCCTTTTCCACCATTTATAAAATCCCACCATTTCCCACCTTTTTTAGTCTCCATCTCTCCAAAATGCGACCATTTGCTACCATTTTTGAAACGTCGTATTTCCACCTTTTTCTACCATTTTCATTGTAGGTGATATTGCTTACCATACTTGCATAATGCGAATATGAAGAATGAGAATACAAAAATAGAGTTGGATGATTTTGGCTGTCGATGTTACGAATTTCTCCTTAAAAATAAAGAGTTTCGTGTTGCTCATTCTCTCAAAGTTCTTATCCTGAGAAACGATTTTCAAGGGCTATTATTTCATTTAGACGCACATTATCTAAAGATGAGGAAAGGCTTGAGCTATCCGTTATGCGAGAAGGATGAGGACGTTTCCGATGTTATTCGAAAATATTTGGATCGTGTGGTTCTTGGAAATTATTTCAAAAATGTTACCGAAAACGAAAAGGAGTACTTTGTAAAAACAGCATCTCAAATTATCGAGCATCTATATTTCGAGCATTCGATGGATATAAAGAGCTTCCCATCCTTTTCTCTGGAATTTGAAATCTGGAGCAAGGAATTCGCTTATCCAAACATTTCAAATACGATTAGTTTCAAAACCGACGTTACGAGTAGGAAAGTGAATCAAATCCTTCGTTTTACCCCAGAAGAGCTCAAAGCAGATATTGCGAAAAGTTTGGAGATACTCGCAGCGACACCCATAAAGTTACCGGGAAGCGAGCTTTTTCCTTCGCTTAAACTTCCGATTACTGAGCCCAAAGAGCTTGCCCCAAAAGTCTGTGAGCTTGTTTTTGACGACACAACGGAAAAAGAAGAACTCTTGGGATATATAGAAAAGAATTGGGATAGCATTTCTCTTTGCTTGAAAGCGGGAAGATCAATACCTGAGGGCAAAAGAATGAGTGCGGATAGAAACTTCTTGCGTAATGTAAGAATCTATAACCAATATCAAGTTTTTAAAACGGCCGGAAAGAATCCTGATGTTAAGTTACAGACTTGGCTATCAAGACCAGAAAATGGTGGGCTGAAAATAGATGCAGGAACAATTCGACAAATCGTTTCAGAAATAAGCTGTGGATTAGTGGAGATTAATGCCTAAAAACATCGGATAATCCATAAAAAGTCTGCTGGATTTAGTCAGGGGCTTAAATCCGAACGACTATTTTTAGAAAAAAGATCATGCTGCGCGCATGGTCTTTTCGATTAAGAAAACATATATGAATAACGATGAAGATTCAGGGCATAGATCCTTCGTGACTCGTGATTGGATTCTTGTTTCATCACTTTCGCTTCTCGGTTTTTGTATCGAGGCAACGGAAAAAGATCAGGATGGACGAGTAGCTTTTTACATTCAACGATCAGAAGAGCTTGAAGCGGCAATCCAATCTTTTTGGATGCGACGAATGCGAGTTGAACCGCAGGAATTTTCTCGACACATGAAGTTCGTCAAAGCTCGAATGTACGACGGCAATTAGATTCACCAAGTCCAGACTATCCGTGGAACGACTTAAAACTTTTCGACGATACGTTCTACATATTCGTGACCATGTCTACCACGCCTGAAGCTGGATTCGCCAGTGTGCTCGGGCTCAACCCCATGGCCATGACTCTTAATACAACCCAATGTCGGCTTCCTCAGTGCACTGAGGGAGAGCGAAGGTAATCTGAATATGAATAGAAAATTTAGTGCGGTTCGTGAACTTTGGAATAAAACGTGTCTTTGGTGTGGAAAATCTCCGTTACGGTGCACTCGACGAAAGAAATACGTCTACTTTCAGTGTGGCGCGAAAAAACCCTGTGGCTATTACGCATCTATACCGAAATCAGAATTACCCTTCGAGGAACGTGTGCAAATTTATAGTCGAACCGCTTAGCAATATCTATTAAATCAACTATGATGAGCAAACCTATACACGATCAAAAAATCGTGCCCGGAACGTTGCTCATTCAAAATTAATATGACAGGCAGCCACGAGGTAGAAACTGAACAAAAGGAATTCTTCGATGTAAAAGGCTTGGCCAAATTCCTTGATATTTCGGAACAGACTGTGTACCGCATTGTCGGACGAAAGTCGATTCCGTTCTATCGGTTCCCTCGTTATATTCGTTTTCGACGTTCAGACGTTGATACGTATATTGAAAGACACCTCGTGGCGCAGTCGAATGAGTATGAGCGTACGAAAAATGCGAAACACATGGTGGGTGGACTTCAGCATAGCGTGTGTCCGTTGCCGCAAAAGAAGTCCGGAAAATAGTCGCGCTGGTGCTGCGGCATATGAGGCGATGTTACGAGCGAGGTTCGCGCGCGATGGTCATCTAGAGAAACCCGTGGACGCTCCGATTTTTTCGGAGTTCTCAGTTAGCTGGATGGATTCCTATGTCGCCGCAAACAATAAACTCTCAGAACGCAGAATGAAGGCATCAATCCTTCAACGACATCTTGTGCCTTTCTTTGGAAAGATACGGATTGATCGCATTGCCGGAGAAGACATCGAGCGATACAAGGCGCGTAAGCGCGATGAGGGGCTATCGTCCAAGTCGATTAACAATCAGCTAACAGTACTCGGTCGCTGCCTACGATCAGCGGTCGAATGGGAGAAAATCTCCTCGATACCTCGTATTGCGCTGATGAAGTCGCATTCGCGACGTGTGGATTTTCTTTCAGAGCACGAAGCTGTAAGGCTCCTAGCCGCGCCAGCACCCGCATTGCTGCATAGAATGATCTTTGTCGCTCTTCGGACGGGGTTGCGGCTGGGGGAGCTTCTGGGACTTTCGTGGAGTGATATCGACTTCGAGGGAAATACCGTCGCTGTCCAACGATCGTGGGTTCGACGAGAAATGACAACAACAAAAAGTCACAGAATTCGTCATGTTCCACTCGCTGGTGATTTGCGTCACTCGCTCTATATGGAGCGCAAACCAAGGGGACTCATGTTCCCGTTCCCCGGTCTGGGCGAAAAGCCGTGGAGTACCGATGGAGCAACCCGAGAATTGAAGCGCCTTTGTCGGAATGCTGGAATTGATCGGAAAGTGGGCTGGCATCTGTTGCGCCACACGTTCGCTTCGCATCTCGCAATAAAGGGCATCTCTCTCCGAGTCATTCAGGAGCTTCTCGGTCATTCCACGATCGCGATGACGGAGCGATACGCCCACCTAACATCAGCCTCTCTTCACGATGCGGTACAGGTTCTCGAAACGATAATTGAGGTTCCCGGGCAACAGGCGGGCAACACTGTTATTTCTTGGGAGCAAAATCGGACGGTGAATACTCTCGTGACGGCATAAAATTCCGCTAACCCAAAAAGAAAACGACCTCACCAAGGTGAAGTCGTTTTCTGGCGGGACGGACGGGACTCGAACCCGCAACCTCTGCCGTGACAGGGCAGCGCTCTAACCAGTTGAGCTACCGACCCAGGAGTGAACGTCCCTATTTGGGGTATTTTCGGTTTGCTGCGTCGCAAACTTGCTCAACGTACCATGAAGTACGTCTCGCGAGATTTGCTCCTAGCGCACCGAAACTACCCACAAATATGAACGTTCACATAAATTCCTGAGCGCGAGTATAGTACCACGCCGGATTTTTTTGACAAGGATGGAGACTGTGAAAAAATAGCATCATGTCGCCCACAAAACGCACCATTCGTCTGGCCGTTGGATTCCTTCTCCTCGGCATTGGAATTGGCTTTACGGTTCCCTGGGCGTTTTTTGTACAAGAAACCGCCAGCCGCGGCCACGCGCTCCGGATTGATAATCCTGCATTTCCGCTTATACAACCACTTCTTGCCTGCGGCGTGGATTCACAAATCCCATCGTCAGAACTCGATAGTCTCCGATCGTTATTACAAGACGCCGTCGATCGCGCTGTTGCCGCTGGCAGCATTCAAAAAGCGGGAGTCTACGTTCGCGATCTGAATGGCGGCACATGGACCGCGGTGAACGGTGACGACGAATATATTCCTGGAAGCCTAATGAAAATTATCACGCTCATCGGGTACATCAACGAATCAGAAAACAATCCAACCATTCTCGATGAAGTTCTTACCGTCGATCCATCATATAAAGCATCTCCCCAAAATATTCCACCAGCAGTTTCCGCCGAGTCGGGCAAGCAATACACCGTTGCAGAGCTCCTCACCATCATGATTACGTACTCGGATAACGTTGCGTCGCACACTCTCATCGAACATATGAAAGCTGAGGAGCTGAACGGGCTGCTGAACGCACTCGAACTGCCAAGCTTTTCAGACGAAGAACACTACACCATCACACCGCGACTCTACTCTCGTCTTCTTCGTGTATTGCATAACAGCACGCTCCTTACCGCGCAGGACTCTGAGCGTATTCTTGAGATGCTCTCACGGAGCGATTATCGCGATGCGCTCGTGAGCGGGGTTGATGCAACAGAGGCGGTTGCACACAAATTTGGCGACGTGACACTTGCAAACCCAGATGGAACAACGGCGTATCAGCATCACGACTGCGGCATCGTTTACGCGAAAAATCCATACCTTATCTGCGTGATGACCGAAGGAAACGATCTTCAAACACTTGCATCAACCATCGCTTCATTCGCGACAACTACCGACACATTCATGAACAGCCGTTAGCGCTGCGCACGCTGCTCCTCTGCATGCTCTGCCAAACGCATACGCCATGTTGGAATCTTGCTCAACAGCCCTTGCCATCGTCCGAAAATCCCAGGGAGTGGTTTGCGAACAACGATGACGACTCCGAGCGCCAACATCAGTACAAGCATGCCAACAATGGCAACGCCGTCTTGTACGCCCTGCAACGCACCGCGCACCTGGAGAATATTCGAGAGCATGCCAATGGCTATCGCTCCAAGAATGATCGGCGACGCAAACAAGAGCGCGTATCCGTATCGTTTTGCGAAGAACATTCCGAGTGAATCCATATATCGGCATTGTACAGCACAGCACGCAAAGCAAAGTTTTCCACAGGCCTCCGGGGCGGTCTATTTTTTCCATGTATGCTTTTACTAGGATTAAATCATTAATCGTTTTCCTATGATGGGCAAAGGCGAATGTTCAGTACACAAGGTCGCTGGTGTGTTGGTCTGGGTTGGAGCGTTGAACTGGGGACTCGTCGGTTTCTTCCAGTGGAATCTTGTGCACTCACTCCTCGGCACCGTAGCAGGAGGATCGTTGGAAAACGTGGTGTACATGCTCGTTGGTCTTTCCGCTATTGCAATGCTGTTTTGCGGCAAGTGCAAGATGTGTAAGGCATAGTCCTATAATCGATTCGATGAAAAACACAGCCCGAAAGGGCTGTGTTTTCTTTTTTGCTATAAGGGATCTGAACTGAACCTTTGAGGGGTTGTGAGCGGAGCGGCGACAACTCTCCCCCATTTACTTGTCCCCGGATGGGGATGGGGGAGTAAGGAGGGGGCTTGCGAGAGTGATGGGTACTCGATTTCAAAGAGGGTGTTCTGCTAATGCGAATGTTTCGCAGAAAGAAATCACTGGTCGATCCCGACGATGCGCAGAGTTGTCGATGGTGCAGTCTACGATCGGCGATAACGGATTTTCGAAATCGATTTCATTGTTTCCCGATTTCAGGCTCAGATCACGTTTCGTTGCCCAGTTTTAAAACCCCAAAATTCGAGGGCATCGATTCCTGTTGCAGCACCTCATACTCTCAGCCGTTGCCTCCTCGTCCCACCCTCTTCAAAGGCTCAGGCCAATTCAAATTCAGCTCACTTCACAATCAACACACCCTCCATCCCCAACTTCCGATGCGCACCGATGTCGCAGTAGTAGGCGTAGTTTCCTGGAGTTGTTGGCGCGGTGAATGTCACAACCGTTCCGGTGGTGATCGTCTTTTTCAACCCAATCTCGTCAATAAGAAACGTGTGCGTGCCTTCATTATCCGTAAAAGAAATGGATACCTCTTGCCCCGGGCTTGTGGTAATCGTCGCAGGATCGAAGAAAAAGTTTCCCGTCGTCATCGCGACCGACAATATTTCGGGCTCTGCAACGGAGGGAGTAACCGGCGGAGTAGCAACCAGAGCAGCAGGTGTTGCGGCATCGTCCGCGGGCACAATTGGAGCCATTGGTGACGATACCGTTGCCGAGGGTGTTGCGGTCGTTGCCGGTGAAACCGTTGGTGACGACCCGCATCCCCCACCAAGAAGAACGAGCGCACCAAAAAGAAAGAAAAGACGTTTCATAGAATGACTATCCGCCGTGAATCATTAACGAAAGCGTCCCGCCGCCGCCAACCACATACGCCACGCGATCACGAGCCCTTACAAACCCGTGACGGATAAGAAATGCGTGGGATCGTGGAACAAACGTGCCGGCGTCGATCGGCAAAACGAATGGAACAACTCCAGCATACAGCACAATACGCCGTGCATCGGCCGCGCTTGCACACCCAACCAAAATAGGGACGTGCGGACGATACCGCGGTAATGCCAATGCCACGTCCGGAAGCGCAACAGTGCTCACCACCACATCAATAAGTGCTCGCGACGCCATCACGGCAATGCTGTGCGCGAAGGCATGAACGGGGCTATCGACATCGTCTATTGGCATTTCCACCAAATCGAATCGTGACTTTTCTGCTTCATCGATCACCGATGCCATTGCTTGCACCGTAGCGGCAGGGTATCGACCCGATGCCGATTCCGCAGAAAGCATCACCGCGTCCGTATGGTCGAACACCGCATTCGCAACATCAGAAACCTCGGCACGCGTAGCACGAGGGTTGCGCGACATTGAATCGAGCATGTGTGTGGCGATAATGATAGGCTTCCCTGCCCGTCGGCACTTCTCGATCACGTCCTTTTGGACAATCGGCACTTCTTCCATGGGAATTTCAAGGCCAAGATCGCCGCGACCGAGCATAATGCCATCAACAACCGCGAGAATTTCATCAAACCGCTCAACCGCGAGCGCGGTCTCGATCTTCGCCATAATCCACGGCACCGGAACAGCGTTCGCTCGAGCCGTAGCGGTAGCAACACGACGAACGTGCTCAACCACTTCTGGCCTTGCAATAAACGACAGTACCAGCCAATCCACGCCATGCGCAACGCCGAACAACAGATCGGTGTGGTCCTTCTCAGTGAATGGATCAACGCTCACTTTTGTGTCTGGCAAATTCATCCCCTTTCGCGATTTCAACACTCCGCCATGAATAACCTTCGCGTGAATCACTTTCCCTTTGACGCGTGTTACGGCAACCTCAAGAAATCCATCATCAAGAAGAATCCTATCGCCAGCCTTCACGTCGCGATGAAGATTCTTATACGTCACCGGCAACGCGCCATGTGTTTCGTATGTTTTGACCGCAGTTGAAAAGCTGATCGATTGCCCTTGATGCAATTCCACGCCAGCGTCGGGCAACGCTCCAACGCGAATCTTTGGTCCCTGAAGATCTTGCAAAATCGTAATGTGCTTCCCCACCTTTTTTGCACTCGATCGAATATTCCGCAACAACACTTCATGTTCCGGATGCGTTCCGTGCGAAAAATTCAACCGCGCCACGTCCATACCAGACCGCATCATGCGCGCCAAAACCGACGGCGCAGACGACGCTGGGCCGATCGTACAAACAATTCGTGTTCTGCGGTGCATACAACACGAAGTATACCATTCCCTACTTTCCCGAAAGATTCTTCAGCTCCTTTTCAAACATCTCTAGCCCTTCAAATGAGTGATATACGGAGGCAAAACGGATGTACGCAACCTTATCGAATCTTTTCAACTGTTGCATGACGATTTCTCCAACCTGTGCCGACGTAATTTCTCCCCCGCGAACCTTTTGGATTTCGCGCTCAATATTGTGCACCAATGAATGAAATTGATTTTGCGTATACGGACGCTTCTCGAGCGATTTTTTGAGTCCAGATTCCAACTTCTCTCGTAAATACGGCTCGCGTCTGCCGTTGCGTTTCACCACCGCACAATCCATCAATTCAACTTCTTCTTGTGTGCTAAAACGAAACGCGCATCGCGCCTTCTCACATTCCCGTCGCCGGCGCACCGCCATACCGTCCTGCGAAAGGCGGGAGTCGATGACTTTCGTAGACTTATAATCGCACACGGGGCATCTCATACGAATCCGCGGAGGTTTCTCAATTGAGGCTAGTTTACGATGACGCAAGTCGAAAATAGACCAATTGAGGAAGCTCTGCTACATCATTTTTCGTCGGATAAATGCCGGAATTCCAAAATCATCGTCTTCACTCTTTTGCGGTGGCTGCTGGATTGGCGCTGGGGCCTGTTGCTGCGGCGACTGATTCGACACTGGCTGCTGACGGAATCGTGGCTCCGATGGAATGACGTCATTCATCATCGATCCACGTGATGGTTGTTGTGGCACCGGCTCCTGATACACATCGCGCTCCTGCGGAACCATTCGCTCCATCTGCGGTTGTGCAGACGGCATTGCCGAGGGAACTTTTCGGGATTCGAATGGTGTTTCGTGCGGCGCAGCAATACGCGTCGTTCCACGGAAATCATCACGACGCGATGCAGGGGTTGGCTGCCAGGTAGAACGCGGCGCGATCTCCACATCTCCAGCAAGACTTGGTGCACGACGCATTTCGCGATTATCAAATCCGGTTGCAACCACCGTGATGCGCACTTCGTCACCCATCGTTTCGTCGATATTCGCACCGAAAATCACACGAGCGTCGTCGTCCGCCGATCCGGTGATCACTTTTGCGGCCTCAGCGACCTCGTACATAGCGAGATCTGGCCCACCGGTCACAGTGAACAAGATTCCCTTTGCGCCATCAATCGAAATCTCAAGAAGTGGGCTCGCGATTGCTTGCTTCGCAGCATCCACCGCGCGATTCTCTCCCGACGCCCTCCCGATACCCATAAGAGCACTTCCGGCGTTTGCCATGATCGCCTTCACGTCGGCAAAGTCCACGTTAATCAATCCCGGAAGTGTAATGATCTCGGCGATTCCCTGAACGCCCTGTCGCAACACATCGTCAACAATTTTAAATGCATCAAGCAACGACGTCTTCTTATCGATAATCTGCAACACGCGATCATTTGGAATCGCGATGATGGTATCGACATGCTGGAGAAGTTCTTGATACGCGTCTTCCGCAATACGCTTGCGCTGTGCGCCTTCAAAACTAAACGGCTTCGTAACGACAGCAATGGTGAGCGCACCAACTTCACGTGCGATCTTTGCAATTTCTGGAATAGCACCGCTTCCTGTACCGCCACCCAAACCACACGTAAGGAAAATCATGTCCGCACCCGCAATGACGTTGCGCAAATCATTCGCATTCTCCTCCGCAGATCGCCGACCCATCTCTGGATTCATTCCCGCACCAAGTCCGCGTGTGACGGTTTTCCCGATCGGAATTTTCGTCACTGCCAAGTTTGCATGCAACGCCTGAGCGTCGGTGTTCACCGCAATAAAATCTACGCCACGAAGGTTCGCTAAGATCATTCTAGTAATTGCCGCGCCTCCGCCGCCACCGACACCAATAACTTTGATTTTTGCGCACGTTTCGATATCGGGCTTAATTTCCGCCATAGTGAGCAGTCAAGAGATTCAGAGAACTGGTTGATGAACACGAAAAGAATACCAGTCCCGGAACCCCTGAATACTGAATGTGATCACCGTATAGTATAGCGTGTTTTATGGTCAATCGACACTGGGGATGGAATGGGGACAGGAACTTCCCTGCTTGGCCCCTTTTCGGCTTGCTCCTCGATTGCTCCGACGGCGTACCGTGTAGTACGCCTTGACGACGCAATCTTCATCGCGCACCGAAAATTGGCGCAAGCAGAAAAGTTCCTAAAAGCATCCACCCCGCGAGACTCGTTCGAGTCCGCGGGGCGGGCGTGGCCGGTCGCTGCGTGCTCACGCCGCACCCGGGCGAGCACGCGCGCCTCACGAGCCGATCGATCAGCGAGATCCAAGCCGACAGGCTGTCGGCCGCACGCGAGGCCGCGTCGGCGTGGGGACAGACCGTCGTGCTGAAGGGCG
>JBBTSM010000002.1:0-144444 GCA_038064675.1 Patescibacteria group bacterium | reverse complement strand
GGGGGGGGGGGGGGGGCGGGTGGGTGGGTGGGACGGGCCGGGCGTGGGTTGTAGAACCGACCGAACCCGATCAGGACTGCGCGAGCCAGATGGCGAAACCGGTGAAGGCCGTACTCCCCGAACACCGGCGTTCGTACTGTTTGGCCTGCCCGAGGAACACCGGACGGACGACGTTCTTGGCGCCGGAGACGTAGGTGATGCTCAGCCAGGCGTTCTGCTCGGCAGCGACGCAGAGCACCCGGTCCACGGCGCGATGGATCTTCGCCTGGGCGTCGCTCGAACCGGCGTCTTCGGCCGCCGAGCGACCGATCGCCCAGCGGAGGAGCCAGACCATGACGAGGCTATTCTGGCGATCGACCGCATCTGCGAAACCCTCGTTGTCCTGGAGCCGGAGGATCGAGTTCAGCTCGGAGAGGGCGTCCTCGTCCATGAATCCCTCCAGGATCCCGCGCCAGATCTGGACACGAGAGGCCTCCCACGCTGCACGCTTCGCAGCGGCCAAACGCTCAACTTCCACGCGACGCGCCTCCACAGCGACCGGATCGACGGGCTTGCGCCGCCAACCGAAAAGGGAGTAGACGAAGGATCCGGTGGCGAGGAACAGGAGGGCGCTCGCGACGGAGGAGAGGATCACCGGCGCGGCCTCCGGCGTCCAGAGGGACAGCGCGAAGGCGTTCAGAGACGCGGCGAATCCGGGGTTGGTCGCAGCCCAGAAGGCGCCGACGGCCAACAGGACGGGAATGAAGAACTCGGGACGGGAGAAGAGACGCTTGAGGAACAGGAGCAGAAACATGGGTCCTTCCAGGAAAGTGGAGTGCAGAGATGGCCAAAGAATTCAATCACAAAAATGAAAATTTGGCAAGGTAAAGCCAAGTTTTATGAGTGATCGGCGGCTACACCTTGAGCAAAATGGGCGAGGAACAGAAAAGCAATCGCCCCACGAACTCGAGAGAGTCCGCGGAGCGACGTTGACCGGTCGCTACATACAACCGGCTAGGCGTGGGTTGTGGAACAGGTCAGGGCCCGGCGGAGGCGCCGGACGGGGGGATCGTTGTGGAGGCGGCCCAGGTCGCGAACTCCGTGAAGGCACCGGTGTGGTCATGCGAACCACCCCAGGTTCCAGTGAGGCCCCTTTCCTGATCGAGGAAGAACGGCACGAGTACGATCTCGGAACCGGGGTTGATCCGCATCACGCTCCAGGCATTCCGTTCGCCAGCGACGCGAAACGCCTGCTCGAGGAAGCGGAAGATCTTCCTAGAGTTCCCCGCAGGATCCGCGCTTTCCTGCCGAGCGAAGCGTTCGGCCTGTCCCACCAGCCAGAGCATCATCACGATGTCCTGACGATGCGCCGCATGATCGCGGGACTCCTTTTCGCCTGGGAAAAACAACGACCCGATATCGCCGACAAGACCGCTCTCGTCAACATCCTCGAGCAAACTGCGCCACGGATTCATGCGCGCTTCTGCCCAGACACTGTATTCCTCCACCTCGAGTTGAGCGTCGGCGTCGGGGAGCTCGTCAAAGAGCTCGCCGCTCAAGGGCTCCAGCTCTTCACGGCACTCGGCATGAGCCGAAGCACCGGAGAGGTACCAGCCGACATCGAAGCCGGCAAACGCCAAGAGGACGTACACGGCGTACTGGAAGACGACCGGACCCACTTCCGGCGTCAAGAGCTTGAACGCCTGGGCGCTCAGAATCTGCGCCAAATCCGGGTCGGTCGCGGAAACGAAGGCCCCAACGACGAGGCAGGTGGGGATGAGGAAGAACGGGGAGGCGAGTGCGAAACGGAGGAACTTGAGCATGCACGAACTCCTATGTGATCACGAGAATATTCAATCAGAAAAATGAAAATTTGGCAAGTGAAAGCCAAATTCTTGTGAACGATCGGCGATTACGCCTTGAGCGAGGGGAGGATTACCTCCCGAGCGAAATGGGCGAGTGAATTTGCGTAATTTCAGGCCGTCGCTCATCTCGCTCAAGGCGTAACCGCCGATCGCTCAATTCGCTCAATGTCGTCCCCTCATGGCACCAACGACTTCATCCACTTCCGGAGCTGGTCGGCAACCTTATCGACGATCTCTTAAAACAGTTCGCCCCGCGGATTCGAAAGAGTCCGCGGGGCATCGTCGTTGGGGCGTCAGTTCTCTACCATCCAGACCAGGAAGCTTGAGAACTCTTTGTCTTTTGCGTATTTGGCGTTGAGTGCATCGAGCTGACCAGTCAAATGTTCCCGCAAAAATGCAGGGGTCTCGGTCATGAGGGCCGACCAGCAGCCGGTTTCCCTTGCCAGAGACACCGCACGATCGGCGAGTACAGATTTGACCGTGGGGTAGCTGGATCGATTTGCCTCTTCCGCGAGGAATTTAATCCACCAAGCCTCCAACGGCTGCATCTCCTCCAGAACGTATTCCGATTCCTCTGCACGGAGAAACTTCATTCGCATCTCTGCGATGAGATGGCTAGCGCCCGTCCCCGAGAGCCACCGAGCGTTCTCGTCGGCCATCAGATGAATCCGTTCCTTGCAGCGCCCCGATTGCCAGGCGTTCACCGCCATACGGATACGAAGGACGAGCACGACCGTAATCACGACAAAGACCAGAGTGCGCATGAACTCAGGCGATCCAATATCGAAGACGGTCTTGAGCGCCAGGTTGTATCCAGAGGTGGGGAAACCCACCACCGTCATCATCCCGCCAAGGAACATCAGAGAAGGAATCTCGAGAACCTGGAGAACCAGCCGAAGCGTGTTACGCATGTTGAACCTCTGTGCACAGGAATTGAATCAAAAAAAGAGTGGCACTGCAACAAAAACTCTAAATTCTATGGCACCAGGGATTTCATCCACTTTCTTAGCTGGTCGGCGACTTTGTCTACGGATTTGAATTTCAAGAGAGAGCCGAGGGAGAATTTTCCTTTTCCAACTCCACGAATCGCGTTTCCCCAAACAGCCAAACCAATGGCCGTCGCGAATGCCGGGTCGTGAACCTCATCGATAACGCTCGAGACGCTTGTAGGGATTCCAAGGGAGCACGGCAATCGAAGGATGCGCTTCGCCACTTCGACGACGCCTTCGAGCTTCACCGATCCTCCCGTGAGCACGGCGCCGACCGGAAGCATCCCGGAACGGTCGATTTTGCGGAGTTCGTTATCGGCGGCTTCAAAAATCTCCTCAAGCCGAGCTTCGATAATTTCGGCGATGAATCGCTGTTTTACCATCTCCTCACCCTCGATGCCAAAGTCGGCGAGCGCGAACTGCGCCTTTCGATCCACGCGGTCTGGCAACGCCTGGCCGTATTGCATTTTCACCTTCTCAGCAACGTCGATGGATGTTCGCAGCCCTATCGCGATATCGTTGGTAATATGGTCACCGCCAAATGGAAGCACGGCGGTATGGAGTAAATCGCCCTCCTCAAATACCGCCAATGTGGTCGACGACGCGCCAACGTTCAGCACGCACACACCAAGTTCTTTCTGCCGCTGTGTCAGCACAGCCTCCGCAGTTGCAAGTGGCGTATATACCAAATCGTCAATATCAAGGCCGGTGCGATACACGCTCTTGGTGAGATTTTTAATATGCGACGCAAGCGCCTCGATAATCAGCGCATCAACCTCGAGCCGAATACCGTTCATTCCCACTGGATCTTTCACGCCGCGCTGTCCGTCTACCGTAAAACTCTTTGGAATAACATGAAGAATGTCGTAATTCGTTGGCGTCGCAACGCTTCGAGCGGCTTCCATGGCGCGCTCAACGTCTTCCTCTCGCATCTCCGCATCGGTTCGGGAAACACCAATCACCCCCCTGCTCTCCTGCACTAAAATACTCTGGCCGGCAATGCCAACCCAGGCACTATTAATGGCAACACCCGTCATGCGCTCCGCCTTTTCGAGCGCCTTCGAAATGGATGACACCGCGTCCTCCAGACTCGAAATCGTACCCCGATGCACGCCAAAACTCGGCGACGAAACTGCACCAATCACATGAAGGCGGGGCTTCCCGTCTTCGCCAGGCATCATCTGAAGAACCGCCACCCGAATGGTAGACGATCCAATATCAAGGCCAGTGAGAATTTCATCCGCCATAACTCGAACAGAATTATAACATAGTAGAGCCTTCTCCTTCGCGACCAGTTTCGATGAAGATCGAGGAAATCTCGCGAGGCGTACTTCATATGTACGTTGAGCGAGTTTCCGATGATCTGAGTCGAAAATGGGCCGAAGGAGGAGGTTCTACCAAGCTTTCCAGAGCGCGGCGAGTGTCGGCTCCATGTGCGGCCAGAAAATAAGGTAACCAACGAATACCGAGGCGATTGCGGTCAACAAGACAGCGCCCGCCATCATGTCCTTAATTTCTTTCACCATCGGACTCACCCGAGGCTCCACTGCGTCGGCTAAACGCTCAAAAATACTGTTGATAATTTCCAAAACAAGCACAGCCCCAACCATCAGCGTCAGCGTCACGCGTTCCCAAATCTGCAACGTCGGCATCACGATCATTAAACCAAAGACAATCGCAGCAGCCAGCATCTGCAATCGAAAGCTCTGTTCCTCTTCCGCAGTTCGCACAATTCCTCGAACTGCATGCACAAAACTCTTCCAAAATCCTTTGAGAGAAATCATAAAACAGCACCAACAAGGGAATCTTGTAACGGAAACATGATCGCGGCGTCTTCCGGCTTCTCGTGATCGTGTCCGAGCACATGAAGAATGCCATGAACAATGAGATCAACGAGCTCAAGTTCGATGTCGCCTTCCTCCGCTTGCCGAACGGCTTGATCAAATGAAATTACGACATCACCAAGCATTCCGGTCTGATCGGCGAAGTCCGACGCGAAGGAAAGAACGTCGGTCACCACGTCTTTCTGTCGATACACTCGGTTCAACCGACGAATCTCCGCGTCGTCCACATAAGAAACCCCAATCGTTCCTTGAACCGTCGGCAAACGCTCTCCGAAAACTTCAACAATCCGATGGTATGTTCCTTCGGGCAGTTGCGAAGATTCTGGAACGCTATCGTCTACAACATCAAGGGTAATCATGGGGAGATATGAAAGCTATTCACCATCATGGCGAACGTTTGGATGTAGGAAATTTCTGTGGACCCGTTCAAACTATACGTCATGGTGTACACCGCGGTGCCAAGATCAAGATACGCAACAAGATCATCTTTGCTCCGCAATGTGTAATACCCTTCTTTGGTATACGACGCCTTGAGCGTGGTGATATCTGCGTCTTTCACATTTTTGAGCACCCAGTCCTCCACCGTAAGATCTTTTTCCTTTGTGCCCCACGTCACAATAACCGAGGCGAGGTTCGGAGTTTTAAATGTCACGGTACGTGTTGCGGCATCAACCGATGCTTTCCAGCTCGTAGGGTAAAAAACTGTGAATGGGAGCGTTGTATCGGAAAACATTTTTACTGCGCCGGTATCCAAAAGCGTTGAAGGAGAGAGCCCGTTCGGGTCGTAGCGATGAAACACCTCGTTCCCGTCAAGGAAAGTATCACCGTCAGAATCCGGATTACGATAGTCTGTTCCATACATGCGCTCCTCAATATCGGTAAGGCCATCGCTATCGCTATCCTTTGATTGCGTTGGGGCCGTTGGGGTGGTTGGCTTTGTTACGACTGGTGTTGGCGTGGTGGTTGCTGGAAGTGTCGTCACCGGAGGCGGTGTTACAACAGTTTGCCGAGGTGTTTTTGTCAGCATTACGTATGCCACAGCACCGCCTCCAAGAAGAACAACAAGAATAAGCACAACCCACAGGGCAATTGGAACACGACGCTTTGCCGACAATGGAGCGAGTGGGGGTCTTGGCGCGATTGGCGCAGCAACCACCGGAGGCGCGACAACCGGTGCAGCCTCAACACGAAGCTTCGCCTCTTTTCCAAAAAAGTCTTTCGGCATCACGTGAATCACCACGCCCAAATCCTCCGGCTTTGCTTCTTGAGCTTCCGAAACAACGACCGCGGATTTCTTTCCTCCGAAAAAACTCATAAGTATTGATTAGAACTTTCTCAATTGAGGCTAGTTTCGATGAACGAGGAGCAAAGATCGCGAGGCGTACTTTATGGTACGTTGAGCGAATTTGCGACGAAGTAAGTCGAAAAGAGACCAATTGGGGAAGTTCTTAGCTTCCTTGCGGTACCGTGAAAAGCTTTCCTGGACCATTTGGGTTGTACCCGCCGGAAACCTCTTGTCCGTCCAAATATCCATCACCATCAGTGTCTGGCTTTCGCGGGTCGGTTCCGTACACCTCAACTTCCTCGCGATCGCCGAGCCCGTCGCCATCAGTGTCTGCTTTGGTGACCGATGTGCCAACCTCGAGTTCACGCGCATTTGTTAATCCATCGCCGTCACTATCGAGAAGCGATGCAGGATTCGTGGTCTGCACCGGCGCCTGCGTTGTTGGCTCCGGTTCAGGTGTTTCTGGAGTAGTCGTTGACGGAGTTGTCGCTGGCGTACCCGTAGTAACCCCATTATCCGGAACCGCCCCGACAACACTTCCATCAGTTGCAGGCTGAACCATGATGCGATACGCGAAGAATCCGGAAACGCCAAAGATCACTAATATCCCAACAACAATGAGGACAACCTTCATACTTCCCCCACTACCCCGCGATTCTGGCATTGGCGCCATAGACGGCGCAGCACCATACGATGGCGGCAAGCGCGTTGGTGGAGGCGCGATCGGTGGCGGAGCCTGATTTGGCTGCGGTTCCACTGATGGCGCCATTGGCACAACCTTTTCAAAAATATCTTTCGGTTCTTCGTCAAACATATGGATTATTTGAGTGGGTCATGACCAGATGCAACCTCCTGATTATCAGTATACCCGTCTCCGTCCGTGTCCGCATTCGTATCAGACGTTCCAAGCTTGTATTCCGCGAGGAGTGAGAGTCCATCGCCATCCTGATCAAGCGAGGAGAACATATCTTCGCACGTTGCCATCTGTTCATCACTAAACTGTGCACAGCCAGAAGGATTTCCACTCGCAACCACCGCGTCGAGCTTAACTTGGAATCCGCAAACAGTGTCGTCGATTCCGTATTTCGCACACTCGCCAGCAGCAATAACCACAGACACAAGCTGCGCTTCACACGTCGTCTTCACCGTGTCGTCTGTAATCGACGAACACATGCCGTAGTCCCCTGCCCTTGTTGCTGCAGCAAAGACCGCCTCATTCTCACATTTCGATTGATCCGACCCCGAAAGCACCGCGCAAACGTCTTTATCTCCCAAATCCATCGCAATCAACGTAACACAATTCGTCAGTTTCTTATCGGACAATCCCGAACATACCGACGACTGTCCGGTAGTCCGCGCCGCATCGGATCGCGCACGATCTTCACACGCCTTTGGATCTTTATCGGTCGCACACGATGCCGCGGCGTTCGCAATAATGTTCTTCGCCTGATCTACCTTCGCAACATCAACATGCGTGAGTGAATACGTTTGATAGCCGTAATAGCCTACAATCCCGACGCCAACCGCAATCCCAACCGCCGCCAGTATGCGCATCTGGTTCTTTCGCACTTTCCACCACGGCAAAACAACAGGCGTCTGCTCGTCGAGCGAAAAATAGTTCTGGTTATTGGGATCGATTGGCATAGTAAGGAGTTGAACGATTTGAGCGATCGGCGATGACGCCTTGAGCGAGTGCTGCGCACGAGCGAATTGAGCGAGTGAGAGAGATTGACCATTGCATTCAAATCGCTCAAGGGTAATCCCGATCGCTCAAGCGCAGCGATCGCTCATCTCACTCGGCGATGCCTCAAGGTGCGCAGTAATCCACTCTCACATTGCTCACGTTGATCGTGCCGTCTCCGCGGAACGTAATCTGAATCGGCACCTCAGCTTCGTTCGTACCATCGCACGCGAAGCCGCTTGGCCACGGCAGAACAATGTTATGCGAATCGTCAACCTCACCGCGATCCACCGATATCACACCGCCAGAAGACGAAAGCAACACCGCCTGGCCCTTCGTAATGGAATCGATAATCGATGTGTACGCTCCAGAAAGCTCGCTTGATGTGCTACCGCCATATGAGTAGTCAAGAAGATTGCTGTCGTTATAGTCTTCACTCGAATCGTATGTTGTTTCCGTCGAGATTTCGTCGACGTCACAGGAGTAAATCGACGACTCCGTCCCCTCACAGATTGTATTCGAGGACCAGCGATCCATATCCGTAAGGAGCGTTCCCGTCGTTGTCACCCCAAGAGAGTACAGCTCCGTTCCGTCTTCAAGCACCGTCATCACCCCACCATCCGGCTCGTGGCCAACCGATGGCTGTCCATCACTCATTAACACCACAATGCGATCAGTATTTGCACTGTACGAATCAGGATTTGCCGCAAACAGCGCCATTGCGTCCTCAAGACCTTCTTTGGTCCAGGTGTCTCCGTCCGCAACATACCCGCCAACTCCATCAGAACCGGTTAACGTTGTTTCGTCGTCTTCGCCAAGGAAAATCAAGTTTTCACTCTCATCCTTAGTTCCAACAGTGGAATCCGTAGAGAAACTCACAAGACCGATATGAACCTTATCTCCAAGCTCATCAAACAATGTCGCGACAGCCTCTTTCAAACTTGCGATTGCGACGGCCATACGCGTTGAAGTGCCAACACACGTATCGCTTCCTCCGCATGATGGACTTGATGTACACGATGCGCCGGAAGCCGCGCACGTTCCAGCGGTGGTTGTCCTCATCGATCCCGACGTGTCCGTTACAAACACCACGTACACGTCTGGCGGATTTGCATTACTAAAGTCGACATCTGCGACGAGGTTTCCAGCAACAGTACAGGCAGGAACCATGATGGTTGCGGCATTTGGAAGGCTTGAGGTGCTCGATGAGTCGTATGAGTACAGATCGACATCGTTCGCGCCGCCTGCGCCGGCCTGATTGCCCGTGAGAAGAAGATCGATATTCGAAGTTGACGTTGGGCACGTCGACGCACACGACGCATCACAGACCGGCATCACACAGTCATATCCGAGTCCGTAGCCACATGATGTCGTGTCGTCATCGATCGCAAGACCGGATCCTGTAGTACAATAATTTCCATTTTGGCTCCCTCCATTACACATACCAACTTGGCGACAGGTGTATGTAATGCCACTAACAGTATCAAACCACGTATCCTCGAGAGTATCGCATGAACCATTCGTGGTGTACGACGAATCTGCATGCGCGGAATCGTATCCGTTGTACCACGTGTATTGAACATCGGCGCCATCACAGAATTCACCACCATTTACTACGCCATCGCCACAGAATTCACCAGAAGACGTAGTGTAATAACAGCTCGTGGAACATGCAGTGCACGTAGATTCATACGCAGAGTCGCAAGCTGCACCGTTTTCTGTGCCCTGATCGCACTCCTCAACGCTGTCGTAAATGTATCCGTCGCCACACACGTTCAACGTACAAGTCGTTGTACAGTCGTCAGTCGAGGAGTCGTTTCCGTCGTCGCATTCCTCATTCGTATTAACAACGCCATCGCCACACGTACTTCCGCTACTGCACTGCACTTCCGGCAAGCTCAACGTACAGGTATCGCCACTTGTTCCGCTATCCGAGCAGGTCTGTAATCGGGACACCGGGTAATCCACCGCTGAACAGATGCCACCCGTACCACAATTCGAATCATCAACACACAAGTCGCCAATCTTCTCCGCATCTCCCGCAATACAAATTGGAGAATATCCATCTCCACCGCAGATGTCGTATCCGCCTCCGCCGCACGTTTCAAGACCATACGCCAACCCACCACAGTCATCGCTCGTGGTACACGCCGTGTATTGTCTTCCGCCAACAATAGGGGCGAGATTATTACACAGCTTCGCCTCCCATCGCACGTTTGATCCGTCGCACTCTTCTCCAGAATCGAGAACACCATCGCCGCAAGAACTCGCTGCCCCGGAACAATCCCATGCACAGGTGGTGTTTGGATTTGCACCGTATGTTCCATTACGACCAATACACGACCCAACGCTTCCGCTATATGGTTTCGAATCCGTGAGCGCGGTTGTTGCGTTTGAATCACCACAGTCGCACGCCTCACCACCGGAAATCACACCGTCGCCACAGAATGTAGCTGTAACGTAATCACACAGGTCTCCACAATAACCGTATTCACCATTCATCGCGCCGTCGTCACAAATCTCCGTACCGTTCACCACACCGTCGCCACAAGAGTCTGCGCTACACGTTGCATCGGCAGCAACCACATCGTATCCCGTACATGTGCCATTGCATTCTGCATTCGCTATACCCGAAGCGCCGTCGGCCGTTGTACATGTCGCCGCCTGAACATCGCCAATTTCACAGGTTTCCGTAACGCCGTCCGCATTCACACCAATGATGCCGTCGCCACAAGAGCTTGATGTGCCGTACACATCGCCGTCGCAGTAGGACGACGTGTAATACGTCACGGCATCTGTTGCATCGTCGTCGATATGATTCACCCAGGTCGAAGCAGTATATTCCAATTCTGTTGCAAGCTCGTAATCGCGCGAACCAACCGCGCGATAATGATACACATACGATCCATCCGGACAGGAATACGCACCACTCGTCTGGTTTACACACGTCGCAGAATCGTATCCCGAACACGTGGCATAAGCGTTCAACGGATCCGTTGGAAGCGACGATGCATCGAGTGCGCCGCCCAGAGATTCAGACCAGGATGCCCATGCGCTCGATGCAAGCGCCCGAACTGCAGTGCCGGACGGAAGCGTCGGCACAGTTTCCTCGCACGTTTCTCCGCTTGGACAGTCGGTATCATCGGAACATGTCTGTGCTGTTGTCACACTGCAGGTTCCGTTGTCCGATCCATACGCAGCAACCGCGATCGAGATATCCTTCAAATCTCCAAGACGAGCAGTATCGCGCATGATTTTTGCCTTATCATCAAGACACGTTTCGCCAGAAGGGCACTGCGCATCCGATGTACACGCGGTGGTTGCAGTCACGCTACACACTGCGGTATCCGTAACGTTCGTTAAGAAATGAATATTCTCCAGCATTTGGTTATAGACCTCTTGAGTAACCATCGATGCGCCTTCATTGTAGGAAATAACGAGAATATTTGAATACAAACCGCCGGCTGTCGCATTCGCCATCGCGATATATGTTGAGCGCTCGTCAGTAACGGCCTGGAATCCATCAACGGTTGTTCCCGACGGACTTCCAGAGAATCCTTGGCTCTCATACCACGCCATTGGACTCAAGAAATCCGCGTTACTCAACACACGCACACCAATCACATCCCCCGCATCGTTCGCCGACGCTGAAGAAGATGCCGCGTCGATTTCGAAGAGATATTCCTTCAACACCTTGCTTGATGGCGACGTTGGAGCAAGAACTACGTTTACATCTGGAAGATCGTCCGAGAAATCGTGCAGCGAACATGTTTCGCTCGCCGGGCAATCACTATCTGCGTTACAAGACGTTGTTGTGGTTACGCTGCAGGATCCAGAATCGGAACCATAATCCTTACAATATGCCACCGAGAAATTCATGTATCCGCCTGGAAGCTCCGAAACTCCAGAATCACCAGATGCGTCGTCGGTCCATGGGTACGACGAAAGTGACGGCCATGGGTTCTCGCAAAGAAGCGCGGTAACATCAGCAGATCCACTGACCGTGGATGTTACGGTTTCGCACGTTTCCGTGCCCGGGCAATCTGCATCAACCGAACAACTCTGTGTGGTTGAAACGCTACAGGCCTGAGCAGAAGTCGCGGAGTCTGTCACCGTTGCTGTCGCGATAACCGTAGAATCACCGTTGTCGCCAACCGCGGAAACCGTGGCAGTGTCAAGCGCCGATGCATCGCCCTGTGCAGCGGTAAAGAGCGTGGTATCCGCACTCTCCCAGCCAGACCACGTCCAGCTGTATACGCCTGGGATGCTAGTGATTTCCTGACGTGTGCTATTGCTATACGACACCGGCGTTGCGGTAAACATGTGCGATTCCCCTGTTGTGGTAAATGTATTTGGACTTGTTTGATCTGTGTCTTCAACAACCACCGCATCGAGCGTACAAATATCCGTCCCCGTAGTGAACGTCACCGACTGCGTACCGGCCATGCCAGCACCGAGCTTGGAGGTGATTCCCTCTGTAGTGGCGTCCGTTCTATCGTCGTCACCCACAAACACCAACGTATAGCTCGAGCTTGCTTCGAGTGCCTGACTATAATTCAGGGACACCTTAAACGTTCCATCACCCATGTCGGTCTGTGCGTATGAATCGATTCGCAGAATACAATCTCCAGAATTCGCAGCGCCAGCAGCTGCAGCGGCTTCTGCATCCTCACCAACAAAGAACGTACGAATCGTTTGCATGATTCGTGCAAAGAGACTTGTTCTGCTCATGGCAAGTGTAGTGTACCCGTCTGGACACGTCTGAGATCCAGAAAGATTCAACTTCACGTACATGTACGGTGTTGTCGTGGCTGTACCGTCAGCAGATTCCTCGAACGTGAACGACCCCTTCTCCATCTCCTCAGAAAACACACCGTTGATTGCGGCATTACGGCATACCGACGTCCCGGAAGGCGCAGAAGATTCTAGTATAGGACGAGGCACGCAGCAGTTTGCGATACCAACACCGGTCGTTATTGGATCCGCGCAGTCTTGATCGCTCGATGCCGCACACGTCAGCGCAAAGCTCGCAGTATCGGAAAGATCAGGTGCTTCGGCGATAGAAACCGTCACATCGGCAATAGCTCGATTCGTCGTTGGGCTTACTTCGAGCACCGCACCAGACGTCATATACGCAACCTGGGTTGGATCGTCTTTTCCGTCTCCGGTGAAGCTCGCCGATTCGCAAGATTCATACTCGCCAATCCCAGCAACACCATCTCCACACACTGAAGGCGTCGCGTACTCTACCGACGAACCTTCAAACGTACAGCTACTCGTGCAGCCCTCTGCTCCCGCGGCAGGATCACAGTCTTCGCCGCCGCTATTTTCATTCGTCGCGTCCGCCGCCTTTTGGTCTATCGTGGCGTTGCCACAGCAGTTCGCTGTGACGGTTGCAGTACATTTTGCAAGGCCCTCACGAATACAGACCGAAGAACATCCGTCGTTGTCATTAGTATTTCCGTCGTCACACGTTTCGTATGGCGATGTGATGAATCCATCGCCGCACAACGCGCCACCAAGGTGTGCAAGACTCTGTGAGCCTTCTGGCAAACACAATCGCGAACATCCATCGCCGCTCGCGTTATTTCCGTCATCACATACTTCTCCGGCATGTGAAGTGTCGTCAAAAGCGATGTCGTTATTTCCGCATGTCGAACCAACAGTCGCCGACCCTTCCGCCAAACACAACGCCGAACATCCGTCGCCATTCACTACGTTTCCGTCATCACAGCTTTCTGCGTAGTCCTCCGAAGTATCCGTCCAAGCCTTTACATCAACACGACTGTTTCCGCAGCAATTCGTTCCGGTCGTTCCGCATGTTGCGGCCACGTATGCGCAATCGGAATTCGTTGTGCATACAGTTCCGCTCACCGAACACAAAGATGTACTCGTATCACATGTTTCCTGACATTCACTATTTACAGTACACGTTGCTCCAGTTGAACTACACGTGAATGAACATGATGGCGACCCTTCTAGCAAGCATGTTTCAGAACAACCATCGCCATTACTGGTATTTGTATCATCGCACTCTTCGCCACTTCCATCAGTTCCTTTATCGAGTACGCCGTCGCCACAGACCGCTTGATCCGGCGAGCTTCCAATTGGCGTACACGACGCAGAACATCCGGCAACGATCGATAACGATCCCCCATCGAGTAACACACCATCAATCTTCCATGCTGCGGTATGATTTTCCGTGACGGTATTTTGATCAGCGTCAGGAATTGGATTCGTCCATCCCCATGTATATTTCGATCCCACGAGCTGCTGACCAGACGTTGAGCAGGAATCTGCTGCACCGAATGCATCAACAGTAAACGCTGTCGCGTCGCCTACTGCCGCAACAACAGCACTCGATGGCAATAACGAAATCCGCTCAACCGCACATGCGGTTCCGTCTTCACGAACACGGAAGGTCCACGAATATGCGGAACCGTAATTTGTACGGATCAACGCAACACCACTCGTGCTTGTAACGGCTCCGGAAACGATAACGCGGTAATACTCACCAGCCGCGAGAGGCTCTTCTGGGAATGCGAAGCCGGTGCAACGTGTCGCATCTGCAGGGTCGAATGTACAATCGGGATCCGAATCCACAAAGGCAAGGTTTGTGCACAGTTCGTTCGAGCAATGGTCCAACACAATATTCCCACCACCCTCAATCTGCGACCGCGTCATAGCAGTATTGAACGACGCCGTAACCCCTGCGTTCGTACACGCTTCTGTACAATCTGGTGCGTAATTCGAAATGTATGGATCGGTGAAATTCACGGTAAGCGACGCGTCATCGGAAACATTCCCGGCCCCACTCGTATTTAAGGCAGTTGCAGTAATGGTTGTAACGCCCTCAGCGAAGGCCTCAAAGGACGCACACGCCGTTGGGTCCGCGGTGCAGTCAGCGTCAACTTCGTCGTCAATATTCGTATCAAAATCAACGTACGAACCGCTCCCCTTTGACCAGTTCCATTTATACGCAGAGCTGTCAACAACAACGCAGCCGGTTCCTGCATTTGCCGCGAAATTTGCGTTGGCATACTTCTCGGAAATCGTGTCTTCCGATGGCGTAACGGTTACCCGGTCTACAACACAATGTTCTGTCGAGAGCGAAGTGGTGAATTCCCACGTCGCGTTACGCGCCATAGCAATACTGTCAATCGAAAGCGCCGCGGTCGAAACTGTAACGCGATAGGTAGTATCAGTATCAAATTCCACATTAGGAATCCACGTTACACGCGAAGCGGATGTGGACGATGCTGCCGTCGCAGTTCCGGAAACTGCTTCCGTGATAGCACATGGATCGTCGCTTGGACTACTCACTGCAGCGGTACATTTCACTACCGAAAGCGCATTTTCAACTGTCACTTCATTCATCAATGTTGTGAATTCAGCGTAAACCACTGCGTTCACACAGATCTCAGCCTGCTCAGAATAGGTATTCGACGGCACTGCAGAAACCGTGTCCGCAGAACACTCGCTTACTACAGCCGGAACATCCATGATCTCACCGGTTGAGAAGTCCCACGCATATGCTGCAGTAATCGCAGTTGTAGTCGTTGACACCACTGCTCCGACCGTAAGATTCGCCGAGTTACTCTCAACGCCACCAACGGTCACAGTAACTGGACCAGTCACCGCGCCCGTTGGGACCGCAACTTCAATGGAGCTGTTATTCCACGACGTTGCCGTGATACTTGTCACGGCGTTGTAGAACGTAACCGTGTCCGTAGCAAGTCCAAAGCTATCACCAACAATGGTCACGGATCCTCCCACATCAGCGGTTGAAGTAATACTACAAATTCCAGGGGTTGGAGCAGCCTCGGTAACGGTGAAATTCACAGCCGAAGATGCCGTTCCGCCTCGCGGAGTAACACTCACGGTATATGCACCAGCAGAAAGCGCTGTGCCATTATCAAATACGTCTGGAACAATGATGACGACTTCGTTGTCGTCCCAATAATCCGAGCTACAGGCAGCTGGGAAATCGACACTTCCGGTTGCCGTATCGCCAGTGGAACCAGTAAACGTCACCGTCCCTACCGCTGTTCCAAAATTCGATCCAGTGAGCGTGACGTACTGACCGATACCACCTTCGGAGGGGCTGATTCCCGTAATTGTTGCCGTTTCAGATGTTGTCTCGGAAATGGTAAACGCAATCGTGTTTGACGCTTCGCCGCCAACCGTAATGCCAACATCGTAGCTCCCCGCTGTTGCCGATGGCACCGTAACCTTCGCCGAACTGTCAGACCACGCGGTGTACGATCCTGCGGCGGTAGATGAGAACGAAACCGTCGATGTACTCTGTGTTGATCCAAAGTTCGCACCAGAAAGCGTCAGTGCAGATGTTGACGTGCCCGATGTTTTCGAAAGCGAACACAAACCCGGATGAACGGTATCGTTCACATCAAAGTTTGGAACGAGCTCACCGGAATCGTCGTCGGTCGTGTCGGAGATATTGTCCGCATTCGTAAGCGTGATTGGACCGTCACCGGCACCAGTCGGAACAGCAACAACAACTTGCATGTCGCTCCATCCATCCGCACAGCTCGTGAGAATCTCCGCTTCGACCGTTCCAGTTCCCGCAGCATCAGTAAAGAGGATCGATCCGGTATTTGCGCCAAAATCCGTTCCGGTAATCGTCACATACGTTCCAACGACACCATCTCGCGGCGAGACATCGGTGATGATTGGATTGGATTCACACACGCCCGCTGCACAAGATCCGCTTGCACAATCAGCGCTCTCCGTGCAACTTGAACCATCGCAGGCGCCACAATACGTCGTAGCTGTAGCATCGCCGCCACAATCGATACCTGTTTCTCCAAGATCCGCGTCAAGGACTCCGTTAAAACACCACTCCGGCTGTGCACGAACAGAAACGGAATCTGTATTGGTGTTTCCTGCAAGGTCCGTTGCAGTGACAGAAACGGTATACCTATCCCCCGCAATAAAACTCACGGTACTCAACTCCGCATCAATCGTGGTTTCCGTTGGATTCCCTATTGGCGGCAAGCTGTCCTGCCACTCGTCGTCGATCAGAAAATCCGCACCAGCAATACCCGCGTCGTCAGTAAAATACCCTTCCACCGTCATGGTGGAATCCGTCGGGACTCCTTCGTTTGATTCTGGAACAACAATGCTAACGACAGGGTCCTCCGTATCAACTAAGGATCCCGATGTAAACGTCGATCTACACGGCGTTGTGGTGTTACACGTGATCGCTGCTCCGCTCGAGCTCAGCAATCCAGTTCCGACGGTAATCGTGAACACCGCATTTTCATCAAAACAGAATCGGTCGGAATTTGGATCAGGACACGCCGCCGCAGGCGTAAACTTCACATAATTGCCGGTTGTCACATACGTTCCCGCAACCGCAGTACCAGAAGCGTCTGTAATCGTAATATTCGCATCAACGGTTGTGCTATCAACAGTCTTACTAAACGTAATGCGCGGAACGATATTGCGAATCGTCACCGATCCAAACGGAGAATACCCTGTCGCAGTAAACGATGACGGACTCCCACCACCAAGTCCTGGACCAGGTCCGCCCCCTCCACCCGTCCCCCCGGGCCCACCGGTGCCCGTCGCATTGGTCAGTGAAGAAATTACGAACGTGGCGATACTCCATGACATCAAGATGATGATCAAACCAATCACCGCGTTGATGAGAATCTTCTTCGCTTTATCCACCTGATCTGGTCGACCAGCAGCCGTCATCCACACAAAACCGCCGTACACGATGAAACACACTAAAATAATACCAATGACGCCAAGGCCGGTTCGGATGATGTTGCCAATGATGATCTTTGGATCCGTTGTACTTAATCCTGTCTCACCCCCAACCGATGTCAGTGTGTCGGTGGCAACGTCCGCAGCGAGTGTGATCGATGGACGAATACCGAACGCCCCAACGCCCAAAACAAGCCCGAGGCCCGCGATGGTGAAGAGTTTTGCCAATCGTTGATTCACAAAATCAAATTAGAAGAGCGCACAGGCAGTGGTCTGTGCAACACCATTGCAGCAGTACGGAACTGCGGTTGTCGTTCCACACGTACCGCCAATCGCATCAGGACCTTCTCCAGGCACAAAACAGTTCTGATACTCATTTCGCACGCCTTGATTCGCTGTCACGCTGTACATGTACGAGAGCGGAACCGTTGGATCCGATGCTAAGAATGTTCCGTGAGAGATCGTGACGAGCGACTTCGCTGGAACCTGCGAATCAACAAGCACAGCATCTCCTTCCGCTGTAAGCGACGTCACGCCGAATGAGTACCACATCTCATGACTCGTTGTGCTCGACATTTCTTTGTTGAGCGTCTGGATGTTTGACGAGCTCGCAGTTGATGAGTCGATAATCGAGTCGAACGTGATTTGAATGGACTGGTCCAGTGCAACATTCTCTTCCTCAATGTTTGGAGTGATGCTTTCGATTGCTGGTGCGTCAAGATTGATGTCATTCGTCGTGGTGAAGCCCCAAACGTAGTCGTCATCTGTTCCAACAGATCCATCGCTATTTCCATCGAGCGAATTACCGGATGTGTCTACGATACCGTCGTATGGGAAGATTGATGCCGTAGGATCCGTTGTGCTCGTTGGTGTTGCAGAGTAAATGGTGGAGGTAATAGATTCACCGCCAGGCAAGCAGTAGATCGTTTCACCACACGAATTCGTTCCGCACGCATCGGTGGAAGTGAACGTGATGGTTTTGTAGGAGTTGCTCACAACATATTCACCAGCAACTGGTGCAGTAGAGGATGTTCCAATGATTTGAATATTCGAGAACCCGCTGTCCGCCAAACGCGTTCCTGTTGAGGATGTTGGGTCGATCGCTTCACTAAAAATAGCTTGGACGACAATGTTCCGATCTTTGGTGGTTCCGTCGGTTGGCATGACGTATTGCACAGTTGGCGGGCTGATGTCGATCGTAGTTCCCGTAGTGAAGTACCAGAGATATCCTCCGGAATCGATTGGTGTATCACCGTCGGTGTTCTTAATCGCATCACTCAAATACACGGCGTACGTTATGTCCTCAGTTGAAGATCCGAGATATTCCGTCGGATCAAAAACAAATGTTTTTAAGTCTTCTGTAAAATACACCGCAACGTCGGTCAGCGCCGTAGAATCGCCATTCGCACGCACATAAATTTTGACATTCGTACTGTTGATCGCCGTTGCCGCTGTGTCGTCGGAAACATCTTCTGGTGTTCCGTTGGTGCTGTAGCCCGTAATAAAAGAGGAAATATCCATGGTGTCACGGAAGGTCACGAACATTCGAGTGTTTCGTGAAACGTCCGTTGCGCCGCGAGCAGGGTAATGATCGCGGATCACTCCAGATCCCAAAGAGTTCGAGAGCGTTTCTACTACAGGGCCTCCCGATGAACTTCCCGGACCATTTCCACCCGTTGCGTCAGAAAGAAGGTTAATCACGAACACAGAAATCGCATATGCCGACATCGTGATAAGGAGACCAACCACTGCGTTGATTAAGATACCTTTTGCTTTGTCCACCTTTTTCCCATCACCACCAGCGGTCATCCAAATTGCACCGGCGTACACCAAGAGAATCAAAAAGATCACGCCCAAAAGACTCAGAACAACGTTGATGACGCGTCCGATGATCGTCATGAGACTGTCGGTTCCTAGTCCCGATGTAGACGCAACCGACGTAAGGTTGGCGTCTGCAGCGAAAACAAGGAACGGCACTCCAATGAATACCCCAACCGCAGCAAGCATGGCGCCGCGCTTCAGGACCTTGAGCACAGTGGATGAAATCATGCGCACAGTATACCGCACTCGGATGAACACCTTTATTTTTTTGCTGGGGAAAAAATGTGTGCAATGGCGTCGCGCAAGTGTTCAAGCCCTTCACCGGTTTTTGCGGAAACCGCGATCATTCCGTCTTCCATTGGAAAAGACCCTTGATGCCACGCATCAATCTTGTTGAACACACGAATGACGGGAGTGTTGGTAACACCAAGTTTTTTCAAAATATCATCCACGACCGCAATCTTCTCTTCGCGCTTATCGTCTGCCGCATCGATGACGTGAAGAAGAAGATCGGCACTAATCGCCTCCGAAAGCGTTGAACGGAACGATGCCAAAAGCTCAGGAGGAAGCCCCTGAATAAACCCAATGGTGTCCGAAAGCAATGCTGTTCCGTCAATGGCCGGAAGGTACATGGTGCCCACGCGCGTATCGAGCGTGGCAAACAACACGTTGGCTGCAAGTTCTTTGCGTTTGGTGAGTACGTTCAAAAGCGAGGTCTTCCCAGCGTTCGTATACCCAACCAACGCCACGGTTCGCTGGCGCATCTTGTCTCGTCGCTCACGCTGCCGGTCGCGAACGCCCTGATACGTCTCCAATTTCTTCATGATCGCCCGCTCCTGCTCCTTTAAGTGGCGCTTCATTGCCTCAGTGTTCCCTTCTCCGCTTCCGCCTCGAGTCCCCGTTCCACCACGCTGACGGCCAAGCTGCTCACCCATGTCGTAAATGCGCGGCCCCATGTGCCGAATACGAGCTAATTCGATTTCAAGTTTCGCTTCCGTAGTTTTTGCGTGCTTATCGAAAATATTCAAAATAAGATCGGTCCTATCCCACACGCGCATCTTTGCTGGCTTCAACTCTTCCTCCAAATGAAAAATCTGACTTGGCTTAAGTACATGGTTGACGACGAGTAGCGTTGCACCAAGTGCCTTTGCGTCTGCGAGGATTTCCTCAACCTTTCCCTTTCCGATGAACGTTCGGCCGTCCGGCTTTTCCTTTCGCTGGATGTTCTTTACCACCACTGCCCCGCCGTACGTTCGGACGAGCTCCTCGAGCTCCTCCATCCTATCCGAAGCCTCCCGCGCACTGGCGCGGAAGTGGATAAGGTCGGCGAGAATGGTTTTTTGCGGGGTGGGCATTGGAAGGAATGAGCGATCGCTGCGCTTGAGCGATCGGGATTACCCTTGAGCGAATGAGGCTGATATCGCAAGCACCAGTGGCGAGCGGTGCACGTTTCGTAACGAGCAGTACAGATACACAGCCGTAGCCGAGCGAAGCGAGGCGTAACGGCGTAGCATCGTTACGCGCAGTGAAGAAATGTGCACCCGAGCCACCAGCTTGCGATGATCACTGGATCCCCGCCTGCGCGGGGATGACTGAAGGGATTACTTCTTGAGGATTTTATCTACTGCCGCCTTGATGCGGGAGCCGTCAGCGTATTCCTTGAGATCGGTCATAAGCGCGCCCATTGCCTTTCCGACTGATGCCATGTCGGTGATACCAAGATCCGCAAGCTTTGCGCGAACCTTTTCCTCTAACTCGCCGTCCGTCATTTGCGCTGGCAAATACTTTTCGAGAATTGTGATTTCTGCCTTGGCCTTTTCCGCCAAGTCCTCACGAGCAGCAGACGCGAACGATTCGAGTCCGTCTTTCAGTTTTTTAAGATCGCTCTTAATCGTCGCAACCACATCGGCGTCGTCAAGTTCCTTTCCAAGATCGATCGCCTTATTTTTAATCGATGAAATAAGCATCCGCACGGTGTCGAGCGTTGCCGAATCCTTATTCTTCATTGCGGCCTTCATGTCCTCACGGATCTGTTCGTAGAGAGTCATATGGAAACGATTGTAGCCTAAAAGGCGGAAAACAAAAACGTCCCTGATTGCTCGGGGACGTTTTTGATATTATCGACGGGTTGGCTTACGCAAATCCTCTTCCTTGATCTTTCCGGTTTTGAGGAGATACTCACGCTTTGCGCCTTTTTCAAGACTGCGAAGCTTACTCTTCTTTACCTTGTTTGGCTTTGGCGTGCGAGCGAAGTAGCGGCCGGCGCGAACGTCGAGCACTTTTCCACTTTGCTGCTGGCGGCGGCTAAAACGGCGAAATACCGCTTCAAAGCTCTCACCTTTTTTTCGTTTGACTTCAATATCAGACATAGTTTTTCACTCCTCTCAGAGATGGGAGGATGATAGCAGAGTATAAAAAGATGAGCAAGACAGCGGGCAGCTCACAAAAAGTTCCTTAAATATGAAGAGTCCCCCAGCTGCCGAAGCTTCTGGGGGACTCGTCGTCGTTCGTGCGGTCACCGTGTGCCGAACTCCGAACGTTGACTGCCGAACCTCCTAGAGGGTGTCGACCGTCCACCAGGCGTCCGTCCCACCGGTGGTGCACGTGTACGTGCCGTCCCAGCAGGTGTTCGTCGCCACGAACGAGTAGCCGTCGACCGTGAAGGTCGTGCTCACGTTCGTCGTCCCGATCATGAAGGCCCAGTAGCTGCCTCCGTTGAAGGGTCCGTTGATCGCCTCCACGTCGCCGTCGACGAGGGTGACGGTGGTGGTGAGCGCTCCCGTGCCCGACGCCGCGCCGCCGGTCTCCCACGTGGCCGTGGTTTCGCCGTCGGGGTCGACCGTGCGGTTGCGGATCCACAGCTCCCAGGGCACGGTCATCTGGGACGGGTTGGGGGTGACGACGATGGTCGCGACGGCCGTGGGGTTGGCCATGAGGTCGCAGTTGTCGTCCGTACCGTTGAACGACGTCTCGACCTCCCCAGGGTTCACGTCGACGTCGCCGTCGTCGCAATCCGTGGAGTTGGCCACCCAGCCGCTCGATGCCGAGCACGCCATCGCGGTGGAAGCCGCGTCGCCGTAGCCGTCGCCGTCGGTGTCGGCGTAGAAGGTACTGGTGACACCCTCATCGACCGCGATGTCGCAGTCGTCGTCCATGCCGTTGCAGGTCTCCATGGCGCCGGGGTTGATGGCGCCGTTGGAATCGTCGCAATCGACACTGGCGGGGTAGGTGTCACCGTCGCTGTCCGGGTCGGCTGCGGGGGTGTCGGCCCCGCTGCAGTCCTGGTCGATGCCGTCGCCGGGGATGTCGGTCGCGCCGGGGTTGGTGCCCCAGATGGTGTCCTCACAGTCCGTGTTGTTCGCGCTGTAGCCTTCCTCGATGGTGCAAACCAGCCCCAAGGAAGAACCGGCGCCGTAGCTGTCCCCGTCGCCATCGACGTAGGACTGGGTCACCCCGACCGAGTCGGTGGTGAGGTTGTCGTCGACCGTGCCGCTGCAGTCGTTGTCCACCGAGTCGCAGTCCTCCACGACGCCCGGGTTGATGTCCCCGTTCATGTCGTCGCAATCGGTCCATTCGGCGATGTAGCCGGAGGGAGCCGAGCACGCCATGGCGGAGCTCGTCGGATCGCCGAAGCCGTCGATGTCGACGTCCGCGTAGAACGTGCTGAGCACGCCCTCGTCGATACCGTCGTTGCAGTCGTCGTCCACGCCGTTGCAGACCTCCATCGCCGCCGGGTTGATGGCGGTGACGGTGTCGTTGCAGTCCGAGCTGTCCGCCACGTAGCCGTCGGGGGCGGAGCACGCCATCGAGCTCGCCGAAGCGTTGCCGAAGGTGTCGCTGTCGCTGTCCGCGTACCAGGTGGTGGCGCCGCCGGCCTCGTCGACGCTGCCGTCGCAGTTGTTGTCCACACCGTCGCAGACCTCCGTCGCGGCCGGGTTGATGGCCGCACCGGTGATCGGCGTGTCGTTGCAGTCGTTGCCAACCGCGGTGACCACAACGAAACCGTTGACGACGCCGTCGGCGCAGGCGTACTGGCCGTCGTCGAAGATGTCGCTGGGGTTGGTCGGGATGACCGCTTCGCCGTCGGCGTCCGCGTCCTCGCCGATCGCGATGAGCGTGGCGTCATTGCTTCCATTGCCGTCGCTGTCGTAGGCGATGTTGCAGACGTCGGTGGACGGACCCGAGCTCCGGGCGCCGGCTTCCGCCATCGCCTCGTCGCGGGTGCGGACGGGTTCGTTGTCGATGTCGGACTGCGAGCAGCCGACGAGGAAGAGGACAAGAATCGGGACGCGCATGATTGGAACTCCGTTCCATTCAGGGGTTCGGACAGTCGCGAGATGCGAAAGCCGTTTCGGTAACCATTGGAAAGAGCAAGCTCTTCCTCCGGGCCTAATGCTACGAAAATCGCTAGGATTCGCGCAGGATTCGGGCCAGAGAAAGGAGGGATGAGATTAAGGGTTTTTCTCAAAAATGTCAAGGTTTTCTCGGTAGTGCAAACAAAAACGTGGCTAATATCAGCCACGTAATTGTTTTTTCATCCGAGACGACCCAACGGGTCGTCTCTACATTCCCTTCTCCGCAACATCCTTCAAACGTTTTGCGATAATGCTTACCACCTTTTCCACGTCCACAATTTCCTGCGCACCAGATTCCATGTCGCGGATGATAATGGTGCCGTCGAGCACTTCTTTCTGGCCGAGAATCACCGCAACTGGAGCCTTCAGTTTATCCGCAATTTCGAGCTGGGCCTTGAGCGTTCCTTTTCCAAACGCCTCCCCCACCATAATGCCGCCTTCGCGGAATTTCTCGTACACGGCAAGGCCTTTCCGGCGCGCGCCTTCGCCAAGCTGACAGAAGAACACATCAATCTTCTCGCGACGTGGTGGCATCACATTTGCCGCCTTCATCGCGAGCACGATGCGCTCCACTCCCATTGCCGCACCCATTGCACTCGTGTTCTCGCGGCCGCCAAGTATCGGAATCAATCCATCGTATCGTCCGCCGCCGCCGAGCGCTAGGCCTTCAAGATCAGGCGACGATGCGCTGTTCAACACAATTTCAAATGTCGTCTTGGTGTAGTAATCCAATCCGCGAACCAAACATGGGTTCAGCGCATATGGCACCTCAGTCTCGTCCAAATATTCCAAGACCTTCATGAAATGCTGCTTTGACGCCTCGTCGAGGTAGTCAAAAATCTGTGGTGCGTTCGCCTTCAATTCCTCCATTCCTGGCTCCTTTGAATCGAGCAGCCGCAATGGATTCTTCGTGAGGCGCTTCAAGTCTGTTTCAGAAAGTGCCTTCTTGTGAATCTTAAAGTACTTCACGAGTTCGGCAATGTAGTCCTTACGCGATGCTGGCGTGCCGAGTGAATTGATCTGGACAATGACATCAAGACCAAGGTCACGACAGAAACGCTGCGCCATGAGAATCACCTGCGCATCGACGACAGGATCGTCGGATCCAATCGCTTCAATTCCCCACTGGTAGAACTGACGATACCGGCCAGCTTGTGGTCGTTCGTGACGGAAAAATGGCTCAAAATACCAAAGCTTCACCGGCTGCGACTGGTTCACCATGCCGTGCTCAATGTATGCTCGAGCAACCTGTGCAGTACCTTCTGGGCGCAACGTCATCTTCACACCACCTTGATCAACGAACGTAAACATTTCCTTTTCAACAATATCGGTGTCCTTCCCAACGGATCGCTCAAAAAGCGCAGTCTGTTCCAGCACTGGCATGCGAATGCGACCAAAGCCGTAAGCCTGCGTCATGCTTCGCGCCAAAGACTCGATCTTTTCCCACGCTGCCTGTTCGTCGGCTAATACGTCACGGAATCCACGAAGTGTCTCAGGAGTTTTCGACTTCTTCTTCGCATCGACGACTGGCGCTGCTGCTTTTTCGTTTGGCATAGTGTAGTGAGAAAATAATGAGCGACCGGTGGGTTACCACCTTGGGCGATCGCTACGCTTGAGCGAAATGGGCGAGTAAAGAAACGAACAACGATATCCGGAATCACATCGCTCAATTCGCTCAAGGCGTCATCGCCGATCGCTCATCTCGCTCAATGAAATCAGACGAATCCTACTCCGAATACGTTGGAACAGCAAACGTCATTGCACGATCAATCGGCAATCCACGAACCCACACCCTTCCCACCAAGTTTTCGCGTGGAACCGCGCCAAAGTATCGAGAATCCAGACTCGCGTCGCGATTATCGCCCATCACGTAGTATTCATCTGGCCCAAGCGTACGGCGATCCCGGCCCTCGGTAACCTCGCTGATATAGGACTCTGTGAGTGTAAAGCCATTTGGAACATCGTTGTTGTAAATGGTAATCACGCCATTACGGATTTCCACCGTCTCCCCCGGAAGCCCAATCACGCGCTTAATGTAGTACTGATCCGTATGCTGCGGAGGACGAAACACCACAATTTCCCCACGTTCTGGATTGCGAAAATGAAATGTCAATTCGTCGATAATAAGATATTCGCTGTCGTAGAAATTCGGCTCCATGGAAGCGCCCTTCACGATGAACGGCTGAATAAGGAAGTATCGCACCGGCAAAATGATCGCCAGTGCCAAAACGGCGATTTGCACGATTTCCACCACAAACAACGCGAACGCTCCAAGTGTTGGCCCAAACCACTTCATGAACTTGTGCTCCTCCGTTCCGGCGTTTTTGCGTGAAAACAGCATAGTAGTGAGCACGATAGCACAGAAGCACAAATCAAAAAAGAACCGAACGAGTCGGTTCTTTTTGGTAGCTGGGGCGGGAATCGAACCCGCGACAACAGGCTTATGAGTCCTGCGCTCTACCAACTGAGCTACCCAGCCAGGGATGACAGCACCGGTTGGCCGATTTTGGGCTTGTAGCTTCGAAAACTTTTTCAACGTACCAAGAAGTACGTCTCAAAAGCTTTTCTCGCTACGCACCCAAACTCGACTCAACCGTCGCCGTCATCTTCCCTTCTCTTTTCAAAATCGAGCAGATCGTATCAAAAAACCCGGAACGTCGCAAGATCAAAACTACACCGTATACGTTGTCGTTTTCAGTGACTCTGGAATCGTCGAGAGGATCTCGACGGCCTTTGCGACGGAGCGGTCGATCACACCGTGTTCTTCTTTCATGAATCGGTTCAGCACGTAGGTTTCCAGAGAAATGTTTTCTGGCGGTGAATTCACGCCAACTTTGATGCGCCAAAAGGTTTGGGAGCCGATGTGTTGGATGATCGACTTCAAACCATTGTGGCCGCCGGCGCCACCCTCTGATCGTACTCGAAGAGTTCCAAGAGCAAGAGCAACATCATCAGAAACAACGATCGTCGACGCTGCAGTGATATGAAATCGATCCATCACCAATCGCACCGCTTCACCAGAGGCATTCATGAATGTTGTCGGCTTCATCAACAACACTTTTTGCCCGTCGGTATTTCCCTCCGCAATCGTGGATCGCAATGTTGGTTCGTGCTTCCAGCTCAACCCCTTCGCTTTCGCGAATGCGTCCACCACCATGAAACCCGCATTGTGCCGCGTCCGTTCGTAGTCCTTCCCCGGGTTACCGAGGCCAATGATGAGCATGACGTTAGTCGCCATACGTGGTGTGCGACTTGCGCGTAGCCGAAACGCGAATACGAATTGGCGTTCCCAAGAACTGATACTTTTCGCGCATGATGTTTTCAATGAACCGGAGATAGGAATCGGCAAGCGAATCTTCGCGCGACAGGTTCACGGTAAGCAAGAACATTGGCGGATTCACGCCAGCCTGATGGAAGCTCGTAATACGAGGATGTTTCACGCCCTTTCCCTTGCTTGGCTTGTGCTTCACAATAGCCTGCGAAATAAACGCCTTCGTCTCTGCATCACTCAAGTGGACGAATCGGCTTTGGAACACGGTATCGATGGTATCGAAAAGCACATTCGTTCGCTGAGAGTGCAATGCGGAAACAAACACAATCGGCGCGTATTTCAAATGTGGCAACAGGCCACGCATGTAGCGCTCGACTTCGTTAATCGTGTTCGGTCCCTTTGCCTCTACCAAGTCCCACTTGTTCGCGACGATGATCACACTCACGCCAGCATCGGCAAGCATTCCGGCAAGGTGCTTATCGTGTGCGGTGATTCCTTTTTTCACGTCGAGAACAAACAACGCAACGTCTGTTTCCTTCAAAATTTCAATCGTGCGCATCACGCCCTGGGCTTCCAAATGCACACCCGCATTGCGGATTGTTGCGTTCCGACGAATACCGGCGGTGTCAATAAAAAGATAGTTCTTATCATTTCGCGTAAGCGGCGCATCGTTTGGTTCGCGCGTGGTGTGCGCAACGTTTGCGGTAATGAATCGCTTCTGGCCAAGCATCGCGTTCAACAGCGTCGACTTTCCCACGTTTGGCTCACCAAGCACCGCAACGCGCATCGTTGCAACCTTCGAAATATCCTGTAGCGGTTTGTTGATGGTAATCAACATGTCGCGCGCAGCGTCGAGTACGTCACCAACACCGCTTCCCTGTTTTGCCGAAACGCTCAACGGACGTGGCAATGGCCACGACAACCAATCCTTACCATCGGCTCGCGCACGAAGCGGCGCAGTATCTGCCTTATTGCCAAGCACGAGCACCGGCTTCTTTTTCTTAAACAACAACTTTGCAATATCCAAATCTGCCGGCGTTGGGCCAACCATCATGTCCACAACAAAGAAGATGAGATCGGATTCTTCAATCGCGATCGTCGCCTGTTCAACAATGTTCTTCTCAATCTCATCGGAACGCTCCACGTTCAGTCCTCCAGTATCCACCAACCGCATCACCTGGGCGCGCCAAACACAATCTGCCTCAAAACGATCGCGCGTGGTGCCAGCGACGGTGCTGACGAGCGACTTCTGCTCTTCGACCATACGATTAAACAGCGAAGACTTTCCAACGTTCGTTCGGCCAATGATCGCAATTTTTGGGGGCTGTGCCATAGGAAAAGAGAAGGCGGAGGTTACCATCGAACACCAATCCTGTCGATCGAACGCCCTACCTCATAACTAAGTTCATCCCGTTCTCCCCAATAATGATCAAAAAGTCGATATCGGAGCCGCTTCGGTCTGGAACCGATCCTAACGAATCAGGAACAACAGCATCGGATGAAAGATAGCCCTGTGGCGTCATGACTACCTCGGCATCGAGATATTTCTGAAGCGAAGCAAGTTCTTCGGCCTTCTTGCCGTTCGTGTAATCAAAAATCATCGTCTTTGGATAGTTTCGAACGTCCGCATTACTCACCACAGCAATCGTAAATCCTGAGCTCTCGAGAAGCTCAGCTGTTCGTGCCGCGAGGCCAGTGGTGCTTGTACCGTTCTGAATCTCGATCCGAACATCGTCGGTGGACGATGGCTTTTCTGGAAGCGCCGCAGACTGCGACGTTGCAACGTCAGTCTTATCGAAAATATTCGCAGCGATCAGTTTCAAGTCGCTCCAATCCTCATTCCGCGGCAAAATAACATAGGCACCGTTGATCATCGTGGAGTACAGCGGACTTCCTGGAGCAGAGTCGAGAACACGCATCACAATCGCCTGACGGTTGATTTTTGGAATGTACTCGGCAAGACGCATCATTTCCCAAATGCTCATGTCGGTATGCACGTTGTCGCGAATGGTGGAAAGAATCTTATTCAACTTTGCAGGATTCAAAAGAACATTCAGTGAAAGCGCTTTGTCTTTCAGCGCGAGTAAGATTTTTTGCTGACGTGCTGCACGAGCGAAGTCGGATCCTTCACCGTTATCGCCATGGCGCGACCGAGCGTATTCCAACGCCGTCTTTCCGTTCATCGTTGCCCAACCCTGAGTAAACGATACCGTTTGCACGCTCCCCAAATCATCGTCGATTGGATACGTATTGTCCGTGAAAGAATTATCGACATACACATCCACGCCGCCAACGTCGTCGATGATATCCTCAAAACCGTGGAAGTCTACCTTAATCGTGTAATCAACGGACTGACCAAAAATATCGTGAACGGTGTTCGCTACCGCAGTCATTCCCGATCCATCAGCGTTCATTTCCGCCAACGCGTTCACGGCGTTAATCTTTTTGTACCCGTAGTTTGGAATATTCACAGTGAGGTCGCGAGGAATGGAAATCATCCCAACGTCGTTCGTGGACGGCTTGTAGCTCGCGAAGATCATCGTATCCGTAAGCTCCGGGCCGTCGTGACCTGCCCCACCGATTCCAAGAAGCAAAATATTAATGCGGTCGCTATCTTCACCGCTCAATGCTTTATCCGGCGCGGCAACCAGTCGCCGCAACGATGAAAGCAACGAAAATCCATTCGACGCCTGCGGTCCCTCGGCTGTCGTCTGGGCGATGCGCGTACTCACGAATGCGCCAGCCGCAACCAAAAACACCGCACCAATACTCAACATCTTGGTGACGGTTCCAATCTTCGCTCGAGCCTGACGCTCGGAAAGAATTGGGGATGGTTTTGGCAGAAGGTCGATGTGCGGTTCGTCAATCGGCATAGGCAAATCGAACCAGGGAAAGATTCTCCAAGAGTATACCGTATTAAGGGAACGAGCAAAACGATCTTGCCCGTGGTTCGCGAGAGTGATAGACTCTCACTCGCGTAGGCCGCGGTGGCGGAATGGTATACGCGACGGACTCAAAATCCGTTTCTCGCAAGGGATTGAGGGTTCGAGTCCCTCCCGCGGCACCACGAGAACTTCACCAATTTGCCTATTTTCGGCTTGCTGCGTCGCAAGTTCGCTCAACGTACATCTAGGTACGCCTCGCGAACTTTGCTCCTAGCGCACCGAAACTAGTCTAAATTGGTGAAGTTCTCGTCAGATCGATCAGTTCTGTTCGAAAATGTACTAAGTTCGCCGAGTGCTAGGAGCGGCGAGGACCGGAGTGAAACGTACTTCATGTGTACGTTGAACGAGGACCGCAGAAGCGACAACGCAATCGGTGAACTTGGGTACATTTTCGGATGTTTAGCTCAGCTGGTTAGAGCGCTGTCCTCACACGACAGAGGTCGGTGGTTCGAACCCACCAACATCCACCAAAACGATCCCAAGCCATTGGGGTCGTTTTGAATTTCTGAACATATTCTTCTCTAGTATTAGCCAATAAGTTCCATTAAACCTGCCCAAGAATCCCAATCTGTGCTATCATACCGGCATTATGACGCTTACAACCCACGCGGCCATCGGCGCTGCAATCGGTAGCGCGGTCGGAAATCCGGTCCTTGGCTTCGGCCTTGGAGCCGCGTCGCATTTCCTGGTAGACATGATTCCCCATGGGGACAACCAGCTTGCCGACCTGTTCCGCATCCACAAGAAACGCCGAAAGCTTGCCGTGGCGTATGTGATGGTAGACGGCGTCGTGGCGATGTACATGGTAATGGCGGTGTTCCTTGTACGAACAGACGCCACGCACCTCGCCTTTGCCGCAGCGATCGGTGGAAGCATCCTTCCAGACCTCCTTGTTGGACTGAGCGACATTTTCCACACCAAAGCACTCCGGATGTTCTGCAAAGTCCATTTCTTCTTCCACGACTTCTTCTCTCGCAAACACGGAGACGTGAAGCTCCAGTACGCTCTCGTCGGCCAAGCGATCTTCGTGGCACTTCTCCTGAAACACATTTAAAAAACATCCGTCGTTCCACAATAGGAGCGACGGATGTTTTCTTTTCTTATCGAACAATCGAACCGCCCGCCAGCGTAATCGTGATCACGATTGCTCCAACCAGCAGCATTCCGCAAAAGATCGCCGGAATTGCTTGTCGCCAAGGAAGTTTCAATGCCACCGCAGCCAAGACGGCGGTCCATACTCCAGTTCCCGGAAAAGGAATCGCCATGAAGGCAATAAGGCCAAGGACGCCATATTTATCAAAATCCGCACCAAATTTCCGATGCGCTCGTGCAACAAGACGATCGAGCCACTTCACGCTCCACTGCGCATAACGCTCTGCCCACGAACGAAGTGCAGTAAAGCCAAAGAAAATTGGAACGATCGGCAAGGCATTCCCGAACATCGCCAATGCATACACCAGTGCCGGATGGATCTTCCACGAGAGAACCGCTACCGGAATAGCGAGCTGCGCCTCGGTAACTGGCAACGCAGAAAGCACGATGGTTGCGAGCCAAGGTGGAACTGACGATGCCCAAGAAAAAAGCGCTTCCACGATCATAGCTGCGGCCAGGTAAAAGTATTGAAGGACCAAACTGCAAGCGCCTTCGCGTCATTAAACCGATCAAGTTTCGAGTGTGCTCCCAGCACAGCAACGAACACCTCATCCCCATCATGGTCAACCGTGGTAATAAAACAATACCCAGCTTCCGGAATATATCCGGTCTTTCCACCAGTAATCATGTACGGTTTCTTATCGAGCATCGAATCAAAAAGCGCATCTGTCGACTGCACTATAAATGCCGCACCGCTTATATGACGAACGGAAAGATGATCCGACGTCATAAACGTGACGAGCTCATCCGATCGCTCCGCCTCACGAAGCAACAACATCAAATCGCGCGCCGTTGAGACATTGGCACTATCAATTCCTGTTACTTCAGTAAACGCGGTCGATGTCATGCCCAGCGTCTCCGCCTTCACATTCATCGCAACAATGAAGTCGTCGTACGACATTCCAGACAATCTCGACAATGCCTTTGTTGCCGTGTTGTCTGATCCTACAATACTTGCACCGAGCACATCACGAAGCCGAATGCCATCGTTGAAGTTCAAGTGCACGATTGCTCCCCCAACGTAATCATCATCGACAATTTTCACCCACGAGTCGAGATCGGGTTTGGTGTCGAGAAACACAATCGCCGTCATCAACTTCGTAATGCTCCCGATTGCTCGCACATCATCCGCATTCTTCGCGAACAATGCAGCACCGCTCTCTGTATCGGCAACAAACACACTCTGCGCATCGGTGACAACGCCGTAACTGGAAAGATCGGTCTTTTTTGGCGGCAGGAATCGACTCTCCGCAACCGGCAACGTAATCGGCGCCGATGTTAACGAAAACAGCGGCGCAGCGAGTGCCTCTGGCGCAGTAGGAATGCCGATTTTCCATTCAAGATTTGCCGCATCAACCGGAAGAATCCGGAGCACAGTAAACGCGAGAAACATTTGTGCGACGACGCGAGAAATCATACGTCCGATGATTCGGTCGTTAGCGCAGAAAGCAATGCATCAATCTTTGTATTACCGTGAAGATCAGCATAATCAGCGAGCTCGTTGACATTATGCAACCCAAGATATCGCAACGCATCATTCGTAAGGCTGTACACCGGCTGAAGTTTTACTGCGTCCTCATTCTCGTCCACGAGTCCTCGCATGAGGAGGTTTCGAAGAATCAGCGTGCAATTGATTCCGCGAATCGCCTCAATTTCCGGTTTCGTAATCGGTCCACGATACGCAACAATCGTCAGAGTTTCGAGCGATGGCCGGGTGAGTTCCGATTCAATATCTTCCTTCGACAAGTTCTCGATTGTGGACGCGAATGATGGATTTGTGGCGAGTGTAATTCCCTCGTCGCCAATGACGACGTGAATGCCGGAATCTTCAGCATTTCTCATCAACGCGAGCTCATCGACCGCCGCAGTCGCTTCGTCGATCTGGCACGAACATGCATTCGCCAAAAACTTCATCGAAATTGGCTTCGAGCTCACAAAGAGAATCGCTTCGATTTTTGCGGACAATTCGGTCATACGTCTAGGCGCTCAAGATGGATTTCAGTTCCGTGCGATTCTTGTTTTGCGGTGAGATGTCTGCGACGAAGCAACTCCAACAACGCCAAAAAGCTTACCACAACTTCCCTCTTGGTTCCGGCGCCCGCAATCACGTCGCGGAAACGAAGATTCGCTCGGGTCTCAAGGACAGACTTGAGCTCGTCAATCCGTTCCTCCACCGATTTCGTTCGTTCCATCGACGTTTCTTGCAACGTGAAGAATGGCTCGAGCCGTTTCAAAATCGAACCAAACGCATCGCGCAATGTATCGATGGAAATGTTCCTCGCCGGCAAGAACCTTTGCCCTTTGCCCCCTGCCCTCTCTCTCACCGTCGGCCTTACAAACATCGCCTTCACCATGTAACGCTCTTCAAGTTTGACGGCAGCAGCAACAAACTCTTGATACAGCCGAAGTTGATCCTCAAGTTTTGCCGCAGCCGCGTCTTCCTCGTCAATTCGAAGATACGGCATCAGCTCGCAACTCTTGAGATAGATAAGGCGCGCGGCGATCACCAAAAAGTCGGCCAGCTCGTCGCTCGGCACGTCGTGCGTTTCAAGATAGGCCAAGTACTCATCAGCAACCTTTGCCAACGAAACCTTGGTAATCGGCAAATTCTTCCCCTCGATAACCTCAAGCAGAAGCGCCAACGGCCCGGAAAATCCCTCCTGTTCCACCGAAAATGACATATGTGCCATTGTAACAAACAAACAGAAAAGTCGCCCGAAGAGCGACTCTTCCGGGCGACTGCGTACGAACAGCGTCACGCTGCGTCGGGCTTCTTGCCGCCCATGCCCCAAAAGATCAGGAGCATGGCCACGATCAGCTCGAGCTTGATCGAGCCGAGCCAGGCGAGAGGCTTCAGCCGATCATCGACGAACATCTTTCGATACGGCGTGAGCCGAATCGGACGGAACAGACTACAGTTCCAGCTCCAGTGGGCGTCGTCCTCACCCTCGACCATCCCGCAGCTCACAGTCCTCGAGTAACCGAGGACCGTCGCCGTGGTGGACTGCGCCACCTGGATGCCGTCGTTCGGCCAGTCCGTGAAGAGACGGGCCGAGCACCCGACAAACGACGTGGAGCACAGCAGAAGGAATCCGAGCAGAAACGCAATGGAACGCATAAAACACCTCACAGTGGGCGGGGTTGCCCGTCATTCAGCACGATCGCATTCGATCCTGCGGAGTGATGGGCTCCGGTCCTCCGCGTGGGAGAACCGGGCCGTGAGTTCACGGGAAGTAGAACGTGGTGCCGGTCATGGCGCCGAACGCGGTCGTCATGGACGACGCGTCGTTCCCAGACCAGGTCTGGTAGTTGAGCGTGCCAAGACCGACGGTGTCACCGTCGCAGAGATCGAGCCCGTCCACGTCGAGCGTGAACGTCAGCATCGCGGACTCGGCGGGGCCAACGCGGGGAACCGCGAGATTGCCCTGGCTACCGACCGCTTCACCGATCACAAGCGACTTACCGCTCGGATTGGAGTTCATCACCCCAATCCCGTGCTCGTCGCCATTCTGGTCGGTGTAGCTCAATCGATCCATCACCTCGTCGGTCCAGCCGGAGCCGGACATATCGGCGAACGAGAGCGCGAGGTTGAGGTTGTTGATCTCCACCCAGCCCTCCGCCGCAGCCCGGACGTTCATCGTCCAGACCACGACAGCCGCTTCCTCCACCGCAACCATGAACCCGTTGTTCATCGTGAAGTACGGACGCGTGCCGTAGCACGCGGTGCCACCGTTCTCGAGATCGAGCTCGTAGCACTCCGGCTCGACGTACGTGACCTCGATCTCGCTCTCAGAAGCAGAGTCGATCTCGATATCAGAGCTGACGGAATCGGCCAGATTGGAAGAACACGCGAGAAGAAGAGCTGCGAGCATGACGATTGCCTGGGTTGGAAGGTCAAGGAATAGGGCAGAAACGCACAACCGAACCAAGAAATATAGCAGAAAATAGCGCTTTTGTCAACCAAAAAGAGCCAGTTTCTTGGCTCTTCTTAGCGAAATAGCGCTTTGTTCCTCCTTTATTCCTCTCCAGCCGTAACCACGATCGTTCCGGTCATTTCTGGGTGATAGCTGCAGTGATAGGTGTAGATTCCAGCCGTATCAAAACGGCGAACAAAAGTGACGCCCGGAGCCATTGTTCCCGTTCCCCAACTATTATCTTCTGCTGTTGCGGTGTGGTTCACAGAGTCGTTATTGATCCACCGAACAGTCTGGCCAGGAAAAATAGTCGTCACCGAACCAGTACCTTCAGCCACATCCACAAACTGCATATCCATGATATTCACCGAGCTATATGCAATAAGTTCCTTGTCGTCACCAATGGAGATCACCCCGCCCTCTATTCGACTCGCTGTCAGTGAATTCCACGCGTCAGTATCAGAAGCTGCCCACGCATCGCCAATGGTGTAGTTCCCAAAAAAACCATCCGGTACATCGTCAATCGTTGTATTCCAGCTACCGCCATATACTGTTATTGCAGTCGCTTCATCCGGAACCCAATGTAATGTACCACCCTGTCCAACAAAGTATGTTTTTGGATCAGAATTAATTTTGATCATCTTTACTCCTGGTTTATATGTCACATTTCCACCCATCTGAATCTTTGCAAGATCCGCATCACTGATGGTCATGACCTGATAAAAGTTCTCGTACCACGTAAAGTATGTTTTATCATTTGGAAAAACATAACGGAATCCATCTTCACCCAAATAATACACAGCCGAAAATGACGTTCCACGAATCAAATCCCCCGGACCGGGCCCTGCAACGAGAGAATCTGCACGAACAAATGCAGAAGGAACAAGACCAAGAAGAAGGCCAAACATCGCGAACGCTGCGAGTGAACGTGAGCGAAGATTCATAGTGAAGGCGTTAAGATGAACAGATGATAACACTATGGACGCAAACGCTGAACATCGCGGGGGAAGATTGTCGCTTCTTTCACGTTCGCAAGACCAAGAACATTTTGCGTTAATCGCTGCAAACCAATCGCGAAACCTCCTTCTGGTGGAATGCCGTATTTGTGCATCATCAAGTAGTCCTCAAAGTCTGCAACGTTCAATCCTTTATCCACGATTCGCGCGAGCTGCTCATCGTATCGGTTGATGCGCATACCACCGGAGGTAATCTCACTTCCAAAACCGATCACGTCGAACGTGAGTGTGTTCTCTGGATTCGCCGGATCAACCTTCGCATAGAACGGACGCTTTGATGGTGGCCAGTCCGTCACAAATACGAATCCACTGTTATGATGTTGTACTGACCAAACTGTTGAAAGCCAACGCTCCGCAGCCGGCGAAAGGTCTGGTTCCGATGTTTCATCCACTCCCCCTTCATCACGATATGCCTCAAGCGCCTCTTTCAGTGTGATTCGAGGGAATCGATCTCCGGTCGGCGGAAGCTTCGCCTCGAGAAGCGCGAGTTCGACCGCACATTCGCTCTCAACGGTTGCGAGCATTTCACGAATCGCACCCTCCTCAACATCCATCACTTCACTCATGTCCGAAACGAATCCCATTTCGAACTCGAGCTGGTTGAATTCGGTTAAATGACGCGATGTTGCAAACTTTTCTGCACGAAATGAGTACGACACGCCGTACACGCCCTCATACACACCCATCGTAATCTGCTTGTAGAGCTGCGCAGACTGTGTGAGCGTTGCTTCGCGGCCGTAGTAATCAACCTTGAAAAACTCTGCGCCTCCTTCGCTCGCAGCACCAGCAAGAACTGGGAAAAAAATTTCGGTGAATCCCTGCTTTTCCATGAACGAACGGTAGCCGTGAACCAACGCGGCTTGTACGCGGAAAATTGCACGCTGTTTTGGATGACGAAGCGTGATAACACGGTTATCGAGCAATGTATCAAGGTTCGCGTCGAGTACTGGTTTACCGATCTCGACAGGAACAACATCAACAACCGGCGAAAGCACTTCGAGTTTCTCGACCTGCATCTCGACTTCTTTGATCGACGGATCTTTCGATTTCTTTTCGACAATCTTTCCGGTTACCGACAACACGGTCTCGACCTGAAGTCCCTTAAGCTGCTCGAGCTGTTCTGCGTTCAGCACGGTCTGCGCAAGGCCGGAACGATCGCGAATAATCGCAAAGCCGAACTTACTCATGTCGCGCAACGCGTTGAGCCAACCAGCGATGGTAACAGTTTCGCCGAGTTTTGATGGGAGGTCTTTGATGAGGATTCTGTTTTTCATATTATGGAGTTGAGCGGTTGAGCATGCGTGGGAACGCAATGGTTTCGCGAATGTGGTGCACGCCAGTGATCCATCGAACGGTTCGCTCGAGGCCGATACCGAAGCCGGAGTGTGGAACGCTGCCGTACTTTCGGGTATTCAAGTACCACTCATACTCAGCCAACGGATAGTTGCGATCGACAACCTCTTGCTTAAGCGCCTCGTAACTCTCCTCGCGCTGGCTGCCGCCGATAATTTCGCGACCTTCTTCTGGCGCAATAAGATCGGCGCATCGAGCACGCAATACGCCAGCATCGTCCGTGTATCGCTTCATGTAGAACGACTTGATCTCCGCCGGATAGTCTTCGATGAACACTGGAAGCTGATACTTATTTCCAAGGGCGATCTCTTCTTCTGTCGACATGTCGCCGAGGAGATCGACAGGCTCAACAGTCAACTTCTCGTCGTGCAGAATCTTCTTCGCTTCGGAGTGTTTCAAATGGACAAATGGCTCAATTACGATACGCTCCAAGATCGTCGTATCGCGTTCGAGAATCGCGAGCTCTTGCTTACAGTTATCGAGAACATCTTTCACGATGCGCTTCACCATCTTCTCTTGCACCTCCATGTTCATCACCTGATCGAAGTACGCCATTTCAGCATCCATCATCCAAAGCTCGCTCAAGTGGTGACGTGTCTTGCTCTTTTCTGCGCGGAACACTGGGCCGAAGTCGTACACCTTTCCGAAACCCATGATTCCCGCCTCGCTGTAGAGCTGGCCGGATTGCGAGAGATATTTTGGTTCGCCGTAATAATCAACTTGGAAGAGCTGCGTGGTATCTTCGCAACTTGTTGGTTGAATGATTGGAGCGTCGAAGCGAATAAATCCTTCCTCGTGGAAGAATTGTTCAATTGAAAAGAACACTCTGTCGCGAATTCTCAGAACTGCCCATGGAGTCTGAGACCGAAGATAAAGATCGCGATTCTCGAATAAAAACTCTGGGCCGTGTTCCTTCTTTCCAATTGGATAATCCTCCGGCGCAACGTGCACCATCGTGAAACTGGTTCCAGAAATCTCGAATCCTGATGGTGATCGAGGCTCAGCCTTCACAATACCTTTAACGATAACTGACGACTCAATGCGAACGCCTTGGAGCGATTCCCACGATGCGGCATCGATATCCTGCGGCGAGTACACAACCTGGACACGTCCCGATCCATCACGGAACTGGAGGAAATAAATTTTGCCACTGCTTCGAAAGTTGTACGCCCAACCCTTGAGCTCGACTTCCTGCCCAACCATGGACGCTAACTGAGAGATGTAGGTCATAAAAAGAAAAATTCGCCTGTACAACGTCACGATTGAATAATCATGAAGCTGTACGGGCGAAGTTACTCGCGGTGCCACCGTACTTTAGCCGACGAATCGGCTCTCATTAGTTGTGGAACACTGAATCTAGAAGTTGTTTGCTCCCAGTGCTCGCTGTCACGGCGAACATCAGTGAAATGAGTGTAGCACGGGTCCTGAATCCTTTGAAGGGATAGAGGGACTGACCTTGGAATGGATGTGAATGACGGCGGGAAACCGCTGCCAAGCGTGTGCATTTTGCGATATTGGGGATGTGCGGTGGACCGCACATTTTATTTGCAAAATCCCCAATGAATCGATGAGTGAAATGTTCGGTCGACCGCACATGTCCGAATCGGGAAATTGCGCACCACGGCCCGCCGATGATGCCCTTTCGCGTCACCTCTCCCCCCCTCCCAACCCATTCAAAGAATCAGCGCAGTTTTTCTCAATTCGATGAGTAATTCACTTTTCAAAACCTCAATTCCCTCCTTCGACGGCTTTACGGACTCCACAGAGCGTATCGCGGGGTCGATCGTCCATATTGGCCTCATCGGCTGAGGATCATTGGCATGACGAGGGAAAAGGTGCCAATGAACGTGCGAATCTTTATTCCCAAGAAGTTCATAGTTCAACTTCACAGGATGAAATGCGCGGAATACCGCTTCAGCAACCTGACTCATCTCCACAAGAAATCGATTTCGAAAGCCGTCATCAAACTCATGAAGTTCGTGCTTATGCTGTTTCGCAAGAAACAATGTGTATCCTCGAAAAAATTGATGATCGCCAATGACGGCATATCCCGTTTCAAACTCAGCAACAAAATACGGATTCTTTCCATCTTTGATCATCTGAATTCTTTCACAGATCAAGCAATGTTCTTTCATAGAAATATCTATACCCTCGCCGGCACCGCCAATACTCCTGTCCAGAACGGCATCGTGATTTCGCCAGGGACGTGATAGACGTAGACGTCGTGGACGCATTGGACGAAGTCTTCTACTTGTTGGCCGAGGAGCGGCATGCGCATGAGCGACTCGTAGGATTCGTCGCGACCGATACGCATTAGCGTAACGATCTCTTCGTCCATCGGGCGCGCAGAGAACCAATCTTCGGGGTTTCTCTGCACACAATCGGAGCACACCAATCCCCCACGTCCGCCGTGCCAACGAAATGAAAGCGGGAGAACGTCTTTGCGACACGCGAGGCAATCGTGCAGCTCGACACCGTAACCAAGACGGCTGAGCAGGCGGAGAATTGTCGCGCCGAGAACAAAAGCGCTTCTGGTGTTTTGCAAAGAGACCTGTAAGTTTAAAAATCGAACGAGCCCAATCACTTCATCGAAAAGTTCTGGATCTGCGAGATCTGGCCGAATCGCCTTCGCCAACATCGCAAAAAGCGTTTGTGTAAACATGCGGTGCTCGAGGCTCGTTTGAATGCGATCAAATACCTCACGTCGCTCAACACCAATGACGGTGGTCGATCGCGCACCTTTCACGATTTCGAGTTCAACGATCGCGAATGGCTCTAAATGCGCGGCGAGTTTCGCTCGCGGCTTTTGCGCACCGCGCCCAACAAACTCAATCAAACCGAATTCCGGCGTTAGGGCGCTATACCACCGATCCGCCTCACGCCACGGCGACGACGTCATGACAATCCCTATCGTTTTTACCGTGCTCCACATACTTACTCTTCGCGCCGCTTCGCTTCATCGACTGTAAGTTCAACATCACCGTCAAGAAATGCTTGAAGGATGATTTTTGCAGCCCAAGCGTCTTCCGGCATATCGCCGCCATATTCCGCCTGTAATCGACGTGCCTCTGCGGAAGTAAACTGCTCATCAACAACGAACACCGACAGAGATGTCGCAGCCTGCGCATCGCGAACAAACTGTTTCGTTAGCTCAAGCTGTGTATCGGACTGATGCGCATCGGGAATTGGTAATCCGATGACAAGTGCTTCGGCGCCCTCGTCTCGAGCGCGATTCATGATGGTGAAAATCGCCTTCACTCCCCCGTCGATATTGCCCATCGGGAACGCCAAACCCGTCTCATCGTCGCCAGACGCAAGGCCAATCTTCCGAACACCAAAGTCGATACCAAGATATTTCACAAAATTACTTCACCTCTGGTGGCGAATTGAAATCTGCACGAACCGATACGCCGCTTGAGGTAACCGGCATATCGTCTTTCACCACGAAAACGCCATCGCCATTATCCACGTGGAGCAAGGCGACATACGGCCCAGCGTATTCCATCGGTTTCGCAAGATGCACAACCACGTCCGTGAATATACCGGCAACAATCAGATCAGATGTACCAACAATCTCTCCTGGCGCTGTGCCCATCGCCTGATGGATAGTGACGAAACCAGATTTTACGAGCGTGCCACTAATTGTAACTTCGGTTGTCGATTTTGGCGCTGCACTCAACACACTCCCCGCAAGCTCCACCGGCCCGTAGCTCAGCTCTGGCGCAGACTGCGCAAAGTATAAAAATGCACCGATCGCCGCAATAACGATGAGGAGAATCACGCCGCCGAAGATGTCGTCTTTTTTCATAACTTATGCGGTTACACCCCGAACTTTTGGTACGGGCGTGAGAATTTCCGGTCCGCCCGGCAGAATCGCGACAGTAACTTCGAAGTGTGCCGCGTCACTCTTGTCTGCGGTTACAATCGTCCATTCATCATCGGAAACCTCCACTTCATGCGTTCCCGTGGTCACCATCGGTTCGATGGCGATGCACATTCCGTCGAGAAGTGGTGCCTTTGGGAAGTGCTTCCCACGGAAATTTGGGACATTCGGCGCCTCGTGAACCTGATGCCCAACACCATGGCCGACGAGTGACTCAACAATTCCATATCCCTTTGGTACGACGTCTTCCACCGCCCCTGCAATGTCCATGACCGTATTTCCGATCACCGCAGCATTAACACCCGCCATCATCGAATCGTACGTAATACGAAGCAACGTTGCGCGTTCCTTCGTAATCGATCCAATCGGTACGGTTACTGCCATGTCGGTGCACAGCCCCTTGTACCAACAGCCAATGTCGAGGCCGACGATATCGCCTTCGTCGAGTGCGATTTCACGATTCCCTAAACCATGAACAACCTCTTCGTTCCGCGAAATACACACCGTCGCAGGAAATGGCCTGCTCTTAGAACCATACCCAAGGAACGATGGCGTACCGCCACCAGCTTCGATGACGCCGCGCGCAATGTCGTCGAGCTGTTTCATCGTCACACCAGGCTTTGCCGCATCAACTGCAGCCTGAAGCGCGTTCGATAAAAGAATACCTCCTTCGCGCATCACCTGAACTTCTTCAACTGTTTTGATGTTCGCCATACAATTAACAGCCACCTTGCAGAGTACAGATTCCGTAAATTCGGTCCGCAACATCTTCGACCGTCCCAACGCCATCTACTTCACGAACCAAGCCCTGCGCTCGATAATGATTAATCATCGGTTCCGTATCTTGATCGTAGATCTCGAGACGACGACGAATCGCTTCCGGTGTGTCGTCGGTGCGATGCTCCGTTCGAGATCGATGTGCAATGCGCTCGATGGAAACTTCACGAGGGACTTCGATAACAATCACCGCAGTTGGCTTGTCGTGCTCGGCGTATGAATCGTACTGATCCTGATTCCGCGGAAAACCGTCGAGGATGTATCCATTCGCGCAATCAGGTTTATCAAGACGCGCACGAAGCACTTCCGCGACAACTTTTCCTGGCACAAGCTCTCCCTTTGCCTGAATCGCCTTAATGCGATCAGCGAGATCGTCCGTTCCAGCCGCAGCGTCGCGAAGCAATTGCCCCATGGAGAACTCGGGAATACCAAGTCGTGCCGCCAAAATTACCGCCTGCGTCCCCTTTCCGCATCCCTGTGGTCCAAGCAAGAAAATTCGATGCATCATAGGTGGAATACGCCCTAACAGTACAGCCTCCGGGCTGCTTTCGCAAAACCGGAGGCTGTATATTCTGTAAGCTACTTCGCAAGCGTCAATTCATTTCGTCCCATAAAATCAAACTTCCAGGACTCGATATATTTTTGAAGAGCAACGAGATCAGGGACCTTGCCATTTACGAAATCGTCTTCAAGCGGAGAAAACACCGCATGCGTTGGAAGAATTTCCCCTCTAACAAGGCGAGCTGATTCGTCTTCCCTATACACCCGATCAGGATACTCAATCTTTAACACGATCGTCATGTTCACCCCAACGAAATCAGAGTTTCCTGGGACTCCACGAACGGAGTATCCATCAGGCTTCTTTTCGAGACGAAAATTCCAACGACCTGCACCATCTTTCACGTCGATGGGCTCCGGAGGGCGGAGATCTAGTGTTCTAGGCCCAGATTCCGCAGGTATAACCTCATGGGTCATAAAGGCATCATAAATACTCAGGCGACTATACAGGATCCATGATCCGATCAAAACAAAAACTGTGGATATAAAAATCACCGCTCGAAGCGGTGATTTTTATAGGAGACCTTACACATCGTACGCGCGCATCGTGAGCTGCGACTGAACCTGTTTTACGATGTCGATAACCACGGAAACGACGATGATCATGGATGATCCGCCGACCGCGAGGCTCTGATTGCCGGTGAAACCCTGAACGACGTTTGGAAGAATAGCGATAGTTGCCAGGAAGAAGGCGCCAGAGAGCAACAAACGGTTCATCACCCACTGCAAGTACTTCGTTGTCTGTTCGCCTGGGCGAACGCCTGGAATGAATCCACCCTGCTTCTGCAAGTTCTCCGAGATCTGTTCCGGACGGAACACGATAGAGGCGTAGAAGAAGGTAAAAGCAAACACGAGAACAAAATACAGCACAGCGTAAACGGTATTGTTCTGGAAGGTGACAGACACCCATTGTGCGATGTCACGAATCACTTGCGTTCGAGCCTGTGTAAAGAACTGTGCAAGCAATGGAGGAAGAACGACGATAGAGAGCGCAAAGAGAATTGGAATCATTCCACCAATGTTCAAGCGAAGTGGCAAAGAAGACTGCACCTTGCCCGACATCTGCCCGCCGCCACGAGCGTATTGGACGAGAATGTTCCGTTGGCCCTCAGTTACAACAACGACGCCAACGATAGTAACAATAGCGAGTACAGCGAAGAGACCAAGGCTCAAGAAATCGCCAGAATTGTATGTTGCGACAGCCTGCGCAACGGCGCTAGGAAGACCAGCCATGATACCTGCAAAAATGAGAAGCGAAATGCCATTTCCCATTTTTCGTTCTGTCGCAAGCTCACCAAGCCACATTAAGAAGATGGATCCAGCCGCCATGGAAATCAAGGCGAAAATGAGCTGAATTCCAGTCAAATGAATGCCGAGCTGCTGCTGACTTTCCAACAGGCGCAGCACACCGTATCCCTGCAGAAACGCAAGAGGAACCGTCGCGAATCGTGTCCAGCGGGTAATGCGCTGACGGCCCTGTTCTTCCTTTTGCAGCTCTTCCAGTGACGGGAAGATCATGCCAAGAAGCTGAAAGATGATCGACGCAGTAATATACGGAGAGACACCCAGTGCAACGATAGAGAAGTTCGCGAGTGTTCCTCCTGAAAACATGTTCAAGATGCCCAAAAATTGGTTTCCTTCCAAAATGGAAGACAACCCTGATGCATCAATGCCCGGAACCGGAATGTGCGCCGCAACGCGGAACACCACAACCACAAAGACGATGAACAGGAGCGCATTACGGAGCTCCGGAATGCGGAAGATGCGTTTCAGGGTTTCCATATTTGGGAAGAAACTACGCGTTAACGGTACCGCCGGCCTTGGTGATCTTTTCTGCAGCAGATGCAGAAACGGTGCAGTTCTTTATCGTAACCGCAGCGGTGATTTCTCCGTTTCCGAGAATCTTCACTGGAGCGGACTTACTCAACACCAACCCCTTTTTTGCAAGAGTTGCTGGTGTGACGTATTCGCCCGCAATGTACTTTGATGCGATCGATTGAAGATTCACCGCCTGCACCTTTGCGGCAAGCGATTTGAATCCACGCATCTTTGGTGTTGCGAGCATGAGGCTTCGCATACCAAGGCGCTTCAATCCACCAACACCCGAACGAGCGCTCTGACCTTTTTGTCCACGACCAGCCGTGGTGCCGCGCGAACCCAAGCCGCGACCAACGCGACGCTTGTTACGCTTTGCACCGAGGGCGGAGCGAAGGGTTGAGAGAGAGATTGCCATATTAAGCGGTAATAACTGGAGCAGATTCCGGCTTGCGCAATGCGACAAGCGCCAAGAACGTTGCCTTTGCGTTGTTAATCTTGTTGCTTGAACCCATCAGCTTCGAAACAGCGTTTGGTACACCAGCAAGTTCCAAGACCATACGTGCAGGACCACCGCACTTAAGCCCGGTACCCTGTGGAGCTGGCTTCAAAAGCACGATTGCTGCAGCGAACTTCCGCTGAACTTCGTGTGGAATAGTTTCCTTCACGAGAGGAACAGTGACCATGTTCTTTTTGGCCTGACGGAATGCCTTTTCCACAGCCATCGCAACGTCAGCGCCCTTTGCAACACCGAATCCCACGCGACCACGGCGATCACCAATGACCAAGCTCGCGCGGAAACGCATACGCTTTCCACCCTTGGTCACACGAGTGACACGAGCAAGTTCGAGAATCTTCTGCTCGAATTCGCGCGGTTCACGGTCGTCACGACGACCACCGCGTGCTCCACCTTTGCCGCGTGAATCATTTCCACCTGGTCGACCGCCCTGACCTGGACGGCCACCGCGTCCTGCTGCGCCACGATTGGCACCAAATGCTGGTCGTGCAGCTCCGGTTGCTGCTACTGGTGCTGTTGTTTTTGGAGAGTCGGTCATAGGTTAGAACTGAAGTCCGTTCGCGCGACATGCTTCCGCAATCGCAGCGACACGACCGTGATAAAGATACGAACCGCGATCAAAGATCACCGAAGTGACACCAAGCGTCTTTGCCGCCGTCGCAAGAGCGACGCCAACATTTTCAGCTCGAACCAGGGGCTTATCAGCCTTTGGCATCTTCACATCGGAGGCCGAGCACAACGTCTTGCCAATATCGTCGTTCACCAACTGAGCACTAATGTGCTTGCTGGAACGAAATACGGTGAGGCGAGGTCGCTCCGCAGTGCCATGAATTTTTGCGCGAGTCCGGAGAGCGCGGCGCGCTTTTCCGTGACGTTTCGCGAGGATATTCTTTCGCAACATAGAGAGGGATTATTCGCTCTTCGACGCCTTACCAGCCTTACGACGAATAATTTCGTCAGTATAGCGGAAACCCTTGCCTTTGTATGGCTCAGGCTTTTTCTGTGAACGGATCTCTGCAGCGATCTTTCCAACCAGCGCAGCATCTGCTCCGCTAATCGTCAAAACGTTTGTTTCGATCTTGGCCGTGATTCCTGCTGGCAACACGAATTTTACATCGTGCGAGAAGCCGAGGGAAAGCACCAACATCGTTCCCTGCAAGTTCATTTTGAATCCGACACCGTTCAATTCGAGTGCTTTGACGTATCCTTCGGATACACCCTTCACCATCTGCGCGATAAGCGCGCGCATGGTTCCCCAAATTGCACGGTCTTCGCGATCTGGATCGACGACGGTAACATTAATCTGCGAAACACCTTCTTCCGTAGAAAGCGCAGCGGCAGCGTGCGGGTGAAGCACAAGCGAAAGCTCGCCCTTTGGTCCTTTTGCGGACACCGTGTTTCCCGCGATAGTCGCAGTCACACCGGCCGGCAAGAAGACTGGTTTTTTTCCAATGCGAGACATATTAGTAGATTTCGCAGATAAGTTCACCGCCCAAGCGACGCTTGTGCGCTTCTTTGTTCGTCATCAATCCGTTTGGCGTCGAAAGAATCGAACAACCCTGTCCGGATCGGACGCTACGCAAGTTATCAGCTTTCACGTACACGCGAAGACTTGGCTTGCTCTTTCGAACGATAGATGCAATTGCTGGCTCGCCGCTCTCGCGATATGCAAGGCGAACACGCAGCATTGGCTTTGCGCCATCTTGGAACGTTTCAACAGCGACAAGGTAGCCCTCCTTTTCGAGGATCTTCGCCATTGCGAACTTCATTTTAGACATCGGCATCTCAACAGTCACCGCACGCGTCATGGATGCGTTGCGGATTCGGGTGAGCATGTCGGAAATTGGATCGGTCATCATAGGATTACCAGCTTGCTTTTCGAATTCCCGGAATCTCACCTACGTTCGCAAGTTCACGGAAACAGATACGGCACAGGCCAAAGGCTCGCATGAAGAAGCGCTTACGGCCACAGCGCCAGCATCGATGAACGACGCGTGTGCTGAACTTTGGCTTCTTCGCCGACTTTGCGATTTGATTCGTCGTTGCCATAGCTTATTTCTGTTGCTTGGAAGCGAACGGGAATCCGATCGCTTTGAGAAGGGCAATGCCTTCTTCGTGGTTCTTTGCCGTTGTTGTAATTGTCACTTGGAGCCCGTGGAGCGACTCTACTTCGTCTGGATGAATTTCTGGGAAAGCGATGTGTTCCGTAAATCCATAGTTGAAGTTGCCCTGGCTGTCGACAGCAGATTCAGGAATGCCGCGGAAGTCACGAATACGTGCGAAAGCGATGTTCGTAAGCTTCGTGAGAAAATCCCACATACGCTTGCCACGAAGTGTCGCCATGACTCCGACCACCATGCCTTCACGAACCTTGAATCCTGCAATGGATTTCTTCGCCTTCGTGCGGACAGGCTGTTGACCAGTGATGCGGCGGAAGGTTTCAACCACCACGTCAGCAAACTTGGCATCCTTTCCTTTCCCGAGCCCAGCGTTGATCGTCACTTTCGTGATGACTGGCGTCTCGTGAATGTTGGTGTAGCCAAATTCCTTTCGGAGTGCTGGACCAACGGTCGTTTTCATTTGTTCTTGGATATTCTGCATACTAGTCGATTTGTGTCACACCCTTCTTTGTGCGAAGGACGCGCACTTTTTGCTGACGTCCATCTTTGGTGATGAACGAGTAGCCCACGCGACCCTTTGCACCGCCTTCGCCGATAATGGCGACTTTCGATGCTTGGAACGGCGCATTGAAGGTGACGCGCTGACCAGCTGCAGTCTTCCCCTTCGCCTTAATGTGCTTCACCGCTTGGTTCACACCGTCAACGACGACGAGTTCTCGCGCTGGGAACGTTTGAATGACCTTTCCCTCTTTTCCTTTATGTTTGCCCGCAATGACGCGGACATTGTCTCCGGTTTTGATTTTCATAGGAGAGGATTTAGAGGACTTCAGGAGCAAGAGACACAATCTTTGTGAACCCTTCTGCGCGCAACTCGCGAGCGATTGGTCCAAAGATACGTGTTCCCTTCGGCTCTTTTGAAACGCGGTTAATGATGACGCCTGCATTTTCGTCGAAACGAATGTAAGAGCCGTCCTTTCGACGAACTTCTTTTCGTGTACGAACGATCACGGCGTGAACCACGTCGCTCTTTTTTACCATCGTATGTGGAGCAGCTTGCTTCACAACGGCAGTCACGACGTCGCCCAAACGAGCGTACCGCTTTTTGTAGCCGCCGAGGACACGAATGACTTGGAGGACTTTTGCGCCGGTGTTATCGGCGACACTCATCATGGATCGATGTTGCAACATACAAAGTCGGGTTACGCTTTTGGCGTTGAAACAACGCGGAAGCGCTTTCGTGCCGAAAGCGGACGCGTCTCTTCAATAGTCACCGTGTCACCCTCATTTGCGACCATCGCTTCATCGTGCGCCATAAACTTGGTGCTCACAATGTAACGCTTGCCGTATTTTGGGTGAACCTCGGTACGATCAATCCGAACGACAATCGTTTTTGGCGTTTTGTGCGCCGAAACAACCACGCCAGTAAAACGGCGATGCATTGTTACTTTTTCAGCCTTTGGCTGTTCAGCGACTGGTGATGTCTTTTTGATTGCCATACTTATGAGGTTTTGATCGCGGAGCGCTGTGTCTCCAAACGAGCGATACGTTTCTTGGTCTCACGGACGGTGCGGACCGCGCGCAATTGACCAACGGAAAGTTTGAGGTTCATGTCACGGAGCTTGGCGCGTTCCTCAGCAATCATTGCCAAGAGCTCTTTTGCGGAGAGTCCCGCGAATTCGTTCTTTGTAGGCATATGCTTAGGTTCGGGTGACAATCTTCGTCTTCACTGGAAGTTTGTATGCTGCGAGACGGAACGCTTCTTGAGCGATTTCCGGAGTCACACCATCCATCTCGAACATCACGGTACCGGCGCGGACTGGTGTCATGTAGTAATCGACGCCACCCTTTCCCTTACCCATTGGCGCTTCAGCACCATGGTTCGTGACTGGGTGATCTGGGAAAATGCGGATCCAGATTTTTCCACCACGCTTGATAGCACGTGTCATTGCACGACGTGCTGCCTCAATTTGTCGGGCAGTAACCCATGCCTCTGTGATGGCCTTGAGTCCAAATGAGCCAAAGGCAACATCCGTTTTTTGCGTCGCTAAGCGGTCGCCGGCTGTTCGGCGCTTGTGCCACTTGCGGTATTTCATTTTTTTCGGAAGCAACATACGAGGATATCAATTCCTATGACCGTGCGCCGCGGGAAGGTGCGGGACGATGCTCTGCGGACTCAGTTTGTGCCTGTGCCTCTACCGGTGTTCCGAACACGTCACCACGATAGATCCAGACTTTCACACCGATCACTCCGAAAATCGTATTTGCGCGCACGCGAGCAAAGTCGATGTCGGCACGAAGGTTGTGCAAAGGAATACTGCCGTTCGCGATGGTTTCTGTTCGCGCGATTTCCGAACCGTTCAAACGGCCAGAAAGCGTGAGCTTCACACCACGTGCACCACCCTTCATCACGCGCTCGATTGCCATTTTCATGGATCGGCGGAATGGAAGACGCTGTTCAATTTCACGGGCAATCTGATCGCCGATGATCTGCGCAGACATCGTTGGGCGCGTGACTTCTTCCACGTTGATGTTCAACGTGACGCGCTGTCCGCGGTAGAACTCCTTCGAGAGCTTCTTCTTCAGCTCTTCGATTCCTGCACCAGCGCGGCCGATAATCACACCCGGCTTTGCAGCACGAATGGTGATGGTAACGCGCTTTGGTGTGCGATCGATACCGATCGAGTCCAAACCGACGTCACGGAGTGCCTTGCGCAAGTATTCGCGGATGTTCACGTCCTCTTTTAACGAAGACACGAACTGCTTTCCACGAGCGAACCACTTCGAATCCCACGTGTAAATCGTGGAGAGACGGAAGACTTTTGGATTGACTTTATGACCCATAGGTTAGGTGGTGATTTTTGGCGAGACCACAACGTGGATGTGCGACATTCGATGACGAATTGGTGTCGCGCGACCCTGTGCACGTGGAGCAAACCGTTTAATCTTTGGGCCTTCGTCGACCCATGTCTTCACAACAACGAGCGTTGAAGGATCAAGCTTTGCGTTGTTCGTTGCGTTTGCAACCGCAGAGTTCAATGCCTTCAAGACTGTTCGTGCTGCAAGCTTTGGGGACACCATCAGCTGACGACGAGCTTCATTCACCGACTTGCCTCGAATCAACCCCACCACAAGACGAGTCTTGCGAGGTGCGATTCGGATAAATTTTGCGACCGCTTTGACTTCCATAATATTTGGACTAGCGAGCAAGTTTCTTTGCGGCTGGCGCTGCCGCCGGTGCTGCTGCAGGGGCAGCTGCTGCCGCCTTTCCTGCATGACGAACGAACTTTCGTGTGAGCGAGAATTCTCCAAGCTTGTGACCAACCATGTTCTCCACTACACGGACCTGAACGAATTCTCGTCCATTGTGGACTCCGAAGGTGAATCCCACCATTTCCGGAGTAATTGTTGATGCACGTGCCCATGTCTTGATTACTGTTTTGTCACCAGCGCGAAGATTCGACACCTTCTTCGCGAGCTTTGGGTCGATGAAAGGACCCTTTTTGAGACTTCGTGCCATAGGATTACGCGTTACGCTTCACGTGCTGTCGGCGGCGAACAATGAACGCATTGGATGGTTTCTTGCTCTTGCGAGTCTTCACACCAAGTGCCTTCTTTCCGGTTGGCGTCTTTGGTGAAGGCATACCGATTGAGTTTCGAGCCTCTCCACCTCCGTGTGGGTGGTCGACTGGGTTCATCGCCTTTCCGCGAACGGTTGGACGAACGCTGCGATGACGCATGCGTCCAGCTTTTCCCCATCGCACCAAACGCCAATCTGGGTTGGAAACGGTTCCGATAGTTGCAAAACAGGTTTTTGGCACCATGCGAACCTCACCGGATGGAAGGCGGAGCGTTGCACGCTCACCTTCAATTGCGAGAAGTTCCGCGGCAACACCCGCACCGCGAACCATCTTTCCACCACGACCCGGCTCAAGCTCAATGTTATGAACCTGCATACCGACCGGAATCTTTTCAAGTGGGAATCGATTTCCCATCGATGGCTCACCACGCTCCTTTGAGGAAACGATAGTCATTCCAACCGTGAGACCAAGTGGCGCGAGAACGTAACGCTTTTCTCCGTCTGCGTAAGCAAGGAGGGCGATACGAGCTCCACGGTTTGGATCGTATTCGATTGTTTGAACTTTTGCTGGAATGTCGTATTTATCGCGCTTCCAGTCGATCAAGCGGACATGGCGTTTTGCACCACCACCACGATGACGAACGGAGATGTGACCCGATGCACCACGACCCGCCATCTGCTTTTGGGAAAGCAAGAGCGACTTCTGTGGTGATGTCGACGTCACGTCGGCGAACGACTGAACGCTCGATTTCCGGCGGCCTGCTGTTGTTGGTTTGTATTGTTTAATTGGCATACGCTTAGACAACAGATGCAAAGACGTCGATCGTCGTTCCTACTGGCAACGAGATCATCGCTTTCTTGAAACTCTTGAGGTGTCCATTGGACTTCCCAAAGTGCATGGCACGTGGACGAACGGTGATGACATTCACCTTCACTGGAGTAACTCCGTACAGCTCCTTAAACGCCTGCTTTACCGCAACACGAGTTGCAGAAAGTGCAACGCGGAAAACCATAACGTTGCTGCTTGAAAGCATCGCGATCTTTTCCGTAACCATTGGTGCAAGAAGCGTGTCAGTTGCAAAACGGGAAAGCGACTTCAATGCAGGTGCGGCTGATACTTCAGCGGCAGCCTTTTTTGTAGTCTTCTTCGCTGGCTTTGCGACAACCTCAACTTCAGTTGTTGATTTCTTTGGCATACGTTACGCGCTAAACGTTTGAACCATCGACGCGATGGCAGCTTTTGAAGCCACGATTGTTCGGTACTTTGCAGCATCGCGAACGTTCAAGCTCTGGGCGTGAATGGTGGTGGTGCGAGGCAAGTTCTTCGCTGCGCGCTTCATGAGAATATCATCAGCGGTCACAACGATAAGCGCAGAACCACGAGCACCAGGAAGTGCTGCGCGCATTTGCGCGACAAACTTTGTTTTTGCTTCTGGGAAACCAAAGTCTTCCACCGCAATAAACGCACCGTCCTGAAGTTTGTCGGTAAGAACCATGGCAAGCGCAGTGCGCTTCGTCTTCTTGTTCAATTTCACCGAGAAATTACGCTCTGCGAGCGGACCATGAGTCACACCTCCACCCACCCAAATTGGTGAACGGGAAGATCCGTGACGTGCACGACCGGTTCCCTTCTGCTTCCATGGCTTCTTTCCACCACCGGAAACTTGGCTTCGGTCTTTGGTATGTGCCAAGACAACGCGAGAGTTTGCTTCTTGCGCGACGATAACATCGTGGATGAGATTGCTGTTTAGTTCCACAGCGAACAATGCGTCTGGCAATGTGACCATGCCAGCGTCTGTCCCCTTCCAATTGTAGAGTTTTACTTGAGCCATACATTTCCTTCAGTTGCGAGAATAGTCACGAGGCTTCCACGGCTCCCAGGGACTGCACCCTTAATTCCGATAATGTTCTTCTCCGTATCAATCGTCATCACTTCGAGGTTCTTGACCGTGACACGATCGCTTCCCATTCGTCCGGCCATGCGCATTCCCTTGAACACGCGCTGAATGCCACCGGCACCGATGGAACCCGACTTACGTTCTTGGTCCTTATGACCGTGCGTTCGTGGGTGACCATGGAATCCGTGACGCTTCACAACACCTTGGAAACCGCGGCCCTTTGAGGTGCCGACGATGTTCACGATGTCACCGATGGTAAAGGCTGAAACCGTGATAGCGGTGCCGCGCTCTGCGGTTTCACCGTCTGCAAGAGGAAACTCTCGCAATGTTCGGAACGTGCCAAGGTCTCCTGTTACTCCAGCTTCTGCTTTTGTAACGTTGGTGGTTTTGTCGAAGCCGACAACCATCACCGAGCGACCCTGAACATCATTGCGAACCGCGACGACCACCGAAGGCTCTGCTTCAATGAGCGTCACTGGCACGACCGACCCATCTGGTCGGAAGACCTGTGTCATGGCGATTTTCTTTCCGAGAAGAACTTTCATAGAATCTTTCGTTCATGCGCAAGGCAGAGGAACGGTATTAAGTAAGGGCCCTTTGAACGAAAAAACCAGAAGCTTCGCATACGGCGAAAAACTTCTAGCTCAAAACAACGAATGGATGCACATAGGAGATGTGCGGATGTTGATTGAGTTTTTTATCGTTGAAAAGAGGTCTCCCGAACTCCTCACGAAGCATCAAGAAGGTTTTTCGCAAGCGAATCTTTCTTCTCGGTTCGATGTTGGAGCGTTTGCAGTGGGAACTGCGATGAAACCGTCTATGAGAGATGATCTCGTCGCAGTTCCCACTGCGGTGAATTACATTTTGATTTCGATGTCGACGCCAGCTGGAAGGTTCAAGCTCATGAGCGCATCGATTGTTCGCTCTGTTGGATTGACGATGTCGATCAAGCGCTTGTGCACGCGCATCTCGTACTGATCGCGAGACTGCTTGTCGATGAATGTTGAACGGTTCACCGTGAAGCGACGGATTTCCGTTGGCAATGGAACCGGACCAAGAACTTCTGCTCCACTGCGCTCAGCCGTCTTAATGATGGTCTGCGTAGCAGTGTCGATCACCTTGTGATCGTAGGCACGGATCTTGATGCGAATCCGCTGCCTCACGTCTTCCTTTGTTTTTGTTGCGTCGGTCATAGTGAAAAGGGCGATTTCTGAAACAGAGGAAGGCAGACGTTTTTGCGTTCTGCCTTCATGTTCTTTTTCAAGAATTATTCAAGAATTTTTACGACAATACCTGCACCAACCGTTCGGCCACCCTCGCGGATAGCAAAGCGCATCTTCTCTTCGAGTGCGACTGGGTTGATAAGAGTGACGATACCGTTGACCTTGTCTCCTGGCATCACCATCTCTGTGCCTTCTGGAAGAGCGATTTCACCGGTCACATCCGTAGTACGGATGTAGAACTGTGGCTTGTAGCCCTTGAAGAATGGCTTGTGACGACCACCTTCTTCCTTGGTCAAAGCGTAGATTTCCGCTTCGAACTTGGTGTGTGGCTTCACGGTTCCTGGCTTTGCAAGAACCTGACCACGCTCAACGTCTTCCTTCTTCACACCGCGGAGAAGAATACCAGCGTTGTCGCCAGCCATACCCTTGTTCAAAGACTTGTTGAACATTTCGATACCGGTCACCGTCGACTTGACGGTGTCCTTAATGCCGACGATTTCTACTTCGTCTCCAACGTTACAGACACCGCGCTCGATACGACCAGTCACCACGGTTCCGCGTCCTTCAATAGAGAAGACGTCTTCCACTGGCAAAAGGAAAGGCTTATCAAGATCGCGAATTGGCTGTGGGATGTATGCATCCAATGCTGCGAGCAAATCGCGAATTGGCTGACCACCTGGACCCGCTGGATCTTCGAGTGCTTTCACGGAAGAACCGCGAATAACTGGAACTTCGTCGCCTGGGAAATCGTACTTCTTCAAAAGATCGCGAACTTCCTGCTCAACGAGGTCGATAAGTTCTGGATCATCAACCATGTCAACTTTGTTCAAGTAGACGAGAATTGAAGGAACGCCAACCTGCTTTGCGAGCAAAATGTGTTCGCGTGTTTGTGGCATTGGACCGTCAGCAGCGGAAACGACGAGAATTGCGCCGTCCATCTGAGCAGCACCCGTGATCATGTTCTTCACGTAGTCTGCGTGTCCTGGACAGTCCACGTGTGCGTAGTGACGGTTTGCCGTCTCGTACTCACAGTGCGCCGTCGAAATGGTGATACCACGTGCCTTGGATTCTGGCGCCTTATCAAGGTCGTTAATACCCTTTGTTTGCGCCTTGTTTCCCATTGTAGCAGCCACAAGCAAAATTGCTGCGGTTGTGGTGGTCTTGCCGTGGTCGACGTGACCAATGGTGCCGACGTTGACGTGCGGCTTTGTGCGGTCAAACTGTTCTGCCATACGAAGAAATTATGCGGGCATTCCGTGTGCGGAATACTCAGCGAGTGAGTGAGACTTTCGGAAAATAAATGTGGCGAGAGTGTAGCAAAACCAGGAAAATCACGCAAGTCCGCTTATACACGGAAGGCTAATCAATCGCTTCCAGGTAGAACCCCTCTTCTCCTCCCTCGCCCCGACTTGACTTCTTTTTTGCCACTTCCTGTGGCTTTTCTGCGATTTTCACGTCTTCCTTCACTTCCTCTACGGACTCCGGCACCTGCCAAAGACTCTTGAGCGCCTCCTCGTCAATATCTGCCTCATCGGCCGCCTCGTCAGTGACCTCAGCGATAATCTCCTCGGACAACTCAATCATCGCCTCGGCTTCTTCCTCAACCTCCCGCATGGGCACAGACCTTGCCCGACCATCCCCATATACCGGCAAATCGGCTCCCCCGTCCTCAAATGCCCCCTCACCCGGTCCAAACGCTTGATCAATCAAAGCCTCATACTCTTCCAACGGCAAAATCACCATCGGCTCCCCTCCCCCAGTCTCATCTGTCACAATCAACCGATCGCCCGTTCTTCGAGCCAACCGCAGTAATCGAGGAATATGATTGATCGCCATATAAAGGCATCTTAAAGACGCACCCAAGAAAGAGCAAGCGAAAAATGTTGACGAAACGAGCTGGGTTCAAACCCCTGACGGTATCGAAGTCTCGGTAACCTGTGAAGCGACCGACGACGCCGATCGTTCGACGTACTTCGTGCGGCAGCGGCGCCATCTCTCCGAGGAAGACGGAGAGAGCGGATACCCACCGAATGGGCACAGGCGCCGCCGATGACGTTCTGGAGTCTTCCGAACGAAAGATCCCTCGCAACAGTGTCCTGCACGAGCAAAGCCGCCGCAGAAGAAGTCGTTCGGCAGCTCGGCGAACGTCTGCAGGAAAACGGCGTCGTCGTTCCTCCCGCGGATTTCTTCCAACTACACGAAGGCGAAGGATGGGTCGCGGCGTTCCTCAGGGTCGCCAAATCCGCGTCGAGATCACTACCGATCTTCTCAAGGGAGGGTTGCGAAACGTCCCCATCGGATCGGTTCGTATCGACACCTTGACCGGGAGGAAACAAGGAATCGAAAGTGAAGAAGCACCTGAACAGAATCCCGAAGAAGGGACGTGGCAATTCAACGGGAATCGGGAGGATGGCTGGCTGACGACCGTGATCAAGTTCTCGCCCGAAGGAGCCTACTCGCTTCAACATCATCCTCGACCGCCTTCTCCACGGAACCTGACAACGTCAGACGACACACGACCCCAGCTCCCACGCGCGAGCTGGGGTCGTTCTGCTTTTTCTCTTGGCACAAAAGAATAAATCCCGTAATCTTTAATCGCTAACTTCATCGAGGTGCTTTTTGTCAAACTTCTTCGTCTACGGAATTCCGTCCACCGATCGTCCGGATCACGTCCTTCAGCTGAAGCGGGCAATCATTGCCGTAACGCTGGAAAAAGGCCCCGCCCCCCGCAACAAAAAAGAACCAATCTCCGTCTTCTTCCCAAGGGATCTCGACGGCATGGAAATTGGCGAACACATTCTCGTGATGAGCGACGATGTGTTCACCTACATGACGGACGAAGACAAAATCTTCCGAGATGCTCTGCTCGGGGCTGTGCGGGCGTGGGCAGAGGCGAATCTCTCACGGTGCTCATGCATCAAGATCGAGCTTCCCTACTCGATTCACCGACCGCGATCGTGCACGACATGGATCAAAAACGAGGACTGACGACGACACCGACCCCGGCTCCCACGCGCGAGCTGGGGTCGCTCGCTTTTTCATACATCACTTGTTTCAACGCTTAGGATTAGCGCTTCCTCTCTGTTCAAAACAACAATGGCTGGAATAACAAAACCGACCCCATAACTGAGGTCGGTAATGTTTTTTAATGATTTATTTCCCGGTTCGCGCTTCGACAATTGCCTTTGCGACATTGTTTGGCACTTCCATGTATTGGCCGAATTCCATGGAGTAGCTTGCGCGACCCTGAGTCATGGAACGGAGCGATGTGGAGTAGCCGAACATTTCTGCGAGTGGAACGAGTGCCTTCACGAACTTGATGTTTCCGCGGTCTCCCATTTCCTGGATCTGTCCGCGCTTTCCGTTCAAGTCACCGACGACGGATCCCATGAACTCGTCTGGCGTAACCGCTTCCACCTTCATCATTGGTTCGAGCAACACTGGTTTTGCGTTCTTGACGGCTTCCTGGAATGCCATGCTTCCGGCCATTTTGAAGGCTGCTTCGTTGGAGTCCACATCGTGGTAGCTTCCGTCGAACACGGTGACCTTGATATTGATGAGTGGGAATCCTGCAATCGCACCGCGATCCATGGATTCACGCGCACCCTTTTCAATTGCCGGAATGTATTCGCGAGGAATGGATCCACCCTTTGTTTCTTCAAAGAACTCGAAGTTCTTTGCGTCCTCGCCGGTGTTTGGCTCCACACGCAACCAACAATGTCCGTACTGACCGCGTCCACCAGACTGCTTGATGTACTTTCCCTCTCCTTCTGCAGATGAACGAATCGTTTCGCGGTATGCAACCTGTGGGCGACCCACGTTTGCTTCCACACCGTATTCGCGCTCCATGCGGTCCACCATAATTTCCAAGTGGAGCTCTCCCATACCAGCGATAATCGTCTGATTGGAATCTGCATCCGTATGGACGTGAAATGTTGGATCTTCTTCCTTGAGTTTCTGGAGCGCAACACCCATCTTTTCCTGGTCAGCCTTCGTCTTTGGCTCAAGCGCCTGAGAAATCACTGGCTCTGGGAACGTGATGGATTCAAGAACCACTGGGTGATCTGCGTCGCAGAGCGTGTGACCGGTTGACGTATTTTTCAAGCCAACGGCTGCGGCAATTTCTCCAGCGAACACTTCTTCCACATCTTCACGGCTGTTTGCGTGCAAACGAACAATGCGAGAAATGCGCTCCTTGTCGCCAGTCGCGGTGTTCAACACGTACGTTCCAGCCTTGATTGAACCAGAGTACACGCGGAAGAACGCAAGCTTTCCAACAAATGGATCTGCAGCAATCTTGAACGCAAGCGCAGCAAAAGGCGCGTCGTCCTTTGGCGGGCAGGCAATCAATTCTTCGTGATCGTCTGGATTGAATCCGGTAATTGGTGGAACGTCGATTGGCGATGGCAAATAGTCCACAACCGCGTCGAGCATCTGCTGAACGCCCTTGTTCTTCAAGGCAGAGCCGCAAAGAATTGGGAAAATCTTCAGCGAGACAACCCCCTTACGCAACGCAACCTTCAATTCTGGAACAGGAATTTCTTCACCAGCAAAGAAGCGGTCGAGTAATGCTTCGTCTTCTGCGACGATTGCTTCAACCAAGTTCTTGCGGTATTCCTCAGCCTTTTCCTTGTATTCGTCTGGAATTTCAATTTCGTCCACCACCTTGCCCATGTCGTCCTTATAAATGAACGCCTTGCGCAAGAGCAGATCAATAATTCCAACGAAATTGCTTTCAGTTCCGATTGGGAGCTGGATTGGGTATGCGTTTGGCGCCAAGCGCTTGCGGATGGAGTCAACGTCCTTGTAGAAGTCGGCACCCGTACGATCGAGCTTGTTAATGAAACACACGCGAGGAACATGGTATTTATCGGCCTGGTGCCAAACGGTCTCGGACTGCGGCTCCACGCCAGCAACACCGTCGAACACGGTTACACCACCGTCGAGCACGCGAAGCGAACGCTCCACTTCCACGGTGAAGTCCACGTGGCCAGGGGTGTCGATAATGTTAATGCGGTGATCTTTCCAGAAACACGTGGTTGCAGCAGCCGTGATGGTAATACCGCGCTCCTGTTCCTGCTCCATCCAGTCCATGGTTGCTTCACCTTCGTGCACTTCACCAATTTTGTGCTTCTTGCCGGTGTAGTACAACACGCGCTCCGTTGTGGTGGTCTTTCCCGCATCGATGTGCGCAATGATTCCGATGTTCCGAACCCGTTCCAATGGATAATCACGGTTCATATAAGAAAAAGATTTACAGAGGGTTTCTCAGTTGCGACGAGTTTGGGTGCGCGACGAGGAAAGTTTCCGAGACGTACTTAACGGTACGTTGAGGAAATTTCCGATGGCGCAAGCCCAAAATCGGCCAACTGAGGAAGCCTCTATCGGGCCAAGTGAGCGAAGGCACGGTTCGCCTCTGCCATACGCTGAACATCCAACTTCTTTTTCACCGCATCGCCTTCGTTCTTGGATGCTGCAATCAACTCCTCTGCAAGCTTCTCACACATTGGACGGCCCTTCTTTCCACGTGCCGCAACGAGAATCCAGCGGTATGCCAAAGCATAACGACGATCTCCACGTACTGGCATTGGCACCTGGTAGTTTGCGCCACCAACGCGCTTGCTCTTCACTTCCACTGCCGGGGTGACGTTCTTGATTGCAGTATCAAAGACTTCCAATGGATCGGCCTTTGTTTCAGTCGCAATGATGTCGAATGCATCGTACACAATGCCGCGAGCAATACTCTTCTTTCCACTTTCCATGACGTAATTGACTAACTTGGCAACCAAAACGCTCCCGTATTTTGCATCAGGAGCGAGATTGCGCTTTGGAGCGGCTTTACCACGCATATTATATTTCTTTTGGCGACACCGTTTTGCTTCCCACGTGGATGTGGTACTCGGTATCTATAAATTAATCCGACCGACCCTGAGGCTTTCCATCTGAGCCTAGTTTCGATGCACGACCCAATGTCGCGACTCGGAACTAGGCCAGATGGCCAAGTCTCTCTTATTTCTTCTTGGCTGCACCCTTCTTTGGACGCTTCGTTCCGTACAATGAACGGCTGCGGTTGCGGCCTTCTACACCAGCAGCGTCGTAACGACCACGGATGATGTGGTAGCGAACACCTGGCAAGTCCTTCACACGTCCGCCACGGATCATGACGATGGAGTGCTCCTGAAGGTTGTGGCCTTCTCCTGGGATGTACGCGGTGACCTCGGTACCGTTCGAAAGACGGACACGAGCCACTTTACGCAAAGCCGAGTTTGGCTTTTTTGGAGTCATGGTGGTGACCTTCACACACACGCCACGCTTGAATGGTGCGCCTTTGCGAAGCATGGTTTTCTTGCGGTGCAAGGAATCCAAAGTGTACTGCATCGCAGGCGAAGCACTCTTGTTCTTCGCTTTTGTGCGACCCTTTCGGAGAAGTTGATTGATTGTTGGCATAATGCGTGCGTCCTCACAATGAGAACACCCTGTTTAAAAGTAGCAAAAGCCTACCACAAGCCAAAAAATGGGTCAACGGAAGCCCCTGTGTTTACAGGACGCCTTCCCCCTTCAGCCTCACCTGCATCGCCTCCCAACCCAATTTCCGATGAGAAATGGCATTCTTTTCATCCTTCGACATCTCGCCATACGTCTTTTCCTGGCCGTCGGGCAAAAAGTACCGATCAAAACCCATCATCGATTCCCCTCGTGGACAAACCAGACGCCCCGACCTTTGCCCCTCAACATAAAAAAACCGCTCACCATCCGAATACCCCACCCCACAACGAACCAGCGCCACATCATTCCCAAGGCGCTCAAGAATTTCATTCGCACGATCATAGCCAACTTCATTCTGCCAAAATTTCACAAACGGCCCAGGGAAGCCACCAAGCGCATCAAAATGCAACGCCACGTCCTCAACAACCACCGGCGATCCGCACACCTTCTGCGCAAACTCCGCCTTTGCTCTCACAATCTCCTCAAGCGAAAACGACTGAATTTCCGGAGCATCGATTGCACAATTCGCGAGGTCGTCGATCCCCAAAATCATCCCAACTTCCAACGCTTTATTCGAATTTCCGGTAACGAATGTAAGCTTCGGCATACCTACCCGCCGAAATACATCCCCAACAATCCGCCGCACGATGATCCAATCAACTGATCACATCCGGCATACGATGCAAGTTGAATAAAGTAAAACGGGTCGTACGATGTCATGAGCGCAATCAATACCAGAACAAGCATGATACGCGGACCGTTCACCTGTAACCACCGTGCAATCCATTCATAGCCTGTACGATACGTGACGACGTCAACGAGCTTCGATCCATCGAGTGGATGCACCGGAATAAGGTTGAACACCAAAAGTAAAAGGTTCACTAAAACCGACAGAACAAGGAACGCACCGAGCATCGTGTCCATGCGAACAACGCCAGTTTCAAGGAAGATTCGAAACAATGCCGCTGCAACTGTGGCCATGATCAAATTCGAAATCGGTCCAGCAAGCGCGATCAACAATCCGTCTTTCAACGGCGATTTCAAATTTCGCGGATCAAATGGCACGGGTTTTGCCCAACCAAAACCAATCGTAACGAGCATGAGGAATCCGAGAGGATCGATGTGCGACAACGGGCTCAGCGAAAGCCTGCCAAATTTTTCCGCCGTGTCGTCGCCACGCCACTTCCCCACAATCGCATGAGCAAATTCGTGAACCGTTAAGGCAATGATCAGCGCCGTCAGCCAGACGAACGCGAGCATCGGCATGGAGAAGAAGAGTTGGAGCAACATAAAACAAATCAATCCTTAGGATGCGGTTACATTTGCACCGACCGCTTTCAACTTGCCGTAGAGGTCTTCGTATCCACGCTCGAGATGCTCAAATCCGCTGAGCGTAGATTCCCCATCCGCGACCAGCGCCGCGATAACACAAGCCAATCCGGCTCGAATGTCGAGCAGCTGAGTGGTGACACCGTGCAATGGCGTTGGGCCTTTAATGATCGCGGAATGCTTGTGGTTGTGATCCTTAAATCGGCACACAACCTCACCAAGACACGTATCGAATAACGTGACATCTGCGCCCATTTCCTTCAGTACATCGGTGTATCCGAATCGCTCTTCATACACCGTCTCGTGAATCACAGACGTTCCCTCGGCTTGCGTCATTGCGACGAGAAATGGCTGCTGCCAGTCGGTCATGAAACCAGGATGCGTGTCGGTTTCGATTTGGATTCCTTTGTACTTCGCTGCGCCCTTGAAAAGAATCCCGTTCTCGCGAACCTCATAGTCGCCACCCACGAGACGAACGGCGTTCAAAAAGGTAATCATGTCGCGATGCACCGCGCCTTCACAGAAAATCTCACCGCGCGTTGCCAACGCCATGCTCGCAAAACTTGCCGCCTCCATGCGATCCGCAACCACCGTGTGTTCGCAACCATGCAATTTCTCTACACCGATAATTTCGATATGACGACCCGCACCAAGCTCGATGATGGCGCCCATCTTCTGAAGCATCATGATGAGCTCGATAATTTCTGGCTCGATTGCGGCGTTCTTGATAACGGTTCGCCCCTTTGCGAGCACGCCAGCGAACAGCGCAGTTTCCGTCGATCCAACCGATGGATACGGAAGGTCAATAATCGCACCCCTCAATCCGCTTAGCGCCTTCGCGTGATAGCCTTCAGCATCGACTTCAATCATCGCGCCCATTGATTCCAGAAGATCGATGTGAAAGTTCACCGGACGTGGACCAATCTTGTCCCCCCCAAGTGACGGCACAAATGCCTCCCCGGTTCGATGGAGCAACGGAGCGAGCGCCAAAATCGCCAAGCGGTTCTTACGGGACAACGACATCGCGGACGATGAGCCGATCTCAGCTACACGGATCGTCAACGTGTGATCGGCGAGTTCTGTGGTTGCTCCAAGCGTCGTTACAAGTTCGCGGGCGATTTCCGATTCTTTCTGCAATGGAATATTGTGCAACGTCACTTCCCCATCCGTCAGCAACGTCGCGATAATCATTTTTGATGCCGCATTCTTTGCCCCCGCAATCTTCACCGATCCTTTCAGGGGCTTCCCACCGACGATTTTCATCATGTTCATAGATGGATCAAAGTATACGGATCGAAGACTAAAAACACAAAACCGCTCCATGACGGAGCGGCCTTGTTCTTCGGTGTGAATTACCCACCAAAGTGGAAACGGTCGGTGAGCTTTTCGTAAGTGAAGAGCTCGTCATCTTTAAAGAAGCGCTTAATCTCTACATCGGAAGCCTCAACAGAATCAGACGCGTGAATCATATTTGAACCAATGTCCATAGAAAGATCAGCGCGGATTGTACCGGCGTCAGCATCACGGGGATTCGTAGCGCCAACCACTTTGCGAACTTCATTAATTACACCAAGACCCTCATACACCACTGCCACAACTGGCGTTTGGCGCATATACTTCACCAACGATGAGAAAAATGGCTTTTCCTTTTGATGAGCGTAGTGATCGGCCAACACTTCCTCATTCAAATGCATCATCTTCATTGCCACCATTTTCAAGCCCTTACGCTCAAAACGCGAAAGAACTTCGCCAACCAACTCACGCTGCAATGCGTCCGGCTTGATGAGCACCAAGGTTCGCTGAATATCTGCCATAGAATTTGGGCTAAGATTTGCGGAGAGTGTAGTCGAAACGGTGAGAATGGGCAAGTTGGGCGATCGGCGATTACGCCTTGGGCAAGTTGGGCGAGGCTCCGAAAGCTTAATAAACGATAATATTTTTAGGGTTGATATCGATCAAAATATCACCAACCAGATCAGTCCGGAATATCTGACCCCCAACTGATTCCAATCGTCCGATCGTAAAAGGAGTTGGATGTCCGTAATGATTATCGGCGCCAACGGAGATAATCGCGTATTCCGGCTTTAATATTTCCAGAAAATCGAGGCCAGACGATGTATCACTTCCGTGGTGGCCAACTTTGAGGATGTCAACGTGACCGATGTTGCCGAGTTGCGCTTCAATCTCGGCCTCTGCATCGCCGGTGAACAACATCTTCTTCTCGCCGACCGTGAGAAGCGCAACGATTGAACGAGCGTGAACGTTGTCGGCAACGATGTCAGTGGTGGCATCGGGAGGCCAGAGAATTTGTAAGATCGAATCCGGACCGAGCGACCACGAGATGCCTTGATGCGCAATTTCTCGACCCCCTCCGACTACACTCTCCTCGCCCGCTTCGGCTCGTCGAGCGCCTTCGTAAGGGGGAGAGATGTCGGTGAAGGCCTCAGCCGATGGAGCCGAGTACGTCATGCCGTTATTAAGGATTTCGTCGACGGAATAGGAACCGATAAGTCCTATAAGACCAATAATGTGGTCAGCGTGGGGATGAGTTGCAATAACCACGTCCAAATGTCGCTCCCACGGAAAACGTACTGTCGCCAATTTTTCGAGCATGCCAAATCGCGTTGGTCCGCCGTCGATAACGATGTCGCGATCTGCACCGTCGAGATAGATTCCATCACCTTGTCCAACATCAAACACCCACACGTGAACACCTTTCGTATTCCATCGCTCGCCGCGGATTCCAATGATGCCGATATTGATAATGAAGAGTAGAACAAAAGCACCAATCATGAATCGAATGTGCTCCCAGTGCCAGGAATCAAGATCGCGCTCAAATGCCGGATGAAGCTTGCGGATTATCGATGCCACGGTTGCGAGTCCGATCATCGAAATGATCACTGCGATCGAGGGTGGGATCGGCACCGAGGCGAATGGAATTCGAGCAAAAGCTCCGATAATGCCAGTCATCGAAGCTAAAGCGGTCCATGCAGGAAGCGCAATCCAAACTCCGATTTGCGGCACGATCGATGAAACCAGAATCGATCCTGCACCGAATGCCATCGCGAACGGAATGAACGGTAACACGAGCATGTTTACGAACGGAGCGACGACCGAAAGCGAGCCGAATGAGACGAGCGTGATCGGCAGGGTCGAAATGGTTGCCGCAAGAGTTGATGCGAGTGATTCGCGAACGCCAAACGAGGTCGGAACCCGTTTCAGTATCGGAGCGATACGGTCGGTGAGTACGATGAGACCGATTGTGGCAGCAATCGACAATTGGAACCCGACATCGTCACGCAGTAATCGCGGTTCGACGAGAAGCATGGCGGCGATCGTAAGTGCGATAATATTTCGCGGCGACGTGTGGCGACCGATATGTCGCGATGTCAGTGCAAGAACGCCCATCACTCCAGCACGAATCACTGCGGCGCCAGCGCCGGCGATAATGACGAATCCGCCAATCATGAGGATAGCGATCGGATACGCTTGTCGTCGATACAGTCCGAGTGTGACCAGAAGAATCAGTGCAAGATCAGCAACAACAGCCACGTTATATCCACTCGCCGCAACAATATGACTCGTTCCCGTTTCGCGAAACATTATTTTCCACGTTTCTGAAAACGAATTCTCCCCCATCAACAAGCCGAGGAGCAACGTGGCCTGCGGTTCCGGCAGGATCGACCGCACACGATGATCAACAAACTCATGAATCGCACCGATCATTTTCCACCATTGAACACGAACCGTATTCACACGATCATCATCGATGATAAACGGAGCAGCAGATGGTGAGCAGATTGCGTACACCGACTTCGCCGCAAGAAACCGATCGTACGCAAAACCGTCGAACGGTTGCGGAGATTCAATGACGCATGATGTATTAATGCGATCACCAATGATTATAACCGCTGAGATTGGTGCACGAACGAGAAGTCGATCATCACGATGCGAATCGTCGACGACAAGATCGGTAAGTGTATATGTTACGCCGTCATCGCCAAGATCGGATCCAACAATCAATCCTTCGACGACTGCGTGGTGACCAACATCGTTCGCGATTGAATTCACTCCAGGCCCCACGCTCCAATATCGCCCGGCGCCGAGAAGAACGCCGATCGCGAACACGCTAACCAGAAGCGCCCGATCCCTTTTGGGAATCGAGCGCGTTACCCAAAACAATATTCCAAATGATGCGGTTGCAACGGTCACGATCGGTACGATCGATAACCACGACGCGAAAGAGATTCCGGCGCCAATGCCAATGCACGCAAGAAAAACAATCCACGACGGTGAAAGGGTGATGTTCTGCATATCTCCGCACCATCCTATCAAATTCCGCATTCGTCCTCAGCCTAAACGCACAGAAGCCCCGAGCCGCGTACGGCCCAGGGCTTCTCGTCGTCAGGTGATTTACCCCTGTGGTTCGTCCGGTGCCGGCGTAGTGGAGAATTTTCGCACGAGTACACACAGTCGGAGGAACAGGCGTTCGTCGTCCTTTCGCGAAACCTGCTTGAGGAGATGCACCGCGTCGTCACGATTTCCGATTCGCGCTTCCATAGCCCTCCATAACCTACTGCGCGCAAGCAGCACCCTCGACTGCGGCATGAGCGGATGATTCATGATCGCATTAGGGTGAAGCAGATCGCGCATCACCGCCGCTGCAGCTGCCAGCGACTGATAGCCCACATCCGGATGACGATTCGGATCGCCTTCAATTGCGAAGGCGATTGCGATCACACTGGTCGTCGCGGTGTCGAACAGCAGATTTTCACCCGCCACATCCCGACAGATCTTCGCCAGCAGCTCAACATCGCCGGCGGCGGTGAGCGGAAACACCAGCAGCCGAGACAGCCTATCGTGCAGATCGACTTCCAGATCGGAAAACAACGCGCACGTCAGGTACACACGGAGCCAGATCTTCCGATGCTCAGCAGAATCCAGAGGAACCTCGTCGAGCCGACGGACAAGGACGTCGCACGCGGAGCGCTCGCTGGGCAGTTGGCTGGCGTACCAGATGAGCAGCTCCAGATCGGCCGTGTACACGCCTAGCTGGAACATCCGCTCCAGCACAGACCGCATCTGCGCATTCGTCGCTGCCAGCGAATGAAGCACGCGGCAGCTATCGATCGTCGTCGTCAGTGCCAGTGCAAGATCGAAGACCACTCCCTGGGTTTCCGGAAGCGTCTTCCGACCACAGTGAAGCACAGCAAGGATGATGCACAATTCGGGGAAGCTCCACGTCTCTGAACGCAAGCGCTCAACCACGACACGCCACTGCTCGGGCCGATGAGAGAAGTATTCCTGGAACATTTCGTCCAGATCAGTGAAAGCCATGTCGGTATACCCGCTCTGCGCGATGGACGCATGGAGCGTTTCCACAATACTAACAAGCGTCTCGTTGGCAATCACTTCCCGATTGGCGACAAGAAGAATCTCCGCCCACTCCAAACGCGACACATCACACAGGCCGAGTGCGGCACCGAAAGCACTCTTATCCAGGGTCATGAGAACCTCCACACACAGATTGTCATAAAATTCCGGAAATCACAAAAGTCAGGCCATACTGTGCAAAAAAACACAGAACACGGCCTGACGTTTTTCTAAAGCTCCACCACAAAGTTCACCAGCTTCCCCTTCACTACAATCGTCTTCTTTGGTTCACCGGTCACATACTTCGAAACATTCTCATCAGTCCGCGCCATCTTTACGATCGTTTCTTCGATCTCGTCGGACGCGACCACAATCGTTCCTCGAAGCTTTCCGTTCACCTGCACTGCAATCTCGACGGTGTCGTCTTTCAGCATCAACGCATCGGCAACCGGCCACTCCTGCTCCTCAACGAATCCCACTCCGCCGAGCTTCTCCCACATTTCATTCGCGACGTGCGGAGCAAATGGGACAAGAACACGCAAGAATGTTTTCAACGATTCCGTCGTAATCGCGCCCTTCTCCTGCACCACATTCACGAACATCATGAGCTGCGCAACGGCAGTATTGAATCCGAATCCTTCGATGTCGCTCGCGATCTTCGCAATTGTACGGTGCAACGATTTCGTCACCGCAACGTCTTCATTCTCCGAAACCTTCTCGACCATGCGGATCGCCTTATCCAAGAACCGTCGAACGCCAATGACGCCATTCGTGTTCCATGGCACCGGCTCCTCGAACGGCCCCATGAACATTTCGTACACACGAAGCGTGTCGGCGCCGTGTTGGTCGACGATCTCATCCGGATTCACCACATTGCCCTTGCTCTTACTCATCTTTGTTCCGTCCTCCGACATGATCAATCCATGACTATGACGACGTGCATATGGCTCGCTCGTTGGAACGAAACCCTTATCGAACAAAAACTTATTCCAGAACCGTGAATACAATAAGTGGAGCGTGGTGTGCTCCATGCCGCCGTTGTAGATATCGATCGGCATCCACTGCTTTAATGCCTCTTTTGACGCGAATTCCTTGTCGTTGTGCGCGTCGGTGTAGCGCAAGAAATACCAACTACTTCCTGCCCAGTTTGGCATGGTATCCGTTTCGCGCTTTGCTGCCCCGCCACACTGAGGACATTTCGTGTTCACGAAACTCTCGATGTTCGCTAATGGCGATTCACCATTCTCTGTTGGCTGATAATTCTCAACATTCGGAAGCACGACCGGCAACTCTTTAACAGGAACCGCAACCCAGCCGTCGACTTCGCAGTGAACAAGCGGAATCGGCTCACCCCAATAACGCTGACGAGAAAACACCCAGTCACGCAAGCGATACGTCACATGCTTTTCACCGAATCCCTGCGCCGCAAACCACGCAATGGATTCTTCAATGAGCTCTGGCGTGATCGACTTTCCAGTAAACGGCCCTGAATCTTTCAACACTCCGGCATTGTCGTGCGCGCTAACCGGTTCATCTGGATTCACGCGATCAACAACTTCAACCATCGGAATCTGATACTTCGTCGCAAACTCCACGTCACGCTCATCGTGCGCAGAACAACGAATAATTCCCGTTCCGAAATTCATCAACGCAAAGTTTGCAATCCACACTGGCATTTCACGCCCAGTGAGAGGATCGATCGCGACACGACCAGTAAACACGCCCTTCTTCTCGAAGGAATCTTCCGTTCGCGCATCGTCGCTGATGGCCTTCGTTTCTTCGATAAACGCGTTTACCGCAGATTCGTACTCGGTTCCAGCAACGAGATCGGCGACCACCGGATGCTCAGGGGCAATGACGAGGAACGTATCGGCATACGACCAAATTGGATACGCGGTGAAGCTATCGAGAACAGCGTCAAGGTCTTTTACCTTGTGATGGAAGATCATTCCCTCTTTACGCCCAATCCATTCTTCCTGTTGCTTCTTAATCTTCGGCAAGTAATTCACCGTATCCAGATCGGCGAGCAAACGATCTGCGTATTTCGTAATCGCAATCATCCACTGCGACTTCATCTTTTTTTCCACCGGCGTTCCACAGCGCTCACACTTTCCGGCAATCACCTCCTCATTCGCGAGTCCGCACAAATCTTTCGGGCACCAGTTAATCGCCATCTCAGCTTTATACGCGAGTCCGGCTTTGAAGAATTCCAAGAACATCCATTGCGTCCATTTGTAGTACGCGGGATCGGTGGTGTTCACCTCGCGGCTCCAATCAAAGCTGAATCCCATCGACTGCAACTGGCGTCGGAACGTATCGATGTTTGTTTGCGTGAAGGTTCCGGGATGGTTTCCGGTTTTGATGGCGTAATTCTCCGCCGGCAAACCAAAGGCATCCCAGCCCATCGGGAACAATACGTTCTTGCCTTCCATGCGTCGCTTTCGCGCAATGATATCGATTGCGGTGTAGCTTCGTGGATGACCAACATGAAGCCCAGCGCCCGACGGATACGGGAATTCCACGAGCAAATAGCACTTTTCTTTTGGAGAATCGTTCTTCGCCTCAAAAACACCAGCATCCATCCAGCGCTTCTGCCACTTCCCGTCGATGTTCTTATGGTCGTACGACATATGCCGCACATCGTATCCAATTCTAAGGAAATATGGTAGATGTGTAGCGAGGTGTAAAACATGCCGGCAGTCGATTCAGATACGATCATGAGACGGCTCATGCAGCTCGACCACGGTACGTGCATCCGCTACCGGAACACGTTCTCCACCGATGATCCTCGCAGATGGTACGTCAGCATCCCCAACTGCACAGCATCCCATCCCAACGGTGGTTTCGGCTCAATGGGCTGGGGAGACGGCCCCACTCCGCAAGCTGCCCTTCAAGCCAGTTGGAAAAGCGTCATCACGCACATGACGAACGACCCCAGGAACTTCCTCCTCCGCTACACCTGTCCAAACAACGTTCCCATCCCTGGCGACACGCCTCAGGCATGGGTGCGGTGGAGTATCGAACACGAAGAGTGGATCGATGTGGAGCCGACGCCGGAAGCACTGGGGACACGCCGGATTCCGCGAGATCGCGTGCTTCCGTACAACTCAGCGGAGATCCAGAGCGAACGGCTCTAAGAACTCACCGCCCTACACGAACGCGCCCGCGGCTTTTGCCAGAGGCGCGTTTCACGTTTAATACTGAATTTCCAGCTGTGTATGAGGACATTTTTCAAGAATCTGCTATGCTCCGCCCTATGTCCTTCTCCCTCCCCCAAAGCCTCATTGATCGGCTCGAAGAACAGTTTGGCGTTGCAAAAGCACGCCAGGCGGTAATGGGCATGACTAGCCGCAACGTCACCCTTCGCGTGAACACGTTAAAATCAAACGATGCCGCGATCATGGAAATCTTCCGCCAAGAGCTGATTCAGTTCGAACGCTCCAAGGGATTAGCGCACGCGTTCATCATCAAGAATCGAAAAGCAAAGGAGCTCCTCAACCATAAGATGTGCTTGGACGGCCTCGTCTATTTGCAAGGCCTCACATCGATGTTGCCGCCGATTGTCCTCGATCCAAAACCGAGCGAAGCAATCGCCGATTTTTGCGCAGCGCCGGGGAGCAAGACAAGCCAGATGGCGGCGATGGTGATGGGAGGACAAAGGGCAGAGGGCAAGGTAGGCAATGTGAATATTTCCGCATTCGAACCAAATTTTGTTCGATACCAAAAATTACACAACACACTGAAAATCCAAGGCGCAGAATTCGTTAAAACACAGCAAGTAGATTCGACGAAACTCGGAGCGATGATGCCGGAAGCATTCGACAAGATTCTTCTCGATGTTCCCTGTTCCGGCGAAGGCCGGATTGATGCTGACGACGACAGCTCTTTCGAAACATGGAACGACGCAACACACGACGCATACCCAGAACTCCAACGCCGATTGTTTACTTCGGCATACGCGGCACTCAAACCCGGCGGAACCCTCGTGTATTCCACTTGTACTCTCGATCCCAACGAAAACGAACGCATCGTGAACTGGGCGCTCAGCGAATTCCCCAATCTTGTCGCCGAGGCAATCGATCTCCCATTTCCCGGCATCGTCCACAAAGAAACCAAATCCATCACTCTTTTGCCTACAAAATTATACGAAGGATTTTTCGTGGCGAAGTTGAAGAAGATTGACTGATACTAGTGTTGAATGTACTGTTCTTCGTTCGATTCACCAGGAAGAAGCATGACCGGTATCATCGAAGTAGAAACGGAAGCTGGCGAAAAGCGGCGGTTCGTTGCAATGAAAATGATTGAGGGGGGCGCAGTCGGCGTAGGAGAACTCGGTTCGGGGGACCTCCTCATCATTGTGATCTCGGCAGAAGGCGAAGCGAAAAAGATCCAGTGCACCCCAAAAGAACTGGAGGCGCTGAGGCGGCTTCTGGGCTTCGTCGAAGGCGGGAAGATCTTCGACACTTCTTCGGGAGTTGCGGCGGCGCAACGAGCAAGGCTCGCCACAACACTCAAAAAATACGAGCAGAACAGGGGCTGAGACAAGTCCCGACAACACACACGACGACCGCCGCCGGCCCCTGTGGGCTGGCGGCGTTCCTGTTTTAGAAGGATTCTCGTTTTATATATTCCAATATTCCAAACGATCTGGATCCCCGCCTGCGCGGGGATGACTGAAGGAGTGAAGATGATAAAAAAGAACCGATAGGCTACAGTACACGCACCCAGAGGTTCCAATGGCCATGGTCTTCAACCCGATCGCACCGACGACCCTGATCGGCCTCAACGCAGATCAGAGCACCATCACGATCGCTCACATCTTCCCGCTCAGCAAGCGAATCGATGAAGTCGTCTCGTGCTTCGTAAACAAGGCACAAGGATTCGCAGTCACCCGTGTCACCGTTCCGACTGTCGATCTCCTTGCTCTCGCGGCACTCATCAAAGCGCACGTGCCTCGGGAACACATCGAAGGGCCGCGGGCATCATTCCAGCAAACCGGGATTACAGTGGATACCAACCTCCTCACGTGCACCCTCGGCTTGATGCGAAGCCTCAGTGCGGATGAGCGAACAAACACAGACGAAGTGCGCACACACCACCATGAAGTTCGAAAAGCGTCCCAGATCCTGGCTTTCACGGTGACACTCCCTCGAGCTCACGACATCGCGGCCACCATCGACGCGATCACGCCAGGGATCCTTCGCGCTCTCGCTGAGCAGCTCCCCGACGCTCCCCCGGCAGTCTAGCTGCGGAGCTCGCGACGACGAACCGCAGACGACGGACGCCGCCATCCCCTGTGGGCTGGCGGCGTTCCTGTTTCCGAACAAACGCCGTACAATTCTTTTGTATGGACCTCTTCGACTCTGTCATCACCCAACCTTCCGCAAACACGCCGCTCGCGGAACGAATGCGGCCACGGACACTCGAGGAATTCGAGGGTCAGCAGGATGTGGTTGGGCCGGGCTCGCCGTTGCATACGGCGATTGTTTCCGATGACGTGCCATCCTTGATGCTTTGGGGGCCGCCGGGAACGGGAAAAACCACACTCGCCAGAATCGTCGCAACCATGACGAAGGCGCGGTTCGTTCCCTTTAGTGCGGTTGGAGGCAGCGTAAAGGACGTGCGAACGATTATCGACCAAGCGGAAACCGATCGGAAATATTACAAACGAAAGACCATTTTGTTCGTTGACGAGATTCACCGATTCAACAAGGCGCAGCAAGATGCATTTCTCCCATCGGTGGAAAACGGAACGATTACTCTCATCGGCGCGACCACTGAAAATCCATCCTTCGCCGTAAACGGTGCGTTGCTTTCCCGATCGCGCGTGATCGTCCTCAAGCAGCTTGAACCAGAATCGATTGTAAAGATCTTGAAGCGCGCGATCGCCGATAAAGAACTCGGACTCGGCAAAGAAGCAATCGCGATCGACGACGAAGCGGTTGGCATGTTAGCGAACTTTGCAAACGGCGATGCGCGAAGTGCTTTGAATACGCTTGATCTGGCGGTGAAGACTGCAAGACCCTCGAAAGCCCCCTCACAATCAAGCCCCCCTCCGACTCCCCCCATAAATGGAGGGAGAGAAATCAATGTGACATCAGATCTCATCAAGACCGCGCTTGCGAAATCGCATCTCCACTACGACAAAGATGGCGAAGAGCATTACAACATCATCTCTGCTTTGCACAAATCCATGCGCGGGAACGATGCGAATGCGGCACTGTATTGGATGGGGCGGATGCTGCTTTCTGGGGAAGACCCACGCTACGTCACGCGCCGGTTGATTCGATTCGCAAGCGAAGACATTGGTCTCGCGGATCCGAACGCGCTTGTTCAGGCTATTGCCGCGCACGATGCCGCAGGCCAGATCGGCATGCCGGAATGTTCAGTGAATATCGCACAGTGCGTGGCGTACTTATCGAAAGCACCGAAGTCCAATGCGCTGTACACGGCGTGGCAAAGTATTTCCGATGATATTCAAAACCTTCCGAATGAGCCGGTTCCGATCCATCTGCGCAACGCACCAACGAAACTCATGAAGGAACTCGGCTACGGTAAAGGCTACAAGTACACGCCAAACTTCAAGAATGCGGACGATGCGAAACAAGACTACTTGCCGGAGCGGCTGAAGAACAAGAAATACCTACCCTAATTTCTGCTTCTCCCAAAGCTCAAAGAATCGGCCTTTTCGATCGTACAGTTCAGCGAATGTTCCAGATTCGATGATGCTCCCGCCCTCGAGCACGAGAATCCGATCCATTTCCTTGATCGTTGTGAGTCGATGAGCAATAACGAGCGCGGTGACGTTCTTGAAAAACACATGCAGTGAGTCCTGAATCTTCTCTTCGGATTCCACATCAAGATGCGACGTTGCCTCGTCGAGGAATAACACTTCCGGCTCCTTAAACACGGCACGTGCGATTCCAACTCGCTGGCGCTCGCCACCAGAAAGCTTTACACCTTTCTCGCCGATCATCGTCTCGACGCCCTGAGATAACCGATGAAGGAACGACGTGACGTGCGCAATATTCAACGCCTTCTTCAGCGATGCATCGTCTTTCTTCTTCGGATTCGCAAGGAGAATATTCTCTCGCAACGAAAGATTGAACACTTCGGTTTCCTGCAACACCACGGTTGCTTTTTGATAATATGAGCTCTTCTTCACAGACCGCAGCGGCACGTCGTCCACCAAAATCTCGCCCGTATAATTTTCGTTTTCCTTCAGCAACAGCTTGAAGAGCGTCGATTTCCCTGCTCCGGATAATCCAACCAAACCAATACGCTCGCCACGGCGAAGATCAAACGAAACATTATGAAGTACTTCATCCCCGCCATAAGAGAACGAGAGATTGCGAACGGAAATTGTTTGCCAGTTTGCAGGAAATGCTCGTGTTGCATGCTCACCATCCGGAAACGATGGCACGTTGAGCACCTCCTGCATCCGCGCTATGGCGAGCTTCGCGAGAATAAAGTCCTGAACGTTATCCGAAAGCTCGGAAACGGATTCGTTCACCCGACCAAAGTACATGTTAAACACAATTAAAAAACTCACGCCGTAGTATCCGCGAGTAATCCCAAATACGATCGCGAGAAGTACCGCAAGCTTGAATCCATTGGACCATGATCCCAACACAATCGTCCGCGTCTGAAAACGGAAGATTCGATGTTTCACACGATCAAAAACTTCCGCGGTGATTCGATGAATTTTCGTCGTGATCGACGACGACATCCCAAGAACCTTTACCGTGCGAATGTTATTCGCGCCTTCAAACATTGCTCCACTCAACTCTTCTTCTTTTGCGTTCACCTGTTGCGCAGCAGCACGAGCCTTCTTCAGCAAATACCACGACATTACGCTATATACACCAATAAAGATTCCAGTAATCACCCCAATCGTCCTATCAACAAACGCAATGATCACGACAGTTCCAATAAGGTTTACGCCGACTTCAATAGCGCTATTAATCCAAATACGTAAAAGCCGATCAATCGCATCGCTCCCCCGCTCAATGCGCTTCATTTTATTCCCAGCGTTCTCGCGCTCGTGCCACGACATGTCGAGCGCGAAAAGCTGTTTAATAAATTGCGCCTGCGCATCAAGGGCGGCACGCTCTCCGGCCGCAAAACCGAAAATTCTTGCGCAAAACTGACCGACCAATCGAGTAACAGTGGCAAGAATCCATAAGCCAAAAATCATCCAAATTGGACCCAACGAATCACCAGATTTCCAACCTGCACAGAATGCGATAGTTAACGCAAGCGCCCACGCCGGATACAGCCATGCCAAGTCGCCAAGCAATCGCGCAATCGTCGCAAAAATCACTTTGCCTTTATACGGCGAAAGAAAATGCCACACATCTCGAAGGAGTTGTGTGGTGGTGTAGTTTTTCTCGAAAACTTGTTCTCCGACATCAGACATATGGAGAATGATATCAGAAATGGACGTGTCAAAAAAACGAAAACGGCGCGTTCCATCAATCCATCAGTCTCCAGGCGATGAACCAACAGAACGCGCCGAACTATCCAGCACTCAAACGAGGCGAACCCCCGGAGTGGCCGAACCGTGTGCCCATCGCTGGGCAGAGTTTGTTGAACTTCGAGATCCGGAGGAACCAAGGACATGCGGAGACCCTCAGCACCATCATCACGAAGCTCAACAAAGCGTGTACTCGACGTCAGCCGAGTGGAAGAAACCCCCTACGTTCACGATCTCTGCGAAAAACGCTGCATTCAGTGTGCAGGGCTGACAACAACTTGAGGTTGAGGTTGCAACGATGTTCAATAGAAAACTTGAACGCAAGGGATAAGGGGTGAGTCCAACATTTCCGTGATCCGGTAGCTCAGCAATCTGAGGCGGAAGAGCTCCGATCATTGTGGAAACGCTGAACTCAAGGAAGGGAATGACGGGAAAGGCGTCAAAGGGGTGCACGAAATTCTGATCGGCACACCAGCAATAGCGCCTCTCCCGCCATAGGGACACACTGCGTCATCGGCGTCGCGAGACTACGACAATGCAATGCGCTCGTGCACGACGACGGCCGGAACGGGTGCGGGTCGTTCGTCGTCAGGAGGAGGGTGTCCGCTTTCGAAGCTCCATTCAGCGAACCAATACGGACGGAATTGGAATACCGGGAGATCAACCGAAGCGGACAGCGGTAAGAATATACTCGAAAATCTGAAAAACGTCCAGGATTACTCCTGAGATTCAATCCATCGCTCAGCATCAAGCGCGGCCATGCATCCGGTTCCGGCGGCGGTAACAGCCTGGCGATAGACGTGGTCCGCGACGTCGCCGCAAGCAAAAATTCCGGGAATATTCGTCGCCGTTGATCGAGGATTCGTGACGATATAACCCTTTTCATCGAGATCGATGAGGCCTTTAAAGATTGCGGTATTCGGCTTGTGACCGATGGCCATAAAGATTCCATCACATACGATCTCGCCAACTTCGCCGCTGACGACATTTCGTGTTCGAAGGCTCGTCACGTGATCGTCGCCGAGAATTTCTTCAATTGTCGTGTTCATCACGAGCTCGATTTTTGGGTTATTCTTGGCCTTATCGATCATGATTTTTGATGCACGGAACTCTTCGCGACGGTGAACGATAGTCACCTTGTTTGCGAAGCGAGTCAAGAACGTCGCTTCTTCCATCGCCGTGTCTCCCCCGCCAACCACAACGATTTCTTTTCCGCGGAAGAAAAATCCATCGCACGTTGCGCACGCGGAAACACCCTTACCCTGCAATCGTTCTTCCCCAGGAACACCAAGCCACATCGCCGACGCACCGGTCGCGATGATGACGGCTTTCGATTGAATCGATCGCGTTGCAGTTTTGATCGTAAACGGTGATGAAGTTCCGACGACTTCAGTTACCACATCGTCGATGAATTCGGTACCAAAACGAAGTGCCTGCTTCTTGAGCTTCTCCATCAGTTCCGGCCCAAGAACGCCGTCAGCCTCGCCTGGCCAATTCTCCACGTCGGATGTAAGCGTGAGCTGTCCACCAGGCTGTAAACCCGCGATCATCGTTGGCGAAAGATTGGCGCGTGCCGCATAAATTGCTGCAGTGTAGCCCGCAGGACCAGAACCGATAATCACGACGTTTTGGGTTTCCATAGTTGGGGAAATTTTAACAGAAAAATGAGGGCGAAGGACAGAGGCAATGGAAATTCCCTTGCTCATTGCCCTCTGCCCTCACTTTTACTTCCTAGAGATGTCGTGCAACGCGTTCTGCGAGAACGTCTTTCGTCATTGCTCCGGCAAACTGCTCAACCACTGCCCCACCCTTCATCACCATGAATGTTGGGATGGAGAGCACATTGTAGCGCTGTGCCAAGTCTGGTGCGTCGTCCACATTCACCTTAACGACGAGAATTTCTGGATGCTCATTGCCGTATACCTCAATCGTTGGAGCCATCATCTTGCATGGACCGCACCACGGCGCCCAGAAATCAATCAGCACCGGTGACGACGACTGCAACACCACTGCATCAAAGTTCGATGAATTGAGTTCTTGCATAGAAAAAATTATCGATGACTACTTTGCACCCTCTACACTCAATGTACGGGCATGAAGCTCTTCGGTGTAGGCCTCAAGGATATCGCCGATTTCAATTTTTGTCTTGCCCACAAAACTTAATCCACAGTCTTGGCCCGCAAGCACATCCTTTACTGCAGATTTCCCACTCTGAAGCGCTTCAATCTTTCCCTCTCCCACAATCTTTCCTTCGCGGAGCACGCGAACGATGGCACCTGGAATAAGCTTGCCCTTCTTCACCTTTGCGCCAACGATATGGCCCTTGTCAGTCTTCTTGAAGAGCGCGAGCACTTCGGCAACACCAACTTCAGTATGGATCTTTTCAGAAGGAATGAGCTTCTTCAGTCGCTCGACCGTATTTTCGAAGAGCTTATAAATAACCGAATATTCTTCGACGGCGATATGCTTATCACGAGCGAGTTCGTGCGCGGCCGGCGTTGGCTTCACATTGAACGCAAGCACCACGGCGTTCGCAGCCTCTGCACGCAAAACTTCTGCATCGGTCACGTTTCCGAGACCTTTTCCCACAATCGTCAAACCAACATATGGGTTGTCGATCTTTTCCAACATACCGATAATTGCCTCGAGCGATCCAAGCATGTCGGCCTTCACGAACACATTAAGCACCGCCTTGCTGCCGTCCTCTTCCACTTCCTCTTCTGTTTGATTAGTCGTCTTTACCGTCATCTGTCCAACAGCACTCTTCTTTGTGGCCTGCGACTTGATGGTCTGCAATTCGTCGGCGTTTTCCGGAACTTCCAAAATATCCCCAACGGAAGGCGCTTCCTTAAAGCCAAGAATCATCACCGGCGTTGAAGGAGGCGCTTCTTTAATCGCTTTACCGTCAAACGACTTCATTGCCCGAACCTTACCGTAGTTCACGCCCTGCACAGAAAGAATATCCGAGGCGTGCAATGTTCCGGTTTGGACGATGATCGTCGCAACAGGGCCCTGGCCCTTGTCCACGTGCGATTCAATAATTGTTCCAACGGCGTGGCGGTTTGGATTTGCGACGATGTGTTCTTTCTCAAGATCAGCAACCAACAACACCATATCGAGGAGTTGATCGATGTTTGCGCCAGTCTTTGCAGACACCGGCACACAAATCGTCTTCCCTCCCCAGTCTTCTGGCGTTAATCCAAGTTCACCAAGCTGGCTCTTCACAAGCTCGATGTTTGCGCCCGGCTTATCCATCTTGTTAATCGCAACAACAAACGGGAGTTTTGCAGCCTTAATGATGTCGATCGCCTCGCGAGTCTGCGGGCGCATGCCGTCGTCTGCAGCAATAACGAGAATCGCCACGTCCGCAACCTTCGCACCACGCGAACGCATCACGGTAAACGCCTCGTGGCCAGGAGTATCAATAAACGTAAGCATCTTTCCGTTCTTTTCCACCTGATATGCACCGATGTGCTGCGTAATTCCTCCAGCTTCCGTGTCGATAACGCGAGTCTTTCGAATAGTGTCCAAAATAAGCGTCTTACCGTGGTCCACGTGTCCCATAACAACAATAACCGGCGGACGAGCAACAAGATTTTCCGTATGATGCGATTCCTCTTCCTTCACCTCGGCCATACGATCCGCCGCGTGAGCATCAACAGACTCGTCGGCTGATTCCATCGGTTCGGTGATGAACCCAAGATCCTCAGACACGATCGACGCCGTTTCGTAGTCAATACGTTCGTTCAAGCTGGCCAAAATACCGGCCTTCATGAGTTCCTGCATGACTTTCGCCACCGGCATGTTCAGTGCAACCGCAAATTCACGCACGGAAAGCGTTGGTGGGATCTTTACCTTTGGCGCGTCGCCAGACTTTACCTTCTCCTTGAGAAGCATCTGTGCCTTCTGGTTCTCCATTTTTTGCTGGAGGTATTGGCGCTTTTTGTAGTCTTGCCATGCATTCATGATGCGGCCAGCGTCGCGATCTGGAATTTTGATGGCCTTGCCACCAATATCGAAACCAAGCTCCGGCAGCTTGGAACGCAATTCTTCAGTAGAAACCCGCAACCGGCGGGCAAGTTCAGAGATGTTCATGGCCAAGAGTGTACTCGACGAACGGCTTTGGGGCAAGAAATGACTGAGGATTGCGATAATCTTTCCCGGGAGCTACCCTTCTTTTGGTTTCCGAACACGAAAACAATCACAAAACAAGAGTACCGATCATGGGATACCCTCGAGCAAGGGCGGAACTGCCCAATCCGAAGGAGGCTCTCGACGATGGACAATACGAGGCACTTTGGGGTCGAATGACTGGACAAGTCCCCGACTCCGAACGCCGAGCGACCGCCACGCGGGCGCCAGACTGCCCGCACTGCCGACCCGGCTCTCCGTGCGAAGCGCACACCGGCTCTTCCTGAAGGCGACGACGACCAAATCACCGAACACGCGCCGCGGCTCCACGCAAGGGGTCGCGGTTGTTCGTTTCGTGTTCTTTTCTTCCGAAAATACCATCCGATCGGATGATATCTGTGGAAATGCTCATGTTCAAACGTTCGTTCGGAATTGCGTAAAATACTCCGGAGCCGTACATTAAATACGCACACCGAGGCATTCATGGAAGACATTCTTTGTCGCTGTTCACAAGAAACGTGTCCCACCTGCAGTGACAGGGCTCGTCCCGCCAGGCCTCAAACGTCGCTCGGCCAGGTTCCGTCGGTCGGTACCGACGTTGCACCGGAGGATTCGGGCAACAAAGACTGGTGGGGCGACAACATCGATGACGAGGTGATTGGCGGAGGCCCAGATGGGGATGACGATGAAGGTGACTGCTGACCGCTCCACATCTCGGCACCCTACGTCGCCAACGCGCCGCGGCTCCACGCAGGAGTCGCGGCGGCTGCATTTATTGCGGAAAATTTTCAAAAGCCGTACATTTCAAGCACACCCGTGAGGATTGCCGATGGCCGAGAATACCTGCGTCTGCGGACAACACACCGGACGGATCTGTCCGCTTCACCCCAACAAGCCCGTCGAGCTCCGGACGATGCACGGTCCGCCTCTGCCGCCCGACGCTGAGGTTCCGTGGATCGATCCGAGAGACGAAGCTGCCTGCTTCGCCGACTGGGACGCGCGGGTCGCCGAGCGTGGCGCGGACATCGCGTCCAAGGCCGGTGCCGACGCCGTGTTCGAAGAAACCACGGCCGAAGCGATCGTGAACGATCAGCAACGACCGGAAACGCGCGGGGCATTCGATCGCGTGTTCAAGATGACTGGACCCGAGCTCGGTCGGGCAGCGGTGGAAGGCGCACGACAGACCCGAGGGCTCGGCCGCGGGCCCGGAGGGCCGCTCGATCCCTGAGGGCGCTTCTGACACCAAGCGCACCACACACGATTCCCCGAACACGCGCCGCGGCTCCACGCAGGAGTCGCGGCGGCTGCATTTATTGCGGAAAATTTTCAAAAGCCTTACATTGTGTACAGGCACAAAGGAGGCACCCTTGGATGATCCGCTGTACATGCTCAAAAGAAACGTGTCCCACCTGTAGCGGCAGGGCTCGTCCCGCCGAGCCTCAAGCCCCGTTCATCTGGGTTCTGTCGGCCGGTACCGACGTTGCACCGGAGAATTCGGGCAGCCAAGACCGGTGGATCATCCAAGACGATCTCGATAACGAAAACCCAGACGGGGACGAAGACGACGATGGTGACTACTGACCGCGCCACATCTCGGCACTCTGCCTACGTCGCCAACGCGCCGCGGCTCCTACGCAGGAGCCGCGGTCGTTCGTTTATTTGGTGAACCTATTTTGCATGTGCATGGAAGCGTGCATGAAATCGATGATGTCCTTGGTAATGTCAATCGGTACGCGGTTCGTCCAAATTTCTTTATACCAAACGGACGGATCGTTCTTCCAAAACTCGCACACCAGCGTTTCCGACTCGTGATACAGTTTCAAACGCGCATCAACAACGTGGGCCTGATCATCATGCCTCCCACGAACCTTTAAACGATCGCGAACGTCGTCGTCGGCAAGCAATAAATGGACAACGTGCGTTGGGTGATCGAAAGAAAGATAGGTCTCGAGCTTGTCGAGCGACCGCGTGTATCCGTTCAAGATGTAACCATTCTTGCAACTCTCGTCCGCCAGCCGTTCTTTCACCAACCGCGTCACAATCTCCTCCGGCACCATTTCGCCGCGCGACATGTAGCCAGCCGCAGTAATACCATCCGCGGTTTGCTTCACAATTTCGGATCGCAAGAGTCCACCCATGGAAATCGTCGGGATACCAAACGTTGCCGAAAGCACTGCGGCATGCGTATCCTTTCCAGATCCTGGCGGCCCACACAAGATAATTTTGAGCGGTTGGTTCATAGATGTGCACAGTGTATGACATACTTACAGAATAGAAAACAACCTATGAAGGCAGAGGTAATCGCACATAATCAATGGGGTCGCGTAACGCAGCAAGAGAATACGCTCGTCATCCACACATACGGACCTTGGACTCGAGTATTTCAATTTTTGATTATTCCACTCATCGTATTTGGTTTTCTCTTTTTTTCTATCGGCTATTCGGAATCGAGTCTTTTGCACAATAACGCCCTCACCATTGGGATAGTCTATGCCATCGCTCTCGTGTGCATTCTCTTACCCAGAAGGATATATCGGGGTCCAATCCCAACCGACATCGTCTCTGAGTGGAATCCGTCTGGAAAAAATATTCGCACCGTTTACGGAACATTCACAGGTGCAGAGCCTGTCTCCTTTACACAAATCCAGGTCTCTCTCACAAACCGTCTCCGACGGTACAGACACGGAGGAGGAGGAAATTATATCCAGTGGACGTTTTCCTGTACGTTCAATGAGAACACAACGCTCCTCCTGAGCTCTATCGATGAAAAAGAGGTGCTCGCGGTACAACATGCGCTCCAGAATATTGGGGTAACGGTTCAAGCGCAGAATGAAACCAAGTAACAAGAATCGGCACATCGATCTATGCCATTCCTCCTCATCGACAAACCCGCAGGCATCACCAGCCACGACGTCGTGGACCGGGTTCGCAAAATTACCGGCGAGCGCACCGTTGGCCATGCCGGTACGTTGGATCCGTTTGCAACGGGGATGTTGATTCTTGGCGTTGGACGAGAATCGACGAAGCATTTGAATACATTCCTTGGCATGGGAAAGACGTATGAAGCGATCATCCGACTAGGCGAAAGCTCGACGACGCTTGATCCAGAAGGCGAGATCGTTGCGGTCGGTGGAGCCGATCTAACCTTGGAAGCGATCGAAACGGCGATGAAAAGTCTCACGGGCGACATTCTTCAGATTCCCCCGATGCATTCCGCGATCAAGATCGGTGGACAGAAACTCTACGACCTCGCCCGTAAAGGTATCGAAATTGACCGACCACCACGGCCGGTAAAGATTTCCCGATTTGTAATTCAGGACGCTCAATTCGCTCAAGGTGGTAATCCGCCGGTCGCTCAAACGCAACGATCGCTCATTCTCCCCCTAAACCTCCCCGTCGTCATCGACTGCTCATCGGGAACCTATATTCGAGCCATCGCTCGAGATCTCGGCGAGAATCTTGGGACGGCTGGATACCTTACCCAGCTCCGCCGATCGGCTATCGGACCGTACGGAATCGATTCCACAACCCCGCTCAGCGATATTACCCCTGAAAATTGGGCATCGTTGGCGAAAAAGCTGGTACCGTGATACGCTCGAGGCGTAAATCTTGTTGAACTCGTCCAGTTCCGGTGGCACAAATCTGGGTTTACTCTTGATGTTTTTGAACAATCCTCCCCCTTTGTTTTCGGAATTCGGCCGGGTGATTCCGTATGCCTACTCTTATCACCGCCCTTCTCGCGATTGCTGCAGGAGGCGCCATTGGATACTTCGTTCGTGACGTTCGCGGAAAACAGATTGCCGGAAATGCCGAAGCTCGTGCAGAAGAAATCCTCAAAAAGGCGCGAGCTGAAGAAGATCGCATCGCGCAAGACGCAAAATCTCGAGAGCAGAATATCGTTCAAGCCGCTCGCACCACGGAGCAGCAACTTTTGCTTGATGCCAAAGAACGGGCGATGAAGATTGTTGAGGATGGAAAACGCGAACTCGCATTCCACGAAACCGGACTCAAGGAGGCGCAGACTCGAATCGCAGATCGCGAGCGTCGTTTTGATGAAACGCTCCTCGACTTCGAAAACAAAAAGACAAAGCTCGAGGAAGAAAAGGAGAAACTTGTCGTCGCAAAAACCGACGTCGCAAAGCTCCACGACGAGGCGTTTACGAAGCTCCAATCTGTAGCAGGAATGACAAAAGAAGCTGCAGCTGAAGTGCTTTTCAAGCGCATCGAGGAAACAGAAACCGACGCGATGCTCTCGCGCATCCGAAAGATGGATCAGATCAGCGAAGACGCCGTAGAGGCCAAGGCACGCAACGTGCTTTCATTGGCCATCAGTAAGTTTGCGAGTAGCCAAGTAGTTGATGCAACCACGACGTTCGTGGATCTTCCTAGCGACGACATGAAGGGACGCATCATTGGAAAAGAAGGTCGCAACATCAAAACACTTGAGCATCTCACCGGCTGTGAGCTCATCATCGACGACACGCCAAATTCCATCACGATCAGCGGGTTCTCCCCTGTTCGTCGTCAGGTTGCCAAGCGCGCACTGGAAGCATTATTGAAGGACGGACGTATTCAACCTGCGAAGATTGAAGAAGCGATCAACGCCGCAAAGCAGGAACTCGCGAAGGACATGCGCAAGGCCGGCGAAGACGCGCTGTACGAACTCGGCATCCCAGTCCCAAGCATCGATCCAAAACTCGTCGCCATTCTTGGCCGCTTGAAATTCCGTACAAGCTACGGACAAAACGTGCTTCAACATTCCATCGAAGTCGCTCGTCTCTCCGGCATGATGGCGGAAGAACTTGGTGCCGATGCGATGATCTGTAAAAAGGGAGGGCTCTTCCACGACATCGGAAAGGCGGTGGATCACGACATGCAGGGCGCGCACCCACAGATTGGGTACAACATCATGAAGAAGTTTGGGTTCCCTGAAGAACTTTGTTACCAATCCATCGCTCACCACGAGGACAAGCCGCGAACGCTGGAAGGCGTTATCGTGAAGGCAGCTGATGCGATATCGGGAGCTCGACCGGGCGCTCGACGAAACAGTCTCGAAGAGTATCTGCAACGTCTTCAGGATCTTGAAATGACCGCATCTGGATTCCCGGGCGTCGAAAAAGTGTACGCCATCCAGGCTGGTCGTGAGGTTCGTGTCTTCGTGCAACCAGGCGTTGTGGACGATCTTTCTGCCCACAATCTTGCCCGCGATATCGCCAAGAAGATTGAGGCAGACCTTACCTACCCCGGAGAAGTTCGCGTAACGATTATCCGCGAAACTCGAGTCACCGAATACGCCAGATAAGTGAAATGCTTGACGCCCATCAGAAATTCCGCTAAGATAAGCGCATTCATTTGACCTTACGTTTTCTATGAATAAGGCAGAACTCGCGCTTCGTCTTTCAGAAAAGCTTGGGGTGCCAAAGAAATCCGCTGAGGATATCGTAGAAGCCTTCGAGGCAATCGTAACGGCTGCCCTCATGAATGGCGACGAGGTCACCATCGCAGGATTCGGCACGTTCTCTGCCCGAACTCGATCCGCTCGTATGGGAGTAAATCCACGAAACCCAAGCGAAAAGATCCAAGTTCCTGCCGTTCGCGTGCCAAAGTTCAAAGCCGGAAAGGCCTTGAAGGATGCGCTCAAAGGCAAGTTGGTCAGCTAATCAAAAAGCGCTCCGAAAGGGGCGCCTTTTGTTTGGAATCGATTTCGCCGCTTACGGCGTGATGACGAAGATCTTTGTAGCGAAATAGGCAAGAATGAGGACGATGCCGATACCCATCACTGCAAGAACCACGTTCAGGACGGCTCGTGCGTCCTTGTCGTCGTTGATGAAGCCAAAGAAGATATAGCTCGCAAAGCCGATAATGAGCAGGAGCGGAAAGCCGGTCAATACAATGCCGGCAAGAAGAAGCATGGACATATTGCGTACAGTATAGCAAAAAAGAAAACGACCTCCCAAATGGGAGATCGTGTTCTGGTGCACCGGGCGGGATTCGAACCCACGACCAAGTGATTAAGAGTCACCTGCTCTACCGCTGAGCTACCGATGCGAACGGCTGTATGATGCACAATTTTTTGACCAGGGTCAAGAAAACGAGTACTATTGCGACGTTCAGTGGATATGCGGGCATAGCTCAGTTGGATAGAGCATTTGGCTTCGAACCAAAGGGTCGGGGGTTCGAGTCCCTCTGCTCGCACCATAAAACGAGGAACCACATCGGTTCCTCGTTTTATTTGTGCCCGATTCTTACCACCCCTTTTCTTTCAACGCATTCGCGGCGGCCGAAATCTGCGCTTCTTGCTTACTTGTTCCCTCCCCCTTCGCAATCAAATCTTTGCCAAGATATGCACCCATGATGAATGTCTTTTGATGGTCTGGTCCGGATTCCTCAAGAACCTTGTAACTCGGCGTAACGGACAACCGCGATTGCGCCGCTTCCTGAAACTTACTCTTTGGGTCGATGTACGAACGTTCTGCGATGATGTCGCCAAGTTTCGAGACAACGTGTTTGAGAATAAACTCCTTCGAGAGATCCCATCCAAAATCCAAGTAGATGGCGCCGATAATCGCTTCCATCGCGTTTGCAAGAATGTAGCGACGCGCCTTTGAGTTCGAATCCTTTTCCTCACCTCGTGAAAGATACAAGTATGGCTCGATGCCAATTTCGTGACCGATGACAGCAAGACTGTCTCCATTCACAATCGACGATCGCCACGTTGTCAGCTCGCCTTCCGGATTCTCGTACGTGTTATAGAGATGCTCAGTAACAACGAGCTCGAGGACGGCGTCGCCAAGAAACTCCAAGCGCTCATTGTGTGCCAATGGAAAATCCGGATGTTCGTTCAAATAGGAACGATGAACAACGGCCTGTTCAAGGTGACCGCCGGGTTTCAAAGGAATATTCAAGATTTTTGCGAGTGCCTCAATATCTTTCTGCATACTATTTTTCTTTGATCGATTCTTCTGGAGACGCGCCATCGGCAACGTCTCCACGTTTCTCCCGTTCCACATCGGCTTCTTTCTTCTCCCCCTTTGCGGCCATATCCTTCAAAATCGCACCAAGTACGCCGTTCACGAACTTTCCTGATGCTTCCCCACCGAATTTCTTTCCAAGCTCGATCGCTTCGTTGATGGCGACCTTTGACGGAATTGATTGATCGAAACGCAGCTCGTACACACCAAGTCGGAGAATGTTTCGATCAATAATCGTGATCGAATCCACTGTCCAGTTCGGCATGAACGTATTAATCATGGTGTCGATCGCTGGAAGATGATTGATGATTTCACCAACCTGCTGCTCCACGTAGCCACCATCATCGAACTTCGGTGCAAATTCTTCGCGAACCAACGCAACAACTTCCGGAAGCCGTACCGCCTCCTTTCCGCGAAAATCCCATTCGTAAAGAACTTGCATGGCCATTGTACGAGCCAGGTGGCGATTCGACATAGATTGCTGAGAGTATACCGAAAACAACAACGCCCGCCAAACGGCAGGCATTGTGTTGGAATTTACTCGTGGTTATGACCTTCGTGGCCAGGCTGGCTGGACGTCTTCTTTGCCGCAACCTTCTTTGCTGGAGCCTTCTTGACCGTCTTCGCGATAGCCTTCTTTACCTCTGCAGCGCCTTTCTTTGCAACGTTGCGATCGCCGTATGCTCCGCAGTTCTTACATGCGCGGTGTGGCAAAAGAATTGCCTCACACTTTGCGCAAACCGCGACCTGCTGGGCCTTCAACGCGTGGTGGGAACGGCGTCGGCGAACCTTTGAACGTGAGCTTCGGAATGACGGCAATGGCATAGGGAGAATTGAAGAATGCGCAAAGGATAGCGAAATACCCCTTTGACGTCAAGCCACAAACCTGGCTATTCTCTTGCGCCGGCACACCCGTGCCAGTATCACACTCAGACCGGAAAATATCGTGATCAGCCCCCTTGGCGACAAGCCCATCCCGACCCTCCCCCTCGTCCACGTGCTCGCACTGATGCTCTTCGTCAATCACGAGGGCGTCATCACTCCGGACGGTTCCGGCCACATCGGACGCATCATTGAAGGCGAAGCCGCGTGTCTCTCCGAAGGATCGGTGTGGGGCATGACGAGCGGCCCCCAGAGCTTCCAGGTGTTCCAGCGGTTCACGAAGGTGGATCGCGAAGTGATCTTCGCCCCGGGCAGCAAAATCTACGGAGCCGACGATCCCACCAAGCTGAAGCGCCTTCCGATCGTCTCCGGCTTCGAAGCAGGGGTGTTCGGCGTGAACCGCGCCATGCGTCGTGCGGCAAGCCGAGTGAAGAACGAAATCGTCCTTCTCCGCACGCTCGTCGTGATGAGCGACGAAAAGCTTGGGTTCGCACTGAAGACCCGCCTCAAGCGTCGGATCGATGCAGAGACGCACCGCGAGAACATCCGCTTCCTCAAGAATTTCGTGCATTCCAACGCGAAGCTTGCTAAGGAGATCCGCGCATTCCTCGCGAGCATGGAGAATCCCCTCGATTCCATCAACCGCCGGAATGTGTACCGCTACGTGCTCATCGTTCGTGCCATTCAACGCCGCGCGGAAGCGCTCACCGCGGACCAGCACGATGTGCTCGAGGCCGTCACGTACAGTGGCCGCGACATCGAGGAGTGGATCGGTCGCGTGGTCCAGCGCTGTAGCCGGATGGCGACAGAGCTCGACGACAAGAAGTCGTGGTGGCTCGGTATCACCACCGAGCTTCCGCTGGGTGTCAGCGAGCAGCGCGTGACCAACTTCGTCAAGCGACTCAAGGGGTACCGCGACGAGCTCAAACGGAGCTTCATCAACCCGATCCTTCCCTGGACGGCATTCGCGCACGCCGCAGTACAGGAAATGATCGACGGCTTCGAAGCGAGGCAGTACAACCGCATCGCGAGCAATGCTCGTCGGGCGGCTGCGTTCCTGAAGGCCGTCGCGCTCCGCGACCAACTCTCGGCGGCCATCCAGATGGTGAACAGCGGAGACATTGACGCGCTGCAACGCTTCCGTGAGGCGGGCCTGCAATGGATGATGGACTGCGCCCCCTGGGTCCAGCCCTACCATCTCCGCGAGATGGGTGAAATCACGGATCTCATTCGCGGCGTCGCCCACCGGGGAGACGACAGAGCCGACGGGCTGCGAGAAATCGAGCGGCGCTTCGATCACGCGCTCAGCGCGGCGTAGGACGAACACGTCACCAACACGAACGGCCGGCATCCCTCGGGAAGCCGGCCGTCATGCGTCTCTACTTCTTTTTCGTCTTTTCCTTTGCCGCTTTCATTGCTTGAATTTCTTGAAGCACGCTATTGAATGAAACAATCGCACCGGGCGGAAGCTTCGCGGCCTGAGCTTCCGATAATCCATTCTCCTGCAGTGTCATGTTTTTCAATCGCGTCATGCGTGGCACACTCCAGTTGAAGCCGCTCTCACCAAGCATGAGGTGAATAATCTTGTAAATCCATTCCCCTTTCACCATCGCGTGTTTTTCGTGTCCGTTGCGAGGAATGTCGCTATACGCCTTAGCTTCTGCGAATTCCGGAGTCATTCCTCTATCAATAACATGATTGATTCGTTGAACTTCCTTACCGAAGGTTGATGCAGGAATATTGTCCTCAGCAATGGATTCGTCTGTGAGCACCGCACGGAATCCGGATTCTGGGAGCGGCGTCGGCTTCCCTTCCATTTGATCGAGCATGCCCTCCACCTGCTTCAAATGAATAACCTGCCCAACCTGAAGCTTTTCCCAATCGACTCCCGGATTTTCCAAATCGGCGTAATGTTTCAATGTCACAATCTTTTCGTTCGTGACACGCAAATCGCGATTGCGAATTTCATCGCTCAGAACTTTCCACAAGGTCTCACGATCCGCAACGACATGGTCGGTATTTGGAACTTCAACAGGCAGGATTCGAGTAGCCACCGAATCCTCAGTATTCCTATCCTGATCCACGTCTACCCCTCCTTGATCACTTCGCAACGTTTCAGCAGCGCGCGCAGATTCCGCCGCCTGCTCAATCTCCTTCTGATGCTCCGCGGATTCGCCAATAGCAGCAAAAGCGGTTCCGCTGAGGACTAATCCACGAATCCATCGCCCAGGAATACGGGCCAACTTCGTTAAGAGGCCTTCAGATACCTCTCGCCTCTGCTCAGGAACCTGCTTCTGAACTTCCGGGAAAACCATCGGTCTTGTAAGCCAGGCATAATGCGCCCGATCCGCTTCTTCTTGAGCCTCTCGATTCTCTTCTGCACGACGAAATGTCTCTTCCTTTTCCCGAGCTTCAGCACGAACCAACAATCGCTCCCGCGCGCGCTGAAGATCCGCTATTTCCCTTCGATCTTCCGCACGATCAAAGTCTAAAACCTGCATATGTGCAGCAAACGCTTGCTCAATCTGCATACGCGTCGCATCTTCTGGAATGCCAAATAACACATGAGGATTCTTCGCGGCGAGTGCCTCCATCTCTCGCTGTTGCTGTCCCTTTCTGTATAAAAGCATTCTATCGCGAGCCAACACAAGCTCCGTACGCTTTTCGGTGATTCCACGTGAAGTCGCATGTTTGCCCCCACTCTCAAGAGCGGCAATACGATGATCGTATGCGGAAAGTATTTCTTCCATCGAAGCCGCTTCCGAAATACGAAGCGTTGCAATGTCTCTTAAAAGCCCTTGGCGCGCTGGCGAAATAAGGCTGTCTACGCATCGGCGGAGTTCTCCTACTATCAATTCAACATCCATCGAAGAAAGGTGTGTCTTTCCTCTGTTTACAGCGTTCACGCGCTGGGTATACATCGACAAAATTTCCGACTCTGAAGCTGTTTCGTCAATTCCAAGCACAGCACGAGCCTCAGATTGCATCTGCGCGCTCCTCCCTAGAAGCATATCGCGAGCGTGTTCGAGCTCTGCCACCAGATGGGCATACTCTTCCGTGTTTATACTGGAATGCCTCTTCTCAAGTTCAGTCATTCGTTTTTCATACGCGGAACGAATACCTTGATCCGATGCGGATTCGGATATTCCAAGCGTCTGTATCGAGTCCGCAAGGCGCCTATCAATTTCGCGAAGAAGCAGATCGCGATTCAAAGTCAATTTCGTCCTTTTCCGTAGCGCAATGGCTGCATTTTTCTCCTGAGCGAGAAGCTCGGCAGAGCGGTCAAAGAATGCGACGATAATGCGCAATCGAGTCGCGAGTGCATCAACGCCAACGATGTTGCGCGCGTCGTCCAAAATCTGGGCTCGTCGAAACTCATCGACAATATCCGTCGTAGGAACCTCAGACGGATGTTGGCGATGCGATGACACGCCTTCTTGTCCGAGGTTTCCCTCCTGCTGTTTCGCGCTTACGAGTAAATATTCTCTCAGCGATTCATAGCGAAGCCGCTCTGTAATATATGTCTTTGCAGAAGCAGTATACGTAGATCCTAAATAGCCATTTTTACTATCTCGACCAACAAATTCTGAAACTCGAGCAAGATCTTCTGCGATCGCCGCTACTAGCGTATCAATGGGCATCAGGGAGTATCGAGATGCATCGATATGCACCCCATCGCAATCCGCAGCATTATCTTCAAGCTCCTCAATCAGACCAGCAAGCTGTATTTCTAAACCATCAATAAGTTCAACGACGTTTGTAAGAGCCGGTCGCGCGTCAACTTCTTTTTGTAATGTTGCTCGCGTTCTGGAAACCAAATGTTTCAAGGACAATGCTTCGGTCTCTACAAGCCGTTCGTGGGTCATTGCGTGCCCCTCCTTCGCTCTATTCTCCAGTTCAAGCGCAGAAACACCTGCCAACGAAGCATTATCAGAACCCTGACCCAGGGGGGAACTGTAGGAGCTTATAGCCCCAGGAATCGCAGGAATATTTGTTTGCACCGTCATTCCAGGCTCGATTTGAGACCCGTCAGACTCATCCAAATCGTATGGTTGAATATCTTCATCGGACAATACACCGAAAACATCACGCCCAAGCGTACCTCCGTCTTGTTTTTTAGGAAGAGACCCATTTTGTTCTTCTTTATCCGGAATCTTTTCGTTTGACATACTTGGGCACATTTTACCATGATACAAAAACACGCCGCACTGCGCGACGTGTTTTGTTTGAGACGACCCAGCGGGCCGCCTCTACTTTTCCTCCTTCTCTTCCACCGCTCCCGCAACAACTGTTGCTGTTGCAACCATATCACCTGCCTGTTTGAAACGCATCACACGAACGCCTTGTGTTGCGCGACCGATGACAGAAACCGATGTCACTGATGTACGAATGATCTGTCCGCCTTGCGACATGATGAGCAAGTCGCGCGAATCTTTCATCTCTGTCACATATGCGCACACGAGCTTTCCTGTTTTCGCGGTAATCTGCGCGGTCTTGATTCCAGATCCGCCGCGACCCTGAATGCCGTACTCTTCGATGTCGGTGCGTTTTCCGTACCCATTTCCCATAATAGTCAGAAGCTGTCGACCTTCTTTCTGCGCTTCCGCACTAATCACTTCCATGCCGATAATTTCGTCGTCACCCTTCAGCTTCATTCCGCGAACACCCGCAGCAACACGGCCCATCGCGCGAACATCGTCCTCGTTAAAACGAATCGACATACCGTTCATCGTAGCCAACATCACCTGATCTTTCCCGGTGGATGTTCGTACCCACTGCAAGTTGTCGCCGTCGTTGAGTTTGATCGCGATCAATCCCGACTTACGGACATTCTCAAAATCTTCGAGCTTTGTCTTTTTAATCGTTCCGCGGTTCGTCACCATCATGATGAACTTCGCACCAAGCTGTTTCTTCAAGTTTCCAACGAGCACCGATGAGACTTTCTCGCCAGGTCCAAGTTCGAGGAAGTTCACAATCGCCTGACCCTTTGCCGTACGCGACGCTTCTGGAATTTCGTACGCCTTCAAACGGAACACGCGGCCGCGCGACGTGAAGAACATCATGTCGTCATGCGTCGTCGCCGAATACATCGCCTCAACAATATCCTCCTCCTTTGTTGTTAATCCAATAACGCCCTTTCCGCCACGACCCTGCTGCGTAAATGTATCTGGCGCTAAGCGCTTGATGTAACCATCTTTCGTCATCATGACGACGGCTGGAACGTCCGCAATAATATCCTCCATTGAGAATTCCTTCACGCCAGCCTTCACAATCTTTGTGCGTCGCTCGTCGCCAAACTTTTCTGCAAGCTCAACAAGCTCGCCGCGGAGCACCGCAAGCAACTTCTTTTCGCTCTTCAAAATCGCTTCCAACGCCTCCTTGATTTTCATCTTCTCGGCGTACTCCTGCTCAATGCGCAACTGCTCAAGGTTCGCCAAAGCCTGCAACCGCATTTCCAGAATCGCGATCGCCTGACGCTCGCTCATGGAAAACTGCTTCATCAAATTCACGCGTGCTTCGTCCTTGTCCTTCGATTTCTTGATGGTGGCAATTACCTTGTCGATATTCGCAAGCGCAATACGCAAGCCATCCAAAATGTGCAAACGGTCATCAATACGTGCCAAATCGTATTCCGTACGACGCTTCACCACTTCTTTGCGGTGTTTAATGTGCTCTTCAAGAATTTGTTTCACATTTAGCACCCGAGGCTGAATTCCATCAACAAGCGCGAGCATGTTGTAGTGGAACGTCGTCTGAAGCTGTGTTGATTGATACAAACGATTCAACACTTTTCGTGGATACGCGTCTTTCTTGAGCTCGATAACAATACGAACACCTTCTTTGTTCGATTCATCACGAATATCGCGAATGCCCTCAAGCTTCTTTTCACGCACAAGATCCGCAATCTTTTCAATAAGCGAACTCTTGTTCACGAGGTATGGAATTTCCGAGACAATAATAACCGCAGTATCTTTTTTCCCTTCGATAATATCGGTCTTTGCGCGAACGACGACTCCCCCACGACCCGTTGCATATGCCGCACGAAGATCGTTGGTGCCATAGACAATTCCGCCGGTTGGAAAATCTGGACCAGGCATCACTCCAACAATCTCATCGATCGTCGTGTCCGGATTGTCGATGAGCTTCAAAATGGCTGTGCTGATTTCCTTCACGTTATGTGGGGGAATATTCGTCGCCATACCCACAGCAATACCAATCATGCCGTTGAGCAACAAGTTTGGAAGTTTTGCTGGAAGCACTGCTGGTTCATCGTGACTACCATCGTAGTTCGGTACAAAGTTCACCGTGTTTTTTTCAATATCGATAAGCATCTCTTCGGCAATCGGGGAAAGCTTTGCCTCGGTGTATCGATACGCAGCGGCGCCGTCGCCGTCCATAGAACCAAAGTTTCCCTGACCAGTAACGAGTGGATAGCGGAACGAGAAGTCTTGAGCCATGCGAACCATGGAGTCGTACACGGAAATATCGCCGTGCGGGTGATATTTACCAAGCACCTCTCCAACGATGGTTGCAGACTTTCGGAACTTTGCATTCGCGCGCAAACCGATATCCCACATGGCATACAAAATACGGCGATGCACCGGCTTCATACCGTCACGAACGTCTGGAAGTGCGCGAGCAACAATCACGGACATGGCATAGTCCAAGTATGCATGACGCATTTCTTCCGTGATGCTTTGTTGAATGAGCCCGCCAACAGGGACGAGACCTGGATCTTCTGGAAGAACTTCGGTGGTGTCGTTTGCTTTTGCCATACAGGTTAGTTGGAGGAAGAAGTGGAAGAGTCTGACGTAAACGCGTCGGTAATTGGTGCAAGCACACTCGCCGGAGGAAGAACCGTTCCGAGCTCTGTCTTCACGGTGTTTAAGAGATCAACGGCGTCACTCGTTACCCCGCGTGTTCGTTCTCGCGTCCAGGTCATGCGCATCTGGATCACTGTGCCAACGAGCACAACGCCCGCAATCACCGCAACAATCCACGCTGTTTTCCCAACAAGGAATCGCCGCTTGGGAATGACGATACGTGGGGTATCCATATGCTACCCACGGGCAAGAACGACTACCGCCATGTCTTCTTCCGGAAGACCTGCACGCGTCATCTTGTACTTCGTCAGAGTTTCGGACGGAGCACCGATTTCCCGCACAAACGCCGCACTTTCCGCATATCCGTCGCCCTCAAAAGCGTTCACGTATATTGGGATAACGACGCGTGGCTCGATCTGCGTAACGAGCTCAGCCGCGGCAGACGCACCAAGAACGCTTCCTCCACCGGCAGGGATCAAAAGAATATCCACGGCGCCAAGTGCTTCTTGCTCCTTTGCTGTCAGCGCGCGATCAATCGCGCCAAGGAATCCAACATGCATTCCTTCAACGTCGAATCGATAAATCGTGTGTGGTGTGCCGTCCTTCTTTGGCGCCGAAATTCCCGTGGCAAATAATCCGCGCACTTCGTATTCACCAGCGTGATCGACAACAAAAGGCGTTGAACCGCCGTCATGCTCCGCAATAATTGCCTGCATGTTTCCCGTCGAATCATCATCGTGCGTTCGCGCAATCATTGATGCTTCGATCTGCTTTGGAAATTTCATCGAACCTTCTGCAAAAAACGGATTTGTCACCAACGACACTTCTGTTTGACCAGGCTTTGCCGTCAAAACAATACTTCCCGCACCGTTCCAGGTAATATTCATAATCGGCTCGAATTCGTCAGTACGGTAACACAAGTTACTCCGAGGCACCATCCTCTTCATCCTCACTCAGCACACCGGTCCAATACGTAATTTCTTTCTGCACGTCATCCACCGTCGGATCAGTTTCCACCATAGACCATCCGTCTTCGAATTGCTGGACACGCGCCAAAATATCATCATGATATTCCGGATCGCGATCCGCCATGCCGCGCAATACCTCAATCATCTGTTGGATGTGTTCCTGTGTTGCCGACCATCGCGCAACAAGTTCGTCGTATGTTCCCCGCCGAGCCGCCGCACGTTCGTCGCACTGCCGGTCGAGCACGTCGTGTGCAGCAAGAATTTCACGGTCGACCCGCGATCGCTCGTCATCGGTGAGCTCTGATTCGAACTGTGAACTCTTCACAAAATCCAAAATGTGCACGCCGTACTTCACCACCGGCTCCATCTTTCCTTTTAACGATGCGTCGAGCTTTCCGAGGACGAACTCTTGCAAGCGCGCTTCCTCGTCGCCAGCACACAACTCTTGGTACGCCTTTCGATACGGAAATTCTTTTTTTCCAACATACACCAATGCTTGGCGGATCTGCTCAACCGTTGATGATTCGTTCTGCTCCAAATCGTCAGCAAGCCGCATTGCTTCATCACGAATCGTCTTTGGTGCGAGCGGCACTAACCGCCCAACCGCTTTCCGAAAATCCTGCACCATCTCTCCGTTTGGGTGTGCCATAGTGTTGGTAGTGTAACGACAACGCAATAAAAAAGGCAGAAGTACTGTGGAGAACGCCTAACCGATCTATCTGACCTGAACCTTTGAGGGTTGGGACGAGACGGCGCGAAGCCTGGGAGTATGAGGTGCTGCGGCAGAAAACGATACCCTCGTTTTTTGGGGTTTTAAAACTGGGCAGCAGAATACATTCTGAGCCTGAAATCGATGAAAAGTGAGATCGATTTCGGAAATGCGCGATCGCCGAGCGTAAACGACGTCATCGCCGACCTCGAAGGTTGTAAATATCGAATAGCGATTTCTTTCTGCGAATGATTCGCATTACCAAAACACCCTTTTTAAAATCGAATACCCCAGCTCGCCGATGATGCCTCTCGCCGCCCTCCCATCACAACCCCCTCCAAGGTCAGTTCAGATCCAGTTCATAAAACGCGAAGACCCACCCATTGCGTTGGGTGGGTCTTCAAATCGAAGAAGGAAATTAAAACGATCCCTGTCGCTGCATACGCTCCAACCGCGTCACACGAATATTCAATCGATCAATCTGCGGCAGTACACCGTCATTAATGACTTCGATGATGTCGTCGCGAACAGAACGAAGTTCCTTTTGGAGTAATGTCTCCATCCAGCCTTTCATCCCATCAATTCGACCCGTCATCTCGTCACGAGTACCGTCAATTCTGCCGATCATCTCATCTCGAGCGCCGTCTATCCGACCGATCATCTCATCTCGAACAGCAAACATTTCGTCTCGAAGAATCACATTATTCTTCCCAAGCATCTCACCGAAGATCTCACGAAGTACCTGAATATCCTGTGTATCAAGCATAAAAAATATGCTACGCAGACCACCTGGGCGATCCCTCCACGCCTCAAGGCTACGAGTATAAACAACAGTCACCGGGGATTGCTTCCATCGTATCAATTTCCACACTCTATGTCGCGTCAGATTTCCCCATCCCAAAATACTGTTTCATAATCGCCCGATACATATCACCACGGCCGACAATGCCGACGAGAATATCGTGTTCAACGACGGGAATGTGGTGGATTCCGGATGAAACCATCAGCGCCCCAACCTTCAAAATAGGCGTGTGTGGTTCCGCAGTAATCACCCGCGTACTCATCACGTCGGACACCTTCTTTCCCATCGCATCAGCCGCATGATGCTCCATAGCATCGAAGTCGAGGTAATTCTCCGGCGTCTGTACCCAATCTTTAAAACTCGGAAACAATCCACGAAACAGGTCCTTCTCACTCAAAATCCCTACTAAATGGCCGGAGTCATCAACCACGGGCGCGGCAGAAATGCCCCGAGCGAGTAGCAATTCTGCAGCCTCTCGCCAGCTTAACGACGGCGAAACCGTAATCACATCAGTCTTCATCAATTCTCCAACAGTCATAGGACATTGGGTGAGATGATTCTTACATTATGTATATCACAATACGATTCTCTTTGCCCACGGCGCAACACTTGCCGATTTTCGCTAAGCCCTGTACTCTTTTGCCACTTCTTCATTCTTAGCCCCTGAGCGCCTATCGGCCATTTGGCCCGTAGCTCGATCAGGATATTTTCTTTATGAAAGAAGCGAAAAAGGCAGCGGTAGTCACATCAAGCAAGCTCGACGAGCTCTTGAAGGAAGAGGGATTGTTCACCATCCCAAAGCTTGGCGACACCATTAAGGGCAAGGTGCTTTCTACAAAGGGTCGTGAAATCCGCATCGACATTCTTGGCCTTACCACTGGTGTTGTTCGTGGTCGCGAATTGTATGCGGAAGCGGAAGCCTACAAGAACCTCAAAGACGGTGACGAAGTTGAAGCAACCGTGGTCGACATGGAAAACGAGAACGGCGAAGTTGAGCTTTCATTCCGTTACGCTGGTCAGCAGCGCGCATGGAAAGATTTGAGCGAACTCTCCACCTCTGGCGAACCAATCCCAGTAAAGGTATTGGACGCAAACAAGGGCGGGCTCATCGTTCGCGTGAACCACGTTCAGGGCTTCTTGCCAGTGTCGCAACTTGCTCCAGAACACTACCCACGTGTTGCCGGTGGCGATAAGCAGAAGATTTTCGAGAAGCTCCGCAGCTTTATTGGCGAAACCATGCGTGTTCGCGTATTGGACGTTCATGAGGATGATGGAAAACTGATCGTGTCTGAAAAGGCAGTTTGGGAAGAGGAACAGAAGAACATCATCGCGCAGTGCCGCGTTGGCGACATCGTTGCTGGCGACGTGTCTGCAGTTGCAGACTTCGGCGCATTCGTGAAGTTCTTCCCAACCGGAAGCACCACCCCACTCGAAGGATTGGTTCACATCTCGGAAATTGCATGGCAGCGTATTGATCACCCACGCGACGTACTCAAGATGGGCGACAGCGTCCGTGCAGAAATCATCGGTATTGAAGGAAGCAAGATTTTCTTGTCCATCAAAAAGCTTACTGAAGACCCTTGGAAGACCGTCGCAAAGCGATACAAGGTTGGCAGCTGGGTAGAAGGCAAAATCATCAAAGTAAACCCATTTGGTTTCTTCGTTGAACTCGACGCCGACATTCAGGGCCTCGCACACGTTTCCGAGCTTTCCGACAAGCCAGTGGAAGACCCAACAAAGTTGGCAAAACCAGGCGATGTCATGAAGTTCCGCATCGTCTCCGTTGAACCAGACGAACACCGCCTCGGCCTCTCCCTCAAGGAAGAAGGCGCAGCAAAGACTGAGAAAACTGAAAAGACCGAAGACAAAGCGTAATCATTCGCTACGTCACAAAAAACCGCCAGTGTTGGCGGTTTTTTGATTGACGAAACCGTGAAAGTATGGGAATACTTCTCTGCCCAAAGCGCATACCGCGCTGCCGGCAAGGGTTTTTCAATGCAAGAGATCGACGTCGCCCCTCCCCTCTTCGGTATCCGCGCAATGGCAGAAGTCATCGACGCGCTGACCACCTTCTTCCAGATGGCCACCCGACACTCGAGCCACGATGGCATCGACGTCACCGCGTTCCTGGTGTTGGACATGGGTGGCCGCTCGAACGACCTCGCGAGGGTAGCCGCCATGGCAGACATCGTCCTGACGTCATGCTGCGAGATGAACCCAAACTTCTTCGCCTTCCAAATCTGGAAAGGTGAGCACATGCTCCACGACCGCAAGGCGCGATTCTTCCACGGACATGGTGCAGCAACCGCCACCACGTGGTGGCCTGTGGCGTTCGGCTGCTGGTGCCTGATGCCCGACGGAAAACAGAATGCGAAGGAAGCTGCGCACGCTGCTCATGCCTTCCGCTCTCAGGGCGTCCCCCTCGAAGTCGCGCTCTCCACGGTGCGAGTGTTCCTCGCGCAGCCGCGCGAAGCGCAAGTCGTCTTCGTGGAGCTGCTCCAGCACCGAGCATTGCTTGCGGACGACCTCCGTAGCCCGGCCAACGCGCTCGCGATGCTGGCGCATCCGCAATTCGAAGCCGTACTGGATTGCTGGCGGAAGAACGGAAGAAAAAAGAACTTTCGCACCGTCGCAGGGAACCTCCTCCGTCAGGAGAAGCACCTCACGCGCGGGTTCAAGCCAAGGCACACGCCGGCAGCCGCTCCACCGATCGCCGCCCCCGCATTCAAGGAGGCGGTCGCGATCATCGCGCTGCCTCGGCCGGAGATTCCGGCACCGAGAACGCTCGCGGAGGCGCTACAGGCGCACCTCCCCAATCAGACGAAATCCGTCGCCCAGGGAGTCGCCGGAGTGCTCAAGGTCATGAAGACTGAAAGTACACCGCTGACGATGGCGATCATCGTCTACCGGATGCGCTGCATGGTCGGCGACACACAGCGCGTCGCGGAACGGCTCGTCGAGCGCGCCATTCGCTGGCTCGCAGAACGTGGCGTCCTCGACGACTGCGGAGGCTACCGGCTGCGAAGCAGCAGCAACGACACGGTCGGTCGGCAGATCCTCGCCCTGGTGTAGCAACCAGAGCACACATTCATCAGGCACGACGGGTCGCCCCACGCAAGGGCGGCTCGTTTGCTTTTTGGGCTTTTTTCTGTCATCATTTCGAAACATTGATGCTTCAATTTCCTATGAAACCATTATCAAAAAATGCCATCGGATTCCTTCTTGTGCTCGTCGTCCTCGGTGTCATTTTCGCCAATGCAACCATCCCGTCGCAAACCAAAACGGAATCGGTAAGCATTTCGGCGCTCATGGATAAAATCGAGAGTAAAGAAATCACAAAAGTAACCGTCGTTGAAGACACTGTCACCGCAACCAGCACGGACAACACGGTGTTTGTTGCGCGAAAAGAACCTGGCCAGTCGTTTAACGATCTGTTGGACAGCGACAACGTCAGCTCGGAAATTCGCTCCGGCCTTACGGTGCAAATCGACGAACCAAGCGCAGCGGTCACCTTTGCGCGAAACGTCTTGCCGACGGCAGCAATCGTCATCGTTCTTTCCGTGGTGCTGTGGTTTTTGCTTCGCCAAATGCAAGGCGCGAACAGCAAAGCCATGACATTCGGCCAAAGCGGCGCACGCGAAGTGACGAACAAAAAGAACAAGCTTACATTTGCCGACGTTGCAGGAAATCCTGAGGCGAAGGAAGAGCTTTCTGAAATTGTTGAATTCCTTAAAACCCCAAAGAAATTCGCCGACCTCGGCGCAAAAATTCCAAAAGGCGTGCTCCTCATGGGCCCTCCAGGAACCGGTAAAACCCTCATTGCTCGCGCCGTTGCTGGCGAGGCCGAAGTGCCGTTCTTCCATATCTCTGGATCCGAATTCGTTGAAATGTTTGTGGGTGTTGGCGCAAGCCGCGTCCGTGACTTGTTTGCAAAGGCAAAGAAAGCTGCGCCGTGCATCGTCTTCATCGACGAAATCGATGCGGTTGGTCGTCAGCGTGGTGCTGGCCTTGGGGGCGGACACGACGAGCGCGAGCAAACGCTCAACCAGATTCTTGTGGAAATGGACGGCTTCGAGCCGAACCTTGGCGTCATCGTGATTGCTGCAACAAACCGCCCAGACGTCCTCGATTCCGCATTGCTTCGTCCAGGACGCTTCGATCGTCGCGTCACGCTTGATCGTCCAGACTTGAAGGATCGCGAGGCGATTCTCAAAATCCACGCCGAAGGCAAGCCACTTGATGCAAGCGCGGATTTGAAGCGCGTCGCAGAACGCACCACCGGACTTTCTGGAGCCGACCTCATGAACATCATGAACGAAGCCGCAATCTTCGCTGCGCGCCGCAATCGCAAAACCATCATGCAAGAAGATTTGCTCAATAGCATCGAGAAGGTATTGCTCGGGCCAGAACGCAAGAGCCACATGCTCTCCCCTATTGAACGAAGCATTACGGCGTATCACGAATCTGGCCACGCCATTGTTGGCCACATGCTTCCGCACTGCGACGACGTGCACAAAGTCTCCATTATCTCTCGTGGTCGTGCTGCTGGATACACCATGAGCATTCCAGACGAGGACAAGAAGATGCACTCACGCCGTGAATTCGTAGACGAACTTGCGATGATGCTCGGCGGCTACGTTGCCGAACAGGAAATCTTCGGGGATCTGACAACAGGAGCGTCAAACGATCTTCAACGTGCAACGAATCTCGCTCGTGAACTCGTTACCCAGTACGGCATGAGCGACGCGCTTGGCCCTCGCACATACGGCGGACAAGACGAGATGATTTTCCTTGGAAAGCAGATGAATGAGCAGCGCGGATATTCGGAAAAGATTGCAGAACGCATCGACGACGAAATCAACGTGCTCCTCAATGCCGCAAAGGAAACTGCTCGCGGAATTATCCGCAAGCAACGCACGCAAATGGACGCTATCGTGAAGCACTTGCTTGAAAAGGAAACCATCGAGAAGGAGGAATTCATTGCCCTCATCGGTCCAGCAGTAAAAGCGGAAACTCTTGTACCACTTCCAGTACAGGGCTAGTGACAAAAACCACGATCCTCGCGATCGTGGTTTTGTTTTTGAGTGGTATACTTTGCTCATTCTCGGAGGAGTATGAAAATGAAAAGTGAAAGTCCAATTTACCGACCAATGCTTTGGCGTGCATTGCAAACCGCGTGGGAACACAAAGAGCTTTGGCCCTTTGCCGTTCTTGCTGGCTTGGCTGGCACCGGCGTTGTGGTGAACGACCTGTTGCAACAAGCCGAGATTGCGCTCACGCCAGGCATTGATGTGGTGAACATTATCGGCGGAGACTTCGCAACATTCATCCGCAGCTACGCCGGGCTTGTATTGTCTTCTGGCACCGCGCATATCATTACCGCTACACTCGGTATTTGCGCTGTTATTCTTGGTGGATCATTCATCGTGACGCTGTGCCAACAGCTCCTCCTTGTAGCAATGCACCGATCAGTACACCGAAAAAAGCGCCTCACCGGTCGCGACCTCCTTCGCGCGCTCCATCATCATCACTTCCTCCGTATTCTCGGCGTCGACCTCCTTTTCCATGTTGCGATCTTCATCGTACTTGGTGGCGGAGGAGCATTGATCCGCGAGCTTCCAACCAACATTCCTGCGGGCGGCGCAACAGCAATTCTCCTCGCTGCGGCAACGCTCTTTGTTGCATTCGTCCTAAATGTCATTGCCATGCTCACGTTAATCGCGGTTGGCGAAGAACACGTCTCTATCCTCGATGGAATTCGGGAAGGCTGCGCGCGATTCATGCGGCACCCATTGGTGGCGTGTGAAGTGGCGCTCCTTGTCTTTGCCGCAAACCTCGTGCTCACGATTGCATTCTTCTTTGGCCTGACAGTCCTTGCACTCCCAACCGGATTCCTTTTTGCTGAAGCACTCGCGCAGGGATCACTCGGCATCATGATTGGCATTGCGCTCATTGGAACGTTCGCCGCCATGGTGTTTACCGTCTGCATGGCCGGATTCATGACCACATTTACGTACGCCGTGTGGACATTACTCGCTGAGTATCTGGACCGCGCACCGTTTGCTTCACGATTCCATCATCACACACGCCGCGCGCTCTCTCGATAACCATGCCAGGAAACCTTCCATCCATTGCAGACCTGTTGAAAAAGAAAACCGCCGATAGCACACCGGCTCCAGTTACGGTTGCACAAACTTCAACCGAACCCGCGACAATCCCAACCGCAACACAAACGCCAGGCCCAACCACTTCAGCACCGGCCTCCGTCGTTGAAGCACCAGCGACTCCCCCACCTACCGCGAAAGCATCCATCATCATTGGCGGCAACGAAACATCGTCCAAGTTGACGGAAAAAATGCAGAACATCTCGCTTCGCGAACGGGAAACAGAGGTAGAGCGTGCATCGCAAACCAAAAAGATTCCCTACATCAACCTCAAGGGATTCCCAATTAGTCCAGATGCACTCGTGCTCATTCCGGAGGAGCAGGCAAAGCAACTTAAAGCGATTTCGTTTCTGTTCACCGGCCCGGAACTTCGCATTGGATCTACGCAACCGGAAGATCCCCGTATCAAAGAACTTGCATTCGAGCTTGGCGAACGGCACAAAACCAACACCGCAGTGTACATCATGAGCGAAGAAAGCTTCGTACAAGGTATCAAGATGTACGATGCGCTGCCGAAGATCAAGCCAATCGTCAAAGGCGTACAAATTACGGAAGAGGAAATTGTGAAGTTCCAAGCGCAGATGACGGATTTCTCGTCTATCGCCGGCGTTCTGGAGCATTCCAACGTTACTGATGTCATTGCCGTCGTCATCGCTGCGTCGCTCAAACTCGGATCCTCCGACATCCACATCGAAGCCGAAGAGAAGGGTATTGCCGTGCGTTTCCGGGTAGACGGCATCCTTCAGGATGTCGCGAAACTGGCCGCAGACCAATGGAAAAAGATTATCGGACGCATCAAACTCATCTCGAGCTTAAAAATTAACGTGAACGACCAAGCACAGGACGGTCGATTTACGATTTACCAAAAAAACAAAGAAATTGACGTTCGTGTTTCAACGATCCCGACATCCTTCGGAGAATCTGTGGTTATGCGTTTGCTCAATCCAGATTCGATCGCCGTCGAATTCGAAGCACTCGGCTTCCGCCCAGCATCGTTGAAGAAACTCCAGAAAGAAATCGAAAAGCCAAACGGCATGATTATTACCACCGGACCAACGGGAAGCGGTAAAACCACCACGCTGTACGCTATTCTCCGCAAGCTCAACACGTCAGACGTGAAAATCATCACCCTCGAAGATCCGGTGGAATATAAAGTCGAAGGCATCAACCAGAGCCAAATTGACTACAGTAAGGACTACACCTTTGCGAAAGGTCTGCGCTCGATTCTCCGTCAAGATCCAGACATCGTGATGGTTGGAGAAATTCGCGATCTCGACACTGCCGAGATTGCTGTTCAGGCCGCACTCACCGGTCACCTTCTCCTTTCAACAATTCACACCAACGATGCCGCCGGAGCCATTCCGCGATTCTTATCGATGGGACTCGCACCGCATCTTCTTGCTCCAGCGTTAAACGCAATCATGGGTCAGCGTCTGCTACGCAAACTCTGCAAAGAGTGTAAACAGATCGTGGAAATCGACACGGAAACACTCGTGGACGTCAAAAAACATCTGGACGAAATTCCGGAAGCATCCGGCGAAGCGAAGGTGGATACCGCAAATCTTAAATTCTACGGGCCAAAAGGCTGCGACAAATGTAATAACACCGGCTACAAAGGCCGCGTTGGTGCGTACGAGATTCTGATCAAAACCGTGGATCTTGAAAAGACGATCATCGAAAAAGGCACTATCAGTGAGTACGACATGCGAGAACTTGGTAAAGTACAGGGCATGGTAACCATGACCCAAGATGGTCTCTTGAAGGCAGTTGACGGCATCACGTCGATTGAAGAAGTAAAACGGAACCTCGGATTATAAAACGACGCGCTCCACCATTCGGAAGAAGCGCGTCGCCCAAGAATTCATACTCGTGAAATCCCTCTAGATTCCTCCCATTTTTGTACGAACTCTAAAATTGGCGTCATGGATAATGACCAAGAACCCTAGCATAATTCTCAAAAGAACTCAACAAAAACAGCAACGAGCCACACCGTTTGGTGGCTCGAGAGCGTATGCGATTCCAATGCGCTATCGCCGACCCCACACGAGATCGAGAACGTGCATTCCGAAAGCATCTTCAGATTCCCAGCAAAGCTGGTAGCCAAGCATCCTGCGCTTCACGACACCATGGCTTTCCATCCAACGGACCACACGACTCACCGGCCGCGTATCGGCGGGGTTGTTCAGCTCCGGATTTCCCGGGAAGCGAGTGGTAAGGTCACGAAGGTCTTGCACGGTATTTGCTTGCGCGCGCAAGAACTCAAGCACATCAACGAGTCGATGTACTTCCCGAAAAAGCCTGTACCGCTCGGGCCGATTGGATCTGGCCTGCAGAAGGGCAGTAAGTTCCGCACGATCGACAGGCTTCAGGTAAACTCCGAGCATGAAAGCACCCCATGAAATGGTAAAATATTCTACCATGATCAACCCTAGCCTATTGTGGAGAATCGGATCAGCGCCGTGCCGATGATGGCCACAGTCTCAGCGCGCATCACGAGATCGCCAAATCGCTCCTATGGTTTAAGAAATCATTCGAAAAGAAAGTGGGCCGCCCCTGAAGGCGGCCCACGCGGGCGTTGTACCCAGAACCCGTTCTGTTGCCGATCAGATCTCGTCGAAGCTAGAGATCAGCATTTCGAGCGAGCCTCGATCCTATCGAGCGCCGACTTCACTTCATCGGCCACACTCCGCCCCCCGTTCACCGCATGGAGAATATTTCCAGAGCCTTCCCCGCGAAGTTCAAAGACCCGACTCAAACCGAGCTCCTCGATCACCGCCTGTGCACGAGGCGAGAGATTGAGTTCGGCGATGGAACCGGTAAGGTAGAGATCGGCAGGATTCTCGGGGGTGTAGCGCCTGGCCAGATTCCGAACATTCGCAACCACGGCGGCGAACGTGGACACCGGATGGATGTCAACGTCGTCCGCCACGAGGAACGTTCGCATCTCTTTCAGAGCCTCGGCTTCGATCTGCCGGATGCGCTCGCGGCTGAGCTCCATGCGCTTCCCGATCTTGGACAGCTCTTCCCCCTCACTCCCGTCTTCCGGGTAACGAAGGCGCAGCACTTCACGATAACGACTGCTCAGCGCGGCCAGCGCATTGTCCAGCCGCTCCTTGACGGCGTTGCCCACCACCACGTCCGCGCGGCAGCTGGCCGGACGATCCGGATTGATGGGAGCGATATGGTGCTCCATCACTTGCCCTTCGTACACGTGGAACGCCACGAACTGGCGGGCGAGATCCACATGATTCTTCACCGTGCTCACGAGATCGACGCCGCTCGAGAGCATCCGTGGATACCACTGCCGTGCCATTTCGTCCGCAAGATCGATCTTGCGTCCGTTGAAACGCGGATCCCACGGCCGGAAAAGGAACTGGTCGATGGGCGCGGCATAGCCGAAGATGGCGTGCACCAGCCGCTGGGTGTTCCAGAGATGGGGCGGAATCTTCGGCGCACGGGCCATGTTGATGCCATCGATCATGGCACGCGTCACCACTTCGAACCCGTCGAGGTTGAGGCCGAAATGGAGCGCTTTTTGCACCTCGATCGTGATCTCCGGACTCAGATCCAGCGATTCCGCGTTGAGGGTCTGCACGTAGACCGCGAGTCGTACGGCGTACGACGGCTTCGAGCGAGCGATCGGATCGCCTGCCCGCCGGAGCGCACTGATGTCGTTCGCAATCGTACTGACATCGAAGCCGAGCACCTGCCCGATCTCCTCGTAGGAGAGCGGATATTGGACAAGCTCGCGAACGAGACCGCGGCGAACGGCGATGGAGAGAGGAGAATCCACGAATCACCTGTGTGGCTGCCACCGAGCGAGATGCTCGGGACAGAAAATCCTAACAAAAATTCCAAAAAAGAACAACTTTCTGACTATATTGCCCCAAATCGAATAAGCGCCGTTGCAACCGTGGCCGCGGTTTCGGCGCGCATCACCAGGTCGCCGATCTGAACGATCGTCGATCCCGCCGATCGCAGCTCTTCGATCTCGGTATCGGAAAATCCCCCTTCTGGTCCGATAAATAGCGCAACGTGGTCCATCACGCGAACCTTTGGCATTGGCGCAACCTTTCCAACCGACTCGTGAAGAACGATTCGATCGAACTTCGCCGTCTGTTCAATTGCCGACTTCAGCGATGACGGATCGTGGATCATTGGAAGTGTCGTCCGGCCAGACTGCTCGCTCGCCTCACGAAGAATATCCATCCATCGCGCCGGAACCTCCTTCGTCTTTTTAATCACGCGGTCGGTGATCATCGGAATAAACGCCGTCGCACCAATCTCTGTGCATTTCTGCAACGTCCACTCGAACGTGTCGCGCTTCGTGATCGCCGCACACACAGTGATTGATGGGCGCAACGGCTCGGCCGTTCGAGATCCAACAATCTTTCCGAGGATTGCTGCCTTGGTAATCTCCGTAATTTCACAATCAATTTCTGTTCCGTCGTTCGGGCACAGACTGATATGATCCGATGGCTTCATCCGAAGCACGGAAACAATCTGTTTGTGTATCGAACCCGCCGGAATCGAAAAGGCCTGCGCGCTTTGCGCAATCCAATCTGCGGGGACAAAAAAACGCGCTGTTCTCATATAGGACTTCCCCATTTTGCCCATTTTCGACTCACGATATCGAAATCTTCCTCAATGTACCACGAAGTACACCTCGGAAGATTTCTCATCGTTCATCGAAACTGGTCTAAAATGGAAAAGTCCTAGTCGATAACTCCATTCGGTGAACATAATATCACCCTATCACATCCCCTCTTCAATCGTAATCGTCCGAGATTGCTCATCTTCATGTTCGATCCTGACCGTATATGTCGGTTCCCATGCCACGGTAGGCAACACGTCGGGCCATTCAGCAATAATCACCGTATCAAGCCGCCGATACTCATCAAGCTCGAGAGCGCCGAGTTCTTCTGCCTTTGTGAATCGATAGAAATCGCAATGGACCACTCGACGAATTGTTGGGTGACTCGAGACTGCGTATTCATTCATGACGGTAAACGTCGGCGATTTTACGCGGGCTGTCGATCCAATCGCGGCAACAAGCCCTTGGGTAAACGTGGTCTTCCCCGCACCAAGATCGCCGATCAACGCAATGAACTCACCACCAACAAGATGTTGCGCAAGCTCGGCGGCGACCGCCTGAGTTTCTTCAGGAGCATTGGTCTTATAGGTCGTATCGGTCATATGTCCTGGTTCGGATCCACAACCAACGTCAGCGGATCGGCACTGATGCCACGCACGGCTCGAAAATATCCCGCAGCACCGATCATTGCCGCGTTATCAAGAGAGTATTGAAACGGCGGCAAATGCATCGTCATGCCCCGATCTTCCGTTGCCGTCTTCAGCCGATCTCGCAATTGCGCATTCGCCGCAACACCGCCCGCGAGAATAATACTCTTTGGCATGCACTTCCACGCCGTACGCATCGTTTTTTCGACGAGCGTCTCGACGATCGCTTCTTGAAACGATGCGGCGATGTCGGCACGGAACGATTCGTCCGCCATTCGAGATTCATTCTTCCTCAGCTCATACAACACCGCAGTCTTTAAACCGGAGAAACTGAACATTGCGTCGTCTCGATTCATCATCGGTCTTGGAAATGTGAAAGCCTTCGGGTTGCCCTGCACCGCAAGCCGATCAACAGCCGGGCCGCCCGGATATGGAAGCCCCATCATCCTCGCGACTTTATCGAATGCTTCTCCCGCGGCATCGTCGAGCGTCTCACCAAGCCGTTCAAAGTTTCCGTGATCACGCATAAGAACGAGCTCCGTATGTCCACCGGAAACGATCAATGCAAGCACAGGAAACTCCGGAACACTATCGATCCAGTTTGCGTAAATGTGCCCCTCGAGATGACAAACCGGGATAAGCGGCTTCCTCCACGCCCACGCTAACGTTTTTGCGACCTCCACACCAACCCGTAGGGCCGGAGCAAGACCAGGACCCGCCGTCACCGCAATCGCATCAATACCCGCACCATCCGGACGAACCATCCTTGCGATCATCGGCGAGATCATCTCGAGATGCTGACGAGCTCCAACTTCTGGAACCACTCCGCCATATATGGTGTGAATATCAATCTGCGATCGGATCAGCGATGACTCAACGCAAAGAACGCCATCGACTCCGTTCAGAATCGCCACAGCGGTCTCGTCACAGCTACTTTCAATGGCAAAAATCCGCATAGCTTTGCAAGCACACCCGTGCTACCATCTCTCTATTCTTAAGCCTCATTATGCCTTACTCAGAAGCAAGGTTCAACCTTCCAGAGATGACAGGATTGTCTGCGAAACAGATCGAAGCGCACCTCAAGCTGTACGCAGGATATGTGAAGAACGTAAATGCGGTCATAGCAAAAATCGATGAATACAAAAAGGATTCAGAGGCAAACGCGATTGCGCTTTCCGAGCTTACTCGTCGATACGCATTCGAATGGAACGGCATGCGTTTGCACGAGATCTACTTCGCGAGCCTTGGTGGCGATGGATCAATGACCGGCCCGCTCGCCGATGCGATTGCTGGATACTACGGATCGATCGATAGCTGGAAGAATGAAGTAAAAGCCATGGCGATGATGCGTGGAATTGGGTGGGTACTTTTAGTGCTCGATCGCACCACAAATACATTGCGCAACATTTGGGTATCCGATCACGAAGTCGGCCACCTCGCCGGTTGCGAAGTCCTCTTTGCCCTCGATGTGTGGGAGCATGCGTATCTCCTCGACTACGTGCCGGCACAACGCGCAGACTACGTGAACGCCGTGTTCGCCAACCTCAACTGGGCGGCGGCGGAGGTACGATTCATGGCATAACCATAAAAACAACCGGCATACAGCCGGTTGTTTTTTATTTCGGGTCGTCACTCGCTCGCCATGCGATTCCGAACAACAGTCGAAGCGAATCTGCGAGCGCCTTTGCTTCGATGATAATCGTAATCGGTCGAGTGGTGTACGTTAGTACGGAGACAAAATTTCCGTAAATCGCCAAATTCCCGCGGAACGTCCCCCACGCCTTGTTCAATACGCGGTGCGCAAATTTTGGATTCCAGTTTTTTGGCGTACCAACATACAGCGTCCTTGGGTGTTTTGGAATCCATCGATATAACTTCCTTGCTTTGCGAATTTCTTCAGGGTCTATCCACGTATAAATATCATCACCATTCGCGATTTCATCCAGTGTATCGGGCTGAACTTTTTCTAAATGCGCAAAATATCCATGAACCGCATCAATGCCTTCGTAAATCATCGTCGAAGGCTGTGTGCCACCTTGCAGCGCGGTAAATAACGGCAATGCACGCACCACGTCATCGATCGTCGTGGACTGTTCTGCAATTTTCGCGCGTAACACGTCCACCACTTTCCCTGCATCAGCGACTCGATAAATGACCCGACCCTTTTGGCGGGTTGCACGCACGAGCTTTCGATCCTTTAACGATTCAAGCGCTTCAAACGCCGAAGTTTTCGAAATCCCTCCACGCTTCACAATATCCGAAAGCGTCGCGCTCCCAAGCTCAAGGCCGGTAAGATACGTTTTCGCTTCAGACGGAGTAAAGGTGGCTGCAGTAAGCAGCGAAAGGAGATCAGCTGACATATTGGGAAACATCCTACCAAACCACACCAATGAGCACGGTGGATAAATGGACAAATGTTTAAAGGAGCTATTGCTTTTAGAGTCCCCTAACACGATCGGTTTTATCCTTTATACACACAAGAAAACCACCCAATAAAGGGTGGTTTTCTTGTGGTGAACCTAAAGCATCGTTAACCGAATACCTCCTGAAAAACAAGGAAAAGCTCCTGCTGCTGCGGTTTAATTTTGATTCCCTTGCTATCGTCGTGTAGACAAAACGGCGACTTTTTGCTAACTTGCGCTCGCAATAGCCCTGTCTTGGGGCGAATGGCATCCACCCTCTTCCGATTCTGGAGGACTCTTGGAACTCCCTCTCCGCGCCTGTTCCCGTTCCGAAGCCGCAGGACGGCTCGATCTCGCCGTTCTCCACGCCGCAGGACGCATCGGCCCTCTCGTCGCGATCCGTGACCGTACCCGTACGGGCGGCTTCTTCGCCTACTGGCGACGCGGGGAGATCCCGTGCGTCATCTGCTTCGAGGTGCGTCGCCCCTCCGGGGAGCAGGTGCGCAAGTACGCCCACCACGCCCTCGAGAAGGCCGAGCGCCTGTCGCGCCACCCCGACCACGTCTCCAGCTTCCAGACCCGCGACGTGACCGCGCCCGACAAGCGTGACCGCGCCTACGGCGGCGCGATCGCCCTCGCGGACGACATGATCTTCTCCTTCTCCGGGTTCAGCGAGGAGGAGGACGAGGCCGTGTGCGTGCTCGCGGCGAGGGAGCTCGGCCTGATGGACGACGAGCTGGTCGAGCGCATCATCGCGGCCAGCAACAACGAAGGCCTCCGCGACCAGATCGCCGCCATGCGAGACGCGAACGTGTGGTGATCGGCCTCGCACCTCGGGTGCAGTGTGACAACGCGTACCCTTCTCTCGCCCCGCGTGAGACGACAAGCCCCGCTCCCCTCGAGGACGGCGCGCTCGTGTCGTTCTCGACGCGGGGTTTGTTGTTAACACAACGCACCCATGATTGAAATTTCCTAGATTTTATGAGAGAATAAAGGCAGTTTTGAGTAAAGCTGCTATGAAAGTTGGAGAGAAAACAAAAATCACTTTACTGATCGTTGGATTCGTTTTGTTTTTAACGACAATCGTCTACTTCCTTGGAAGAGGGACGTCACTTTCAAGCTCCTTTCGAGAATCCTTGATTATCGAGTTGATTGGTGCCGGATTCGTCACCCTGTTCGTCTCCTTGGCAATGATTCTTATTCAACATCTCTTCGCCGTTAACGTCGAAAGAATTAGAGCCGCTAGAGAAGCACATAGCTGGATTAAGTCCGTCTTCGAGCCAGAATTCCAGATGGAGTTGAGCAAAGGAGCCACGCCATGGGTCATGGACGAAAGTGAAGGGGCCACCTTCTATCTTCACGGAACGCCGATTAACCGAGTTTATAATCTTGTACTGAAGCATATTGAGAACATCACAAAGGCCGCAGAGCCCAGCGACTCGATGCTTCTCTATCGCCTTTTGGAGTTCAAAAAGATTGCTGACGAGGCGCTAGCCAAAGGGAGCCAAATAGACCTAGAGCTACGAGGCAAAATTAGAACTTTCAATAGCGCGAGAGGAGCGATTTCCGCGAACGATGGGCCACTCTTTGTCTACGCGAGATCAAAGATCTTTTCCAATCTAACTGAAGAAAAGATTCTCAATTATGTCGAGTGGGGGAACGAACAAATCCGCACTGAGTTCATGAAATCTTTAGATGATTCCCTGATAAAAGCTTGGCAAGAAAAAATTGCGGGGCATAAGGGGTCGCTCAATGGAGCGCTCTATAAGCTGGGGTACCAACCTCCGCAAGCGTAGGGACTGCGGATTCCCAAAAAACTAGGTTCGCCGAACTAAGAATAAGCATGAGAATTTCTGAGCATTTTTCTTTAGGTCGAAGTCAACCAACCCTTGATTTCGTGGACGTGGATGTCGTCAATGACACCCCTCTTTTTGTTGACCCGCTTTCTTTGAAGCTCCTCTCCTCGGTATGGGCAAGCGAGTGCATCTCCATCATCCAGAACTTTTTTAAGGCCGTCATTTCTTCTATCCAGAGCGGTGATCATGAAAACGCAAGGCGCTTGCTTTCTTCACTGGGGGAACCTAATGAAACACATCTTGGGCTTTCGGTTGGAGTTTCGCACGGCCGAGGGATGGGCAACCTTTTAGCGGGAACTGTTTGGGATGCTTTAAGCAAAAGTGAAGCGGCTAAAACAGGGTTATTGGAAGATCTCGAAGAAACCGTTTTGATGGTACCTGGAATTGACGTTGACATCGTCTCCGACATAACAACGAACCTTATTAGGCCTTTCCTGATTCGCTACACACAGGAAATGTGCGAAACTTACGGAATACCCCTTACGGACGACGTGGTTTCTGGCCCATTGTGGGATCCTGCGAGTCGTTCATGGAAAGTTGAATACGCTCGGCTACCAACGGTGAACGATGGTCGGCTTCTTCTTGTGCCAAAAGGGATTGTACGTCAGGACTTGAACTACAATCCTGATAAGTATTTTCGCGATTACATCATTCCACACCTGCAACGTGAAGAAATCTCTGCCAACTCTTCATTGGTACAGGTACTTAAAAAGGGTGGTGTAAGAGTCACCAAAAAATCGGTAAAAGAAAAATATGGGTTTGGCAAGGCAGTAAACGCGCGGGAAACTCTGAGGAACCCCGCGATCCTGAAACGGTATCGAGAAGAAGTGAAGCGACATATTTCGCCTCCATTGAGTCATTCTGAGCTTGCCGCTATTGAAGGATCAGTTTTGCCGGACTGGGATGCTCTAATCGGCGAGGTACAACAGACACAGGTCGGCAATGCGGAAGCAGATCGGTACGAAAAAGCCATAGAAGCTTTGCTTTCGGCCTTATTTTATCCTGCACTCACCAACCCACATGTTCAGCACGAGCTCCACAGCGGTAGAAAGAGAATCGACATCAGCTATGTTAATGTGATGAGTAACGGATTCTTTCACTGGCTTGGTAGTCACTACCCCGCTCAAATGGTTTTTGTTGAATGTAAAAACTATTCGGACGATCCGGCCAATCCAGAGATCGACCAACTGTCTGGCCGGTTTGGTCCTAGTCGGGGAAAGTTTGGTTTTCTTGTTTGTAGAAAAATTGAAAACAAAACTCTCCTTTTGCAGCGTTGCAAGGATACTGCGGTTGATGACCGCGGGTTTATGATTCCGCTTGATGATGAGGATGTTTTTGAGCTTGTTAAAGCTAAGCAACAGGGTGGAGATCAGGCATTATTTGAAAAGTTAAAAGCCAAATTTGATCACTTGATCATGTAGGGATTTAAGCAGTGTTTTCACTATTCCGTCGCCTGCACTCCGGTGTAGAAGCCGGGACTCTTGAGCGCACCGATTGGCTTGATGGAGTATCCCTGCGCGTCCTCAGAAAGACCACTAAGCGGGAGCAGTGCCTTCCAGTCGCGCGTAATCCCGTCTTTCTCGTCGGTGCCAATGAAGAAGCCGGTGACCTGCCGCGACTTCATATCGAAATCGAGCACGATAGTGTGATCGCTGACCGTGTACTGGTTCGTCCACGTACTCGTGCCACCAAGCGCTAGCTGCTGCGCGGTCGGGTCCATGGTGCTCTCGTCATCAGGGATTCCCATCTCCTCGCGCACCTCGTCAATCGTCAACCCGAGCAAATGCTCGCCGTTCACTATCGGGGTTGTGGCCTCTTGTGACGTGCTGTCGTTGGTTGGCGTGGATCCACCCGACATCGCGCCGACGATCATTAGAAAAACGAACACTGCCGCGACCCAGAACCACCACATTCGGTAGATCGGTCTCGTTGCGTCTGACATATTTGCGTGGTTTTACGAATTATTTTCTTGGGGTCGCGGAACACAAAAGGTTCCGCGAGCCGGCGACGGACACCTTTCGGAGCCGCCTCGTATTCTTTCGAATACGAACCACGCAAATGGGCCGGTCACGAGACCGTCTCTATTTGCGTGGATTTAGTGCCATGCCGGCCGAAGCCGGTTTAGGCAGATTGTAAGGATAGTTTACAGGAATTACACTGGTAAGCAAGGGCGAGAATATGAAGAATAAGGATTTAGAATTGGCTGAAAAGGCCACGGAAATAAACCGCCAACGTTTTGTTGAGCGGTTGGCTTACTGTAATGGAGATGCGATTGCACAGAAGCTGCGCACGAGTATTGGCATACCCGCTGAGGGTTTTGAAACGGCACCAGCCGCTGCCGTTTGGCTTCGCCCAGACGGAATCCCAATGGCCGATGTAGCGCGTCGGCACATGGAACTGAAATGCGCTATCCGCGTCATGCTGGAGAAGTTAAAGCTCGCTGAAAACTATCACGATGCAGTGCGGTATTTTCTCGTGCTAAATAAGATCCGCCATATTCCGGGAAACTTTTCCGTCACTATCACCGCCGGTTCAAAACGTATTGAACACGCTGAAGATATGCCACTCGCAACTGGAGAGAAGCGCCTGCGTGATAAGCTCGTAAAAGACATTCACGAAGCTATGGGGCATAAAAGCCCAAGAAGTCGACCCAATGCCGAAGAAAATGCCAAAGTTCTCAAGCTACATCATCAAAAGGGCGTCATCAACGGCATCGACAGCGATACGGGCGAACCGATAGCAATGATCAAAACCAATCGCGACATCGCCGCCCAGATGAACGTAGACGACGAATTTCCTTCAAAGGCAAAGGAGGATGCCGAGGTCAAACGCATAAAGCTGCAAAAACATCGTGCAAAAAAGCGGTTTCACTAATTTCGTGAATTGGTGAAACCAGTCATAGGAGGCATAGGGCTACTCTTTGTTGAGTAGCCCTTATGTTCAAGCCAGATGCCGCACAACAAAGCGCCGAAGACCAGCTCATCGAGCAACTCGCCGAGGCGCTTTATTTGATTGCACGGCAGCCGGATCAGAATACGTATGAAAACAGAGATCGTGGAGTTTCCAACGAGTAATTTTTACCTCGCGGCATATCTCCTTGCCCACGGTAAGCGCATCGTGAACTGCGAGCGAGACGGTAGCCGAGCGACGTTTATTTTTGCGGACGATGGCGATGTAAGACGTCTGACTAATGAGTTTACTCTTGGGCACGACGCGCTGGTTCACGCTCCTGCATTTGTAAATGCGATTAAGCGGTTGAAGTCCATCCTCTACGACGGAATTTGAGCAGAAGAATATGGAGAATAAAGGATTTTCAATGAACCCTCACGGCATAGCCCTCGACCCAGATCTCAGCTTTCGAGATTACTGGGTATATGGGGTTTTGCAATCTTTTCGTAATGGCAGAACTGGGCAATGCAATCCTTCCAATGCAGCACTCCGCAAGAAGACGAAGAATAAAATTGGCCTCACATGCCTCTACGAGTCAGTCATAAAGCTAGAAAAGGCAGGGTGGCTGAGTGTGGCCCGTACAGCCGGTCATGTGAACCGATATGTTTTTCCTCATACACCCATTCGGCAGGGCGAAGGGGGGTATTCGGGTGAGCGAGTACCTCCCCTTCGGCAGGGCGAATACAAACAAGATGTAGTGAATAAGAAATATGTAAACAAAGGAGGTTTACGTTTTGGAAAGGATCCGGCAAAAGCTCTCCCTGACGGCAAGGTGATTCTTTTTGTCCCCCATCAGAAGCGATGGGTCGCATATGGAGGCGGGGATGATGAAAAATTCACCTATAAAAATCTCATAGGAGCCGAGGCACGACGTGCCGCAATAACCGACACTCGGGACTGCGGAAACTTTTCTGCGGGCACTGCAGAAACTCCTGATTGAAAACTCCAGAAAGTTGGATAAGGGGAAAAGTGATTTTCATGGCTTACTTATGCGATTTTCTTTTTGTCGAAAGGACATTCTTCCAGTGATTTTTGGAGTGAAATGGCCGGAGATTATGCAGTGATTTCTCGGGAATTTCCGCAGTGAAAAACGTGGCTTTCGTGAATTCAAAAATAACCGCATAATTCACCCAATAACGTATGAGTAAAATAGCACTTCTCTATTTACGTGTTTCAACCGACCGGCAAGCCGAGCGGGGATTTTCCTTGCCCGCGCAGGAGGAGGTCTGCAAAACGCGTGCCGCCGCTGATGGCTACGAGATTGGGCACATATTTCGTGACGAGGGAGAATCTGCGCGTACTGACGCTCGGCCGGGTCTTCAGGCGCTATTAGATCGCTGCAGACAGGGCGGTATCGACGCGGTATACGTTCACCAAGTCAGCCGTCTTGCGCGTAACACCATCGACCATGCGGCCATTGTCGGAACTCTCCGCAAAAAGAAGATCAAGCTCATTTCTGCCACGGAAAACATCGACGAGACACCGGAGGGAAAATTCACAGAGGGCATTCTTGCTGCAATGGCGGAGTACCAGTCACTCAACCTTGGCCGAGACGTGCTCAAGGGCATGAACCAGCGTGCCCAGCAGGGACTTTGGAATACCAAAGCTGGATTTGGCTACAAAAACGTGAAGGAGATCGACTCCGACGGCATCGAAAGAAAGTATGTCGCCCCCGATCCGAAGACGCGCGACCTTGCGGTAAAGGTCTTTGAAATGTTTGCGACCGGACAATACACAGCGATCGAGTTGACCAAGTGGCTCTACTCGCAGGGCATTCGGCAGGGGCGTGTCGATAAGCCGCTATCCGGTTCGGTTATCTGCCGCATGCTCAAAAATCCCTTCTACATCGGTTCCATCCGCTGGAATGGCGTTGAAGCGAAGGGATCGCACGTGCCTCTCATTTCCCGAGAACTTTTTCAGCGCGTCCAGTTTGCTTTGGAAGATCGAGTGCATGGACGCAGCAAGAAACGAAAGAACGCTTTTCTGCTTCGCGGGATTATGATTTGTGGGGAGTGTGGCGGTGGTATTACTTACGAAAAACAGACGACTTCCTCGGGTCGAGTAATTTCTTATTACCGCTGCTCCAAGAAACGGGAAGGTCACCCCGTCTTCTGCTCGCAGTCCTACGTTGAAACGACCCAGCTGGAGGGCGAAGTTTTGAAAGCGTTGAAAGTGGTGCGTTTGCCCGCACGCATCGTTGGGCGCATTGAGAAGAAGCTGCAAGAAATCCACGAGCGAGAACAGACGTCCGTGACGAAAGAGCGTCGGGAGCTTACGCGAAAGATTGAAGAGCTGGACGCTAAAGAGCGGGCGCTCGTGAACAAGTATCTGGAAAATAAACTCAGTGAGGAAATTTACGAAACCATCCGTGAAGAAGTTTCTTCCGATCGGGCTCGCTGCAAAGCGCGGCTGGAGGCGAACCAAACAATGATCCAATCGGCCATTCAAATTCTGGAGCGAGCAGTGGCGTTCATTCGTGATCTCCCTAAGGCCTACAAACGGGCTCCTGAGCCGTTGAAGCGTCAGATCCTCGCCATCGTCTTCAAAGACCTCATCGTGCGCGACGGCAAACTTTACAAGGCCATTCTCAATGCTCCGCTTGATTATCTCTGCAAAGAATTCGTCCATAACAAAAACATCCCCGTCATATTCGACGGAGAAGCTTTTGGTGAGCCAATCGGTAGAGTTTTGGAACCAGCTCGTGGGAGAGCTAAAACAGCTATATGCCATCGGAATGGAGGCAAGAAAACCCCAATATGCGGGCGTATAGTACTACCAATAAGGGGTGAAACACGGGTATTTGTATAAGCAGAGGTGCGGAAGATTATACGGCTAATACTAGCCGTATTTACGAGATATTTTATTGACAAAGTATCCATTTTCTGGTATAATATGACGTTATAGTGGAGCTGTGTCCTTCGGTGAGCATGACGAAAGTCGTGGCTGCCGACGGGCACACGCTCGAAAATCCCTGTCCGTTATGGTCAGGTGGCGCGGCAGCGATGCGGCGTAACGGAGCTTACCTTCACTCTCAACGACGAAGGTGTTCAACACAGAAGGAGCCGTTATGGCTACCACAACGTTCCGCATCATCGCGGGACCGAGCAAGAGCGATCTGATCGGCGATCTCTTCTTCTTTCAGGGACACACCCACCACTTCACCCTGATGATGGAGAACCCGCCCGCCACCTGTCCTCGCTCCAAGAAGCAGATCGTCAGCGCCGCGATCCTCTCGATCAGCGGCGGGCAGTACGCGCCGTTGGAGATCTATCGCATCGAGATCAGGACTGGGGACGGCATGCGGTTGCAAGGGCACTACAGCACCAAGACCCGCGATGGCGCTCTCGCCCTCGTCGAGGAGACGAAGGCGTGGATCGTCGAATGCGGCAGGAACTGGGTCACGGTCAGTGAGGAGATGGCGGACAAGTTCGGCTTCGTCTCCCTCTACCGCGGTAACAACCCCGCGCCGTTCAGGGTCAAAGTCGGAGGTGGCCCTACCGACCTGCGGGGCGATAGCTACGCCTTCGCGTGCGCCAGCGAGGCGGAGGCGCGGTCCTGCGAGGAAGATCACCGCCGTAGCTATCGCGGCGAACCGCAGCGGTAGCACTCGTACACCCGTACGAGACAAAGGAACACGCCCGTCGTGTACCTGCGTCTCGGCGGGTGTGTTCTATTTCAAGTGCTGTGCATAAAACGAACTTGCTCGTTCGATTCATAGTGCTACACTACAGAGCGATATGCTCTATTTTTCCGATGCAGCAGAACTCAACTTGATACGAATGGACGCCAAAATGAATATCTTGGAGTTCATCAACAAACCAAACTTTCGGGTTTCCGATACGTCGCTCACCTATCGGCAGATCCACCTTTTGAGCAAAGACGGCATCCTCGACGCGCAGGAGGACGAGGGCAAATGGCGCAAGTTTTCTTTCAATGAGCTTATTTTCCTTGCTGTAACACAGGAGCTCAAACGAAACGGATTTACAAACAAACAGCTTCTCCCGCTTTACAAAGCATTTTTCAAAGGAGAAAAGGACGAAGGTATCCCACGAATGGGCGGCATTGTTGCCGAGCCGAGGGGATTGTCGGCAAAGGCAATCGGCTATGCATTCCTCGGCATCCCCATCATCCTGAAATACTCCCCAGACCTTGGCGCGGATTTTTACGATCCCGTGTCCATCAACCTTTACGGCGGCATGGGCGGAAAATCATTCACTTGCATCAACTTGCACGAGTTCGTCAACGAGCTCCTTGGCAAACTCGGAACGAAGGGTTCCATCGACTACGGCCCAATGTTCAAAGTGTGCAGCGAAGTGCTCCTTGGCGGAGGAAGCGTGAGTAAGGAAGAAAAAGACGTGCTTGAAGTAATGCGTTCTGGTGACTTCGAGAAGATAGAAGTGGCCTTGAAGAACGGCAACGTGACTACGTTTCGAGGAACGAAGCGAGAGCGCGGCGATCTGTCCCCCAAAGACATCACCGATGCGATCAAGGCGCACGATTATCAAAAGGTTACGATATTCGTACAGGGCGGAAAAATGGTGACGTGTGAGAGCGAGATAGTACAGAAAGCGTAAGGCAGTATGGCTATGCGTGATCGAGAGATCCTCGACGTGTGCAGCCATAATAAATAAACAACTTTTGTCATTCGGCATCGAGAGCTCCTTGAACCGAATGTGGCGCACAGTCGCCGCATTTGGATATGGTCGAGCACGAGGCCTTGAAGGCCAAACTCCGTAAGGAGTTCGACCGTTTGGAAATTAGAGACGAGGATACGCGCGACAACATCACCGCCGAGGTGAACCGCTTCGCAAAACTTTTCATTGAAGTATATGGACAATAACAAACAACAGGCCACGCACGGCGGAGGCCCGCAAACCGATGAAGGCAAGGCCGCGACGCGCTATAACGCGACGACACACGGCATGTTGCGCGATACACTTACCGAATATGAGAAGGATGCGGAGCTCGGCGTACTCACCGAGCTTCGGGTCGAGTTCTCCCCACAAAACGCACTGGAAAGCATCCTACTCGAACGCATCGCTGTGCATTATGTGAAACTCAATCGCATCACCAAGGCGGAGCGTGAGTTCGTGCAGTCCGTCCTCGATCCCCGTGTTGTCGTCACGAAAACAAAGGAGGGTTTTTCAGGATTCGAGGAGTTGGTGTGGAGCGAGGAAGTCGTCGAACGTGCGGGATACACCCCAAAGGTAGGAGCGGAGGCAATGGAACGCCTGTACGGCATCTACGCACGATACGAGACGAACGTGGAGAACCGTATGCTCCGCGCTATGCGTGAGTTGCGGGAGCTTCGTAATGGCCGCAGAACGATATAATAAGTTCGTTTCGCAAAACAGCTATGCCAATTGCCGTCCTCTATAACCGCGTCTCAACCGTTCGTCAGGCCGAGAAAGGGACGAGTTTGGATTTTCAAGAAAAAGAGGGTCGCAAATTAGCAACTACGGCGGGAGAAACCGTACTTCCTGAAAGTATTTTTATTGATCGTGGTGAGAGCGCAAAAACCATCGACCGCACCGAGCTTCGAAAGATGATGCAGTACGTTGAGGCGCATAAGCACGAGGTTTCTACCGTATATTTCTACGACTTTTCGCGCTTCACGCGTGACAGCGCCGATTTCCATGTTCTGCGAGCTTTTTTCAAGCGATTGGGCGTCCGCTGTGTTTCTGTAACCCAACCCACTGATGACACACCAGAAGGAAGATTTTTTGAGAACATGTACGTTGGCATGGCGCAGCTCGATAATGAATTGCGTGCACTGAAATCGCGTAATGGCATGGTCAGTGCCGTTGGAGAAGGTAGGTATATTTCGAGGCCGACGCTTGGATTCATACGGGTGCGTGTACTCAATAAGGCGACTGTCGCACCACATGAGCCCTACGCAGGACATATCCGTCACGGGTTCGAGCTCGTCGAGCACGGCTATACGCAAACGGAAGCGCTCGCAGTACTCACAGGAGAGGGCTTTACGAGGTTGAACGGCAAATCTGTTTGCATAAAATACTGGAACAAAATCCTACATAATCCCGTATACAAGGGTTACATTCGGGCGTTCGCAAAGGAGTACGGTAAACCCGTAAAAGGGACGTTTGAGCCAATTGTGAGCGAAGAATTGTTTGATCGCGTGCAGGCGATACTCGCTCGCCAGAACAAATGCGCACCGAAGTACCAAAAACAACGAGCTGATTTTCCTTTGCGACGATTCGCTACCTGTCCGAAGGGCCATCGGTTTACCGCGTCGCTATCAAAAGGACGGAGCGGGCAGCGCTACCCATTTTATCGCTGCAACATCTGCCCGAAGTCAAACGTGGCGAAAGCGGAAATTGAAAAAGCATTTATGACAATTTTGGAGCAGTCGTGTATGGACGAAGGGCTTGCTGTTCTTCTGCGCATTGCGATTGAGGAAAATTGGAAGGCGGCGGGAACGGCAAATGAAAAACGGCGGCAGGAGTTGGAGAAACAAATCCTCTCTTTGAAAGGTGAGCAGGAGCATTTTGCTCGTAAAAACTTCGCGCAAGTACTCGACGATGATACCACCCGCGACCTCGTTGCAAAGACGAAAAAGGCCATAACCGAGTGCGAGCAAGAGCTCGTGCTAATCCCGCGCACGTCCGATGAAATCGGACATGTTGTCGAGTACGGTATCAACATCATGCGTAACCCTCGCGTTGCGTGGGAAGCGTTTTCACTCACCCATAAATTACGGTTCCAAAGCTTACTTTTTCCCGAAGGTTTGCCATTCGCAGACGGACAATTTGGAACCGCCAAAAAAGCGCTTATCTTACAAACAAAAACGGCTCACCTTGTGGGTGAGTCGCATTTGGTGACTCCACGGGGAGTCGAACCCCGGTTACAGGCTTGAAAAGCCCGTGTCCTAACCATTAGACGATGGAGCCGTCTTTTGAACGGGAGTAGTGTACCAAAAATGCTCATTTCGTCAAAACAACTGAAGTTCTCCAATCTCCTGAAACCAGCTTTGGGCTCAGAGCGGAGCCGCACCACCGACACCGGCAAAGGATATTTGTACAATCTGTTCGGTGGTCATCAAGATGTCTACTTTCATTCGAGTTACATCGTTCACTCAAGAATCTTTAGGAAAATCATCTTTTGGGAGCTCGCGAGTACCGCCGATATTATACATCGGCAATCCGTCTGGCGTCGTGAGCGCAGGAGTAGCCGAGACTGATGAAGTAGTCGATGATCCTGAAGCTGTCGGCAAACCTGCAAGTCGCGCTGTACGGAATCGTGCGGGAAGGTTGGCGATACGAGCCCGACCGGTTCGAATGCATTTTTCCTGTCCAAATAGCCCAACACCAACAATGACAACTGCCACGGCGGCCATGCCCCCAGCAGTAAGAGGCTCAGCTCGAACGATGTTCGCAATCGCAAGATCGGTATGCGTCCCGAATGTATTCGCGTACGCGTCTATCGTTTCTCCGACCGTATAGCTGCCATAGCTTCCTGCACTATACAAATCCGAAACGACTACACCGTCCATATCCGCGCGAAGCGTATATGTGTAAGTTGTTCGATGACGTCTGCCGGATGATCGATGTTTACTCACGCTCGTGATCGTTGCTTGCACAGATTCACCACTCACTACAAACCGCCAATAATCCCAAGCCGCGATGCTGATGAGAAGAAGAATAATACCACCAGCAATCGCTCCAACCCGCCACATTCGCTTTTTCATTGCCTGCTTTTCCTCCTCCGTCAAAAGAACTTCCGTATTCAACTGCCTCATACGAATCTGCTTCTTGCTCATTTGCAACGAAGAAACAGGTTGAAATTGCTTACTGTATTTTGTAACGAAATGCCAGATAAGGAACCAAAGCAAAACGATCACCGCAACCATCATTCCAACGCCAAAAATCACTATTTCCGTTGTCACACGCGAGTCTTTTCAAGAATTCCGGATTTGTAGAGCTCGAGAAGCACCAGGAAGGCGGCAAGAATTGTCGGGCCGAAAATAAATCCGATTGGACCAAACGCGCTCAATCCTCCGAGCATGGAAAGCAGGATGAGAAGTGCGTGCATGCGCGTTCTGCTCCCGACAACAAGCGGCTGAAGAAGATTATCAACCAGACCAACCGCGAGCATCGACCAAATCAGGAGACCAATGGCCTGCGGAGTCTGTCCAGAAAGTGCAAGATAACCAACAGCGGGCAACATAATCACCGACGTTCCAAGCATTGGTACCTGTGCCGCAATCACCACAAGTCCAGCCCAAATTAACGGACCAGGAACACCGAAGATTGTGAGCCCAATCGCAGCAATAAACCCTTGAATCACCGCAATAATCAGCGAACCAAACACCACACCACGTACCGTCATCACCATCCGTTTCGCAATACTTTCATCGATGGTGTTCTTCAGAGGACTTAGCGCCAACAACTCCGCGTGAATCTTTTCACGATCCACCAGGAAAAAGTACAGCGCAACGAAGAAGATGAACGTTTGGAAAATAATATCCGCAGAGCTCGCGAAAATTGTTCCAATGTTCTTCACAATCCACGTCGCAACGCCTCGCAAAACCTCTGCAAGATCAATTGCGGCAATCTGTGCCACTAATACATTCGGAAGCGCCTGAATGAGTGGCAAAGAAGAAATGTCAAACGACTGCACCCACACCGGATTCGCAACCGTATCTTGAATGATCTGCACCGCCTGGTTTGCTGCAAGAAGCGCAATCGTCGCAAGAGGAATAACAACAATCGCGAGCACCAGTACCAGCATAATGAGTGCGGAAATCCTTGGATGTCCTACCCACTGGCGCACATGACGCTCCACTGGCGTAACGATAATCGCCACAATCGCCGCTGTCATCAGAACGAGAACAAAAGGCTCTAATACTTTCCAAAAGAGAAAACCAACCCCAGCGAACAGCAGGAGAAAGAACCACTTCGCGATGTTTTGATGCCCAAAAGATTTTTCCATATCGTGAGTATAACAAAAATCTCCCTCGCGGGAGATTTTTGGATTCCGCACCAGTTCGCCTTGCGAATTAATCGCGTGGGCGAGCCTGGGAAACGGAGATCGTGCGACCACCGAAATCGGTCTGGTCGAACATCTTCACTGCATTTTCCTGCTCTTCAGGTGTATTGAATTCGACGAAGCCGAATCCACGCTTGCGGCCAGTTTCCTTCTCGATTGGGAGGAAAACGGAAACCACTGTACCTGCTGCGCTGAAAAGTGCCTTGAGTTCATCTTCGGTAGCTGCATACGGGATGCCGCCTACGAAAACGCGTGCGTTGTCTGCCATAATGGCTTAGTTACTTCTCCAGTGCCGTTCCCTGCTCCTCACGGAGAAGTAATGACGTCACGGATGCTTAGCGACGATACTATAGCACAAATCCACTTTTCATGCAACCTTCTTTCCATACTTCCTCAAGCGAAGGGCGTTCAAGACCACGGAAACCGAGGAGAACGCCATGGCCCCTCCAGCGAGCATTGGCGTCAAAAACCCAAGCATTGCAAGGGGAATCCCGATAATGTTGTACGCAAACGCCCAAAAAAGGTTTTGACGGATAATCTGATACGTTGCCCGAGTTAACCGCAAAGCATCCACAACCGCCGTTGGACCGCCGGAGAGAACGACCACATGACCAGCCTCGATGGCAATATCCGTCCCAGAACCCATCGCAATCCCCAAATCTGCCTGAGAAAGTGCCGGAGCATCGTTAATTCCATCCCCTACAAACGCCACTACTTCCCCCTTTTCCTGTGCTTTCATCACCACATTCCGCTTCTCCCCCGGCTTTACCTCGGCAACAACGTCATCAATTCCCACACGCTTCGCAATCGCCTTCGCCGCATCTGCATGGTCGCCGGTGACCATCGTCGCGGAAATCCCCATCTTCTTCAGATCAGCAATCGCCTCGACTGCACCTTCGCGCGGCTCATCACGAAGCGCAATGGCACCGATACACTCTTTGTTCGTACCAACAAACACCACGGTCTTCCCTTCCGATCGGAGTGCGAATGCCGATGCCAGGTCGGACAACGTCATTCCTCGACCGCGCAAGAACGACTCTGTGCCGACGGCAACGTCCATTCCATCGACGGATCCGAAGATGCCTTCTCCTGGGGTAACGAGAACATTGGTCGGATTGGTCCTATTAGTCTTATCTCCGACCGCGAGAACGATCGCTGCGGCCAATGGATGTTCCGAAAGCGATTCAAGGTCAGCAGCTTTTGTAAGCACGTCGTCCTTCGTCGCTAATCCAAACGGAAGCACGTCGGTTACGACCGGCTTTCCCTCAGTCAGCGTCCCTGTTTTGTCGAAGAACACTCGAGTAACTCTCGAAGCATGCTCAAGTGCCGTTCCGTCTTTCACAAGCACTCCGCGTTCAGCTCCGGCACCAGTTCCGACCAATACGGCTATCGGGGTCGCGAGACCAAGCGCGCAAGGACAAGCGATGACGAGAATTGAGACCGCACAAATCACCGCGGCGTCGATCGATGCACCAGAAACGATCATGCCAACAAGCGCGAGAACTGCCAGCACAATGACGATCGGCACAAAAACACCGGAGATCCGATCGGCGAGTTTCTCAATTGGCGCTTTCTTTGTCTGTGCGTCCTCGACCATCTTCACAATCTGCGCGAGGAGAGACTGATCCATCGTTTTCGTGATCGAAACTCGCAATGCACCGTCAATATTCACTGTTCCGCCAATCACCTCATCGCCTTCCACTCGACGTGCCGGAACGCTCTCCCCCGTTACCATCGACTCATCAACCGTTGTTGAGCCTTGAATGATTTTGCCATCCAGTGGAATTTTTTCTCCAGGCTTGACCACCACAACATCACCAATCTTTAACGTATCAATCGCGACTTCTTCAACGCCATCGCCAACCACGCGGCGCGCCGTCTTTGGCGCGAGCGACAACAGCTTCGTCATCGCCTCACTTGCCCGGCCGCGGCTCTTTGCTTCTGCCCAACGACCAAGCAAAATGAAAGCAGTAATCACTGCAGCTGCCTCAAAGTACAAGTCACCACCACGGAACAATTCAAACCAGCTCAAACCAAGGGCAGCAATCGTTCCAAGCGACACCAATGTATCCATGTTCGCACGACCACGTTTCAAAAGCTTCAGCGTCGTTACATGAAACGATGCACCAAAAACCAGAACAACGACCGTTGCGAACACTGCTTCGACGTCCGGCGCAAACGAAATTGAAGAACCCATCATCGCAAGAATCAATACCGGCACAGCAAGCGCCGACGCCCAAAGCGCCCGACGACGCGCGACAGCGAGAACGCCGCCGTGTTCGTGTTCCATGTTCATGGAATCCTGGCCCATTCCCTCATGACTCTGCATCGGCACCGAATACCCAGCGTCAGCAACAGCCCTATGTAAATGCGCCATCGTCGCTTTTGCCTCGTCGTACTCCACCGTCGCCTTCCCTGTTGCAAAGTTCACTCCAGCATCAGTTACTCCAGGAACCTCTTTCAGCGAACCAGCAATACTGACCGCACAGGAAGCACAGTGCATGCCAGAAACTGGAAAAGTAGATTTCATATTATTCTATTACGACCATCGTGCCGCGCACCATTCCCATCGAACAACTAAACGGGAACGTGCCCACCTTTGTTGGCGTAAATGCGACAGTGTTTTCGCCTGGACGAATAGTCGATTGTACACCAAATGCGTTAAGGATCAACGAGCTCGCACAGCCAAGATTCTTCCCGCCATAAATCTCCCAATCCACAGGATATCCCTTCCGAACGGTAATGACGTCAGGATTGTATCCAAACGCCGACGCCTCCATCATGACAAGTTGCTTTCCATCAATAAGCACCGGAGCAGCAACGGTCGTTGCTGAACTTGCGAACGAAAATCCCTGCCACCCGAGAAGCGTTGCGCCGTTTCCAACATTCGCAATACCAAGCGCAACAACGAATGCGCCAACACTAAATGTTAAACGTTCAAGCGCTTTTCCTCGGAACGCCGACGTGGCTGCACCAAAGCCGATCAATGCCGGAAGGGTTCCAATAGCGAACGTGGTCATAATCAGTGCCGCTTGCATCGGTGATCCGGTCGATAATGCATACAGCTGCATCGATTGCGTAAAGCCGCACGGCAAGAAAAACGTCAGCGCACCAAGAATCGCTGGAGCGAATGGGCTCCTGCTCTCAACAATCGCGTGAATACGATGAGATAAGAACTTTGGTGGACGAATCGCGAGTCCCGCGGGAAGAACATTCAAGAGATCCACTCCGATGCCGATCATCAGGAGTGCGATTGCAACAATCAATACGCCATTCATTGTGGATGACAGTGCGAGCTGGCTTCCGATTGCACCGACCAATGCACCAAACCCAGCAAATCCGACAATGCGACCGATATTGAATGCGAAGTGTGGCCGCATCTTCGTCACAAACGACTGCGCAGCGTTCGATTGTGCAGCCTTTGATGAAAGTGCGACGAGAAATCCACTAACGACCGCAGTACACGACGAGAACGACGCGACAATGCCAACGAGCAGCACGGCGATCAAGCCCTTCCCCGTTGCTTCTTCCGGAGCGTAGTTCAGGATTCCTGTAGATGTAAAAAGGTAGTAAATGACGCCGATCGCTACAGCTGCAAGAATCGTTCGGTCCCACGTAAAAGGCCTCGCTGAGGTCGACGATGCCGAGAACGTGTACCCGTGCTGCTTCAGAACCTTCGTGCATTCATCAGCGGAGATCGACTTCCCGTCCTGCATCGTCACATCAACCGTATTCGCACCAGCCGACGCGTGAACCTTCACTACGCCTGGAAGCTTCTTCAGCTCACGCTCAATCACAATCTCGCAACTCGCACAATGTGTCCCCGCAACAGCAAAGTGAAAAATATTTGGCATACTAAAAGGTTAATCGGGGATCACCCCTCGGTTAAAGCGGTTAAACGTTCATCAAAAACACTGGATAACTGTCTTCACCAAGACCGAGCCTGGCGAGGTCGATTAACCGTCTTACTCTCGAAATGAAAAAAGCCGATGACTCCGCCATGGTGGTGCCGAAAATGTCTGTACCCACTCAGGAGATCGAGATTGACGAAAAAATACCAAAGCAATAATTGGAAAGCTAAAAATGACAACGATCTCAACAAGCGCTCGCTGCTGTGCGCTATCAAGCTTTTGGAGACACTGTGTAACACAAGGCACCGGAGATGTCGGACATGAATCGGTAGAACAATGCATCGCGTCAGTTATCGTCACGTCATGCGTCGCCATGGAGGATGCTGCAGTCGCCGCCATCGCGCCGCAAAACGAAAGCGTGAGAACGACGCCTATTGTCAGCACCGACGCAATCCATCGGGGAAGAAATTTCATAGGCCTATTTCACCACAAAATCACCTTTCAAACAATCCACATAACAATGAAGAGACGTGAAGAAAAAAATACCGTACAATACAAGCAATATGTTTTCGAAGAAGCGCGATACGACAAGCGTCGGTGATGAATTTGATTTCGCACGAACTGAGGGTCAATTGGCGGTAGATGTCATCGAAACACCAGATCGTGTCATCATCCGATCCGCGATCGCTGGAGTGTCAGAGGACGACCTGCATATCACCATCAACGAAGACATGGTCACGATACGTGGCGAACGGTCCATCGCGAAACTCCCCCTGAATGCCACGGTACATTACGAAGAATGTTTCTGGGGCGCATTCTCACGATCCATCATCCTTCCCTGCCGTATTACACCAGACGACGCCGATGCAAGCCTCAAGAACGGCATTCTCACCATTACCCTCAATAAAGCTCGCGGAGACGTTCATCTCCCAGTCCGCAACGAACTGTCCGTATGAAAAAGGTCCATGCAGCCCTCCTGATCGCCCTGACCATCCTCCTTGCGGGGCTTTTTACCACGACGATGTTCGCCATGAATGCCCATGCCGCATACAAAGGTCGCGTGGCACAAAATATTTTTGTAGCCGGTATCAATCTTTCCGGCATGGACGCACTGGCCGCAACATCAACGCTCCAGAAAGCATACGATGCCATGATTAGCTCCGGCCTTCCCGTCGTGGTTGGTGACGATACAAAAACCATCGATCTCTTTAGCTCAAACGGTAGCGACGTCGCGTACAATCTCGTAGATTGGGATCCGAGCGCTGCCGCACAAGAGGCGCTTACCGTTGGCCACAACAGTAACCCGGCCATCGACAGCATCCTGACGCTGTACTTCCAACTCTTCGGTCAGAAGTCGTTTGCAGCAACGGTCATCGTTAATGAAGATCGGCTGAAAGAAGCAATCGCCGCCGCATTCCCAGATGCGCAAACCCAGGCCACGGCCACCGATTTTGACGTATCACTCCCCCGTGGCAAGGATCCTGTCATCACCGTCACCGAAGGAACCAATGGCCAAACGCTCAACTTTGGATCCACAATGACGAGCATCGCTGCCGATGCAAAAGATCTTGCGCTCAAACCTGTCTCAGTCGCCACCATGCCGGTCACGCCATACATGACCGCATCGGACGCAACGTCGCTCATCCCTCTTGCCTCTGCAGCAATCACCGCGGCGCCATACACCATCGCCGGAACCGACGCGAGCGGCGAACCACAAACGTGGACTGTCAGTACGCGCACTATCGCCGACTGGATTTTCCCAACCGAAGACATGGACCAAGGACTGGTGATTGGCCTTGAGCCGGAAAAAATGGTGGATTTCCTCACTGAACTTCACGAAACCATCGACATCAGCGCGCAGAATGCTCGATTCACCCTGGATGGCGGAAAGGTAAACGAATTCCAAGGAAGCAAAAATGGAACCGTTGTGGACGACGACGCATTTTTTGCGGCATTCGAAGCCGCACTTGGAACCGCGACATCCGACGATGCGCCGATCGTCATCGCGACACGAACAGAAATGCCAAGTATCAGCACGGAAGACGCGAACGGACTTGGTATTAGCGAGATTGTTGGAGAGGCCACCACAACATTCTCCCACCCAACCGCCAATCGAAAGGCAAACATTAAGCACGGAGCAGAAAAGCTCAACGGCATTCTTATCGCCCCAGGCGAAACCGTCTCCCTGCTTGAGCACCTTCGTCCTTTTACGCTTGACGATGGCTATTTCTCCGAACTCGTTATTAAAGGCGACGAGATTAAACCGGAGGTCGGCGGCGGGCTCTGTCAGCTTGGCACCACGGCATTCCGTGCCGTGATGCATGCAGGGCTCGAGGTGGTGGAGCGACGAAACCACTCCCTCGCTATTTCTTATTACAACGATGTAACCAACGACAATCCAGGAACCGACGCAACGCTGTACGACCCTGCACCAGACTTTAAGTTCAAAAATGACATGCCAACGTACACACTCCTCGTGACATCATTCGACGATGAACTGAACGCAGTAACCTTTACGTTCTGGGGCACAAAAGACGGCCGGTCCGGAAGCTACAACCCGCCAACCGTTCTTTCGCGGACCTCAATGGGAGCCAAAGTGGTCAAAGAAACCGACACGCTTGCGCCAGGCGTTGAACAATGCCAAAACGGTTTCCCCGGAGCCGTTGCCACGTTTGATTACACCGTCCTCTACGCCGACGGCACCACCAAAGTTACCCCATACCTCTCAACCTACCGCGCACTTCCGGAAACCTGCCTTGTTGGCAAGGCCACGAGCACGACCGCACCAACAGACGAAGTCATTTCGCAGTAACAGAAGGGATCAGGTCTTGAATCTTAGGTTTTAGAATCCCCGACCGTGCATCGCGGTCACGAAATCGTCGATCTGCCGAGCAAGATTATCTTTTGAGGTATCAAAAACCCAATCGAATGTGATGAGCGAAAGATATTTCTCATGCAAAGGTTTTCGACGGAAATAGTTCGCGATGGCAGCGTCGGCGTTCTCCAAAATTCCCGATGGCACGTATTGAATGCGATTTTGTAGCTTATCAAGAATGAATGCCTCGGGCGGATTGATATGGATGCGAATAATGGGAATCTGAGCAGCGTCGGCAGCCTTCTGCAAAATCGCCTGATGTTCTGGATCGACATTGTCTGCGTCGATAGAAACACCGAATCCTTGCCGGAGATATTTCTCGATGAGCATCTTTGCCAATTCGCGCGTTCTCAAAAAATTGTAGCCGCGATCACGAAGAAGAACACGCAACTCATCACTTGAAACTCGCGCCAGGCCAAGACGCTCGCTCACCGGCTTCACCACTGTAGTCTTTCCGGCGCCCACGAGTCCCACAACACACAATATCCAGGGCTTTACCCCAGGAGCTTTCGGCAAAGGAATCACTCGTTCGTACGCATCAAAAACTTCAGCAATTGCAGCATCCGGAAGGTCGTTCCCCTCGACACTCTCCTGCCGTGCTATTCGATCCTCGTCGGTCATATACCAACATTCTACCCTAATCGCGTAAATCCACGATTCTGCCGGTCCGGATTTGACCTCTTCAATACTATGTGATACAAAGTATGTAACGTCATGCATAACGTCTCATTATGAAATTCTCATCAGAACTCCTTAAAGGGACCGCAGAGCTGCTCGTGCTTCAGATTCTCGCCAAGAACGGGGAATCGTATGGATACGAGCTCGTCCGATCGATTGCAGAAAGCAGCAACAACGTCTTCGAATTCCAAGAGGGTACGCTGTATCCCCTACTCTATCGTCTTGAGGCGCGCGGATTCGTTGAAAGCACGGAAAAGTCGTCGCCAACCGGAAAAAAGCGTCGCTACTACAGCATCACAAAGCCTGGGGCAGCTGCACTGAAGGATCGACGTGCCGAGCTTGGAGCCTTTGTTCAAGGCCTCTCAACCGCACTCGATCTTGCCGTATGAACCAACGTACCGCGTTCTTCGACGTCTTAACCGAAGAGCTTCCGGCCGACGTGTGGGGGCTCCGCCTCCAAGAAGAACTTTCCGCGCACCTTGAAGATGCCGTGTACTTTGGTGCGCTCGAAGGGAAATCCGAAACCATCGCAGAAGAACAGGCGCTTGCCGATCTGGGTTCACCAAAACTTATTCTCCAAGAATTCCGCCACGCTATGACATATACATCGCCACAAGCGTTCGTTCTCCACGCTATCGGCGTCGGACTCCTCGCGTCTCCGATTGTGTTTGTTGCAACGATATTTTTTATCATCGCAACACCTGTATCGGTTCCGGTGTATGCGATTCTTCTCGCGCTGTACATTCATGCATTAGCACCAATCTTCCGACATATCGAAAGTGGACGAATGGCACGAACCATCACCGCGATTGCGACGGGAGTCCCCTTCCTCATCATCACCATTCCGTTCGTCTATTCAGTCGTTACCGCGTTCGATGCAACCGTCGGTGCAAGCGACAAACCATATCTTCTCATCACGAGCATCCTTGCTGGTTTGATCAATATCACCGCAGGGATCATCGCTACACGATATCTCCTCAAAAAAGCCGCGATCGAAAAAAGCATGAAAAAACATCCGGAACGAAAGGTATCATCCACGCCGCTCAATGTTAGCGCCATTATCTTCACCGTCTTCGTCATCCTTTCAACGATCGCACAACATAACCCAACCATTCAACAGCTTCGATGGCTTCCGGAGCTCCGATGGATCATTGATCGGCTCTTCACCGTCTCAAATACCCTTTCAGACATCATCCCTCCAGTGACAACTGTCTGGATTACGGGCATTATTTTCTGCGGTGTGGCAATGATTGGCGCGTACTTCGTCGGACTCGCGATCCGAGACCGCGCGAAAAAGATCGCAACACCATTCCCATGGGCTTGGCTTGCAGTAACGGTATACACCATCACGCTCATTGCATTCCCGCCAACGGTAAGCACACTCTCCGTCTCATGGTCTGATCTCCCGAATATTTCAATTTCCGAACGGGTCGAGCGTCAGGAACTTGGACCGCTATACGGAATGGCAAAATACCTCAATCGCATATCTCAAAACGTCTTCAGCTACCACCTCTCCAATCCCGATCTTGGTGGTACATTCGAAATCCAACAGTATCCCAACCATGTCTTTACGATATCGAATATTGCATCCGTCGATTCGTACAACATAACATCAAGGATCGAAGACACCGTGAGCTTCTCTTCGTCGACGAGTATTGTGAACATCTGGTGCCACTACTTCCCAACAGACGCATTACAGACCGATCCGCCAATGACCCCCGATCAGAGAGTTGATCTTTGGAACGGCGCGCCGATGTTCTGCTCAGATCTATATGTTGGCGAGAAGAAAATCTTCGATGCTCCACAAGGAATCGATATCGGTCGCGATGCTTCGATCACGGTCAGCACCGACGGCAAATGGCTGCTCTTCGCCCACGGCGTAGACAGTGAGATCCATGGTTCCTTCAGCCCAACCGAGATACACCTCATCGACCTCCGCTAAGCCACACAGCAAACAAAAAACCTTCCGAAACTACTAGGGAATCGGAGGGTTTTTGATTTGAACCGAAATCGAACGCCCTAACTACGATTGTGGGAGGTTTTTATTTGCGGCAAGTTTGGGTGCGCAGTGAGAAAAACTTTTGAGACGTACTCATCGTACGTTGAAAAAATTTTCGATACTGCAAGCCCAAAATTGCCCAAATAAAAACCTCCCACCCTTTATTCTGCGGTCAAGAAGATAAAAGTATTGAAACAGTTCAGCCGAAGCCAAAGTGCTCAAAAATCTTGTATCCCCATGCTTGTCGTGACCGCAGGAGAAAGTGTAGGAGGAAGTCACGTTGTACCTTTTACGCGATCACTTTGTCAATAAGCCCATATTTCTGGGCCTCTTTCGCGGTCATGAAGTTGTCGCGCTCGGTGTCATTCGCCACAATTTTCATTGGTTTTCCGGTGTGTTTTGACAGGATTTCGTTCAAACTGTCTCGAACAGCCAAAATACGGTCGGCATGGATCTTAATATCCGTTGCCTGGCCCTTCACGCCACCAAGCACCTGATGAATCATCACTTCAGCATTTGGGAGCGCAAAACGCTTCCCAGGGGCTCCAGCGGCCAATAGCACGGCGCCCATGCTCGCCGCCATCCCAATACAAATCGTGGACACCTTTGGCTGGATATATTGCATGGTGTCGTAAATCGCCAATCCGGCTGTTACCGATCCTCCTGGAGAATTGATGTAGAGCGTAATCTCCTTCTCTTTATCCTGGCTTTCCAAGAACAAAAGTTGGGCGATCACCGCGTTTGCCACGCCGTCGTCAATCTCGGTTCCAAGGAACACAATCCGATCTTTCAGCAATCGCGAATAAATATCGTACGACCGCTCGCCATAACTCGTTTTCTCGATCACCGATGGGATGAGGTAGTTGGATTGGATGTCAGACATAGTAAAACAATAGTACCAACTTAGCAGTCTCTTGTGAAGAGTGCTAAGAGCTGGTAGATTTCGGGGTAGAGGGCTGTGCCTATGGTCGAAATTCTCGCACTCATGATGCGCCTCGAGGGGCTCAAGCGAACCGCACGAACTGGCTGGAACAAAAAACCCGGACCGGGCGACACGTTCCAGGCACGCACGGTCCCGGAAGCGGAGAGCGTCGCAGACCACAGCTGGTCCCTCGCGATGTTCGCCTTCGTCATCGCTTCGAAGCTGAGGCTCGACGTCAAAAAAATGGTAACGATGGCACTCGTACACGACGTCGCGGAATGCATCACTGGGGACGCCGTAACTGCCACATTTCCACCCGAAGTGCGAAAGCAGGCCAAGGCGGAAAACGTGTACTCGAAGACGCGGTGATGCGCGATATCTTCTTGCCACATGGCGAATTCGGCGCGGAGTGCTACGCGCTCTGGCTCGAGTACGAAGACGGAACATCGGAGGGAGCACGAGTTCTCGCTGATCTCGATAAGCTCGAGTGCGCCATGCAGGGTGTCTGCTACGCAGAACAGGGACACACATCGCGCCCGGAAGAATTCAATGCTTTCACACGATCGAACATCACGCACCCTGGGCTCCTCGAGATGCTCGCGGCCCTGGAAGAACGAACTCGGAGCACGTAACGCCCCCGTCATTCACGAAACCCATCCGCCGCTGGCGATGGAAGTCGTCGGCGTGACGGGTTTTCGTTTTTATAACTCGACGACTCGCGTTGGATTCAAAATCTCGGCGAAACTATCCGAGTGCGTGACAATGATGAAGCCTGTACCTTCTGATCGGAGCTTCGCGATCGCCGTTGCCGCGATCGAGCACGATGCAGAGTCGAGACCGGAGTCGATTTCGTCGAGCAAAGCGAATTTAGGCTTCAAGAGAACAAGCTGAAAAAGTTCAGCGCGTTTCTTTTCGCCGCCAGACATCGAAGAGTGCAATGTTTTATGCGCGAAGTCTTCAGGCAAGCCAAGTTCGGCGAGTATTTCACGGATACGCTGTTGCGCTTCCGGAACTTCGGTAATGCCGCACATGGTTTCGAGCGCAGCACGAGCAACAACGCCGAGAGAGACACCATCGATCGCTGGCGGCTCTTGGTGCGCGAGAAAAAGTCCCGCCCGCGCAATTTCATAGGTCTTATTGGACAAATAGGACCTATCTCCGATCGTAAAGTCCCCCGAAGTGATTTCAACACCAGGCAACGCCATCAATGCCACGAAGAGTGAACTCTTCCCCGCTCCGTTCTTTCCACGAATCACGACAAGTTCGCCAGGAGCGCAAGCAAAAGAAATATCGGAAAGAATTTCTTTCCCGTTTCGTGAAATTGAAAGATGCTCAACAACAAGACTCATAGTTTAGAAATGGCATCTTGCAGTGCCTTCAACGGTGTCGTCAAACAGCGTTCACGAAGCGGGCTCACGGCAACGCCAAGGAGCGACCGGATGCTGTTCCCATTCATAAGTCCTATTTGACCAATAGGACCGATAACTGCATCGGAAATCGCCGCAGCCGATGCTCGGCTAATCACACAACCCTTTGTTTCAAACGACACATCGACGATCTCGTCGTCCGCAATCTTCAGCCACACGGTACATTCGTCACCGCACGACGCGTTCACCGCAGTCGCCGATGTAGAAAAATCAGCCATCAATCCTCGACGGCTCTGACGGTTCGCAAGTGCGAGAAGATTTTCGTATTCAAGCAGCATAGTTACACCTTCCCCTTCTTTACAATCTCTTTGAGGTTGCTGATGAGTGCTTCGATATCTCGTTCATCGGTATACATCGCTAAACTCGCACGCAACGTTCCGGTTGAAGAAAGCTTTTCCACGAGTGGTGCGGCGCAATGATTCCCGGCACGAACACAAACGCCACGTTGCCCGAGCATGTCGGCAACATCGTGCGGATGCATGCCGTTGACAGTGAAGGAGACAATCCCGACTGCACCCGGAGGATCAAAAACCGTAACACCCGAGATCGATTTCAGATCGGCGACAAGACGAGAACGAAGCTTCTCATCGGGGAAAGAAATCGAATCAAGTGCCGCGGCAAAACCGATCGCGCCTTCTACGTTTGGGGAGCCGCCTTCGAATTTTTCGATTCCTTGTCGCCACGTTGCGCCATCGGCGGTAACACGATCCACCATTCCACCGCCAACAGTCATCGGTTCCATCGAATCGATGAGGTCGAGCGAGAGAATCATCGCCGCGATTCCCGCTGGGCCGTAACATTTGTGTGATCCGAAGACGAGAGCATCGACGCCAAGATCAACGACATCAATTGGAAGATGCGCAGCAGCCTGCGCAGCGTCGACGACAATGATTGCGCCGACCTCGTGTGCACAACGAGCGAGTTCCGCGATCGGCAACATTGCTCCAAGAACATTCGACATCATCGTCACCGCAACAATCTTCGTTCGATCATTCATCATCGCTTTTGCGCGTTCAAGATCGAGCGTAAAATCTGCGAGCATTGGCATCGTTTTCACAATCGCGCCGCGCTCCTTTGCAATACATCGCCACGGTAAAAGATTCGCGTGATGTTCAAAGACGGAAACAAGAATCTCGTCGCCCGGCTGTAATCGATCTCGCAATCCGAACGCGATCACATTCAGTCCTTCGGTGACACTTTTCGTAAAAACGCATCGTCCACCATCGGCTCCAACGAAGTTCGCAACCGCCAATCGCGCAGCGTTGTACTGGCTCATCGTTTCCTCCGCCATCGGGTACAGTCCGCGACCAACATTCGATCGCCCTCCGACAATATATGCATTCATCGCATTTATCGCGGACTGATGCATTTGCGTTGTTGCCGCATTATCCAAATACGCCACGTCTCGACGAAGGCCTGGAAATTGAGCGCGGATGTTTTCAATATCGTTCGTCATAGTTTTGTATCAGTCATCGACCCTGCTGGGCATAAGAGGCCGTCCGCAATCATCGTCATCGCATTCTCGCGATCAATTCCCCGTGATGCGCAGTATGCCAATGCCAGCGCGCTTGGTCGAGCGATGCTTACCGCGTGCTTGGCACTTACCATATTCGTTGCAATATCAAGTTCAGGAATCGCACGAATGCTCGCTGATTCTCCGATGAGCATTCCTCGAATTGTTGTCGCAATACTTCCACTGTTTACCGACTGGTGAACGACGACTCGCTCACGGATAACAGCGCGAGATGCATCGTGCGCCACCACTCGATTGTCAATAACGCATCGCGAATCATTCGCGGCAATATCGACATCATCGGAAATAGCGCATCGCGTATTTCCTTTTGTGCGGATCGACGATGAAAGCTCAATAGACGCGGAATCGCCGATTACTGAGATTGCACGATCGATCACACAATCGGATGCGACATCGCCGATAACAAAAATTGAAAGCGATGCATTGGCATGGACTCGCGCGGCAATCGAAATCGAGGAGTGCAATCCGACGTCGATTCGATGGGAGACGCTCATTCCAGACAACACGTCGATATCTAAAACGAAATCCGAGGTCGGCAATGCACCGATCGGCGATTCAGAGAGAGGTTTTTCTTTGAATTTGTTCATATTTTTCCCTCAGTCTTTGCGAGCGTAGCGAAGCAATCTAGGTTACCCCTGGATTGCCGCGTCGCGATTACGCTCCTCGCAATGACGGAAATAGTAGTACCGGTCATAAACTCCCTTCCATTTCCAATCCGACCAATTCGAGGAATTCAACTGCGTATTCGAGCGGCAATTGCTGAACGATCGGATCGAAGAACCCGTTTACGATTGCTCGACGAGAGGCTTCAGGATTCAATCCACGCGTCGCGAGATATGCGAGCTGATCGTCGCCGAGCTTCCCTATCGTCGCCTCGTGTGTCACGGAGAAATCCGGAGCGGCATCGTCGATAATCGGAATCGTCATCGCTCGCGATTCCCCATCGAGCATCATCGTGTCGCACGTGATCGTCGCCGATGCACCGATCGCGCTTTTTGTTGCCTTCACCAATCCACGATACGTCGAAACTCCCCCACCAACCGCAATACTTTTCGATCGCACATTCGCCGACGTTTCCGGTGCAACCAACGCAACCTTGTGCCCCGTGTCTTGATTCTGCCCCGGGCCCGCAAACGCAACTCCGAGAAAATCGCTTTTCGCTCGCGCACCGCGCAAGACCGACATCGGATACAGCATCGTCACGCCGCTTCCCATATTTCCGTTCACCCACACGATTGTTCCATCTTCATCAACCAATGCGCGCTTTGTATTGAGGTTGAACGTGTTCTTGCTCCAGTTCTCAATCGACGTGTATCGCACCGTCGCATTCTTCTTCACGTGAATCTCGACGCATCCCGCGTGCAGCGCAGCAGAGTCGTACTTCGGCGCCGAACAGCCTTCGATGTAATGGATCTCGCTCCCCTCATCGGCGATGATGAGCGTATGTTCAAATTGCCCACCGCGTTCTGCATTCATTCGGAAATACGCCTGCAGTGGAATTGTTACCTTCACACCTTTTGGAACGTAAATGAACGTTCCGCCACTCCACACTGCTGCGTGCAATGCCGCAAAGTAATGATCGTGCACCGGCACACAACTCGTCATAAAATGCTCACGCACGAGTTCGGGATGTTCGCGGACCGCAACGTCCATATTTAAAAACACGACTCCTTGATCTGCGAGATCCTTCTGCAAACTGTGGTAGACGATTTCCGAATCGTACTGTGCGCCAACGCCCGCCAAACCGTTGCGTTCAGATTCTGGAATACCGAGTTTCTCAAATGTTGATCGAATCTCTTCCGGCACGTCGTCCCATGTTCGATGTTCTTTTGAATCTGGTTGAACGAAGTATGAAATTGATTCCAAATCGAGCCCATCCAGTGCAGGACCGAAACTCGGCAATGGCTTTTCAACGAGGAAATCGAGCGCCTTCATCCGCTTATCCGTCACCCATTCCGGCTCGTTCTTGCTCGACGCAATGCGCAAAATGACCTCACGCCCCATGCCAAGCGGAGCAGTGTATTTTGGAACATGCGGGCTGGCAGTTTCGAGTACGTCGCGCAGGGCGTCCATAGACCGCCACTGTACGGAAAAAGTGCGAGTTCAGCAACGCTGAATTACCCCGCAAGAAGAATCGCGATCAAACCCGTGAGGAACGCCAAAATCGAAAGGACGACGCCAATTTCAAGAATCGTTATCCGTGGAAGTTTTGTTTTTGCTCCTCGTCGCGTTGCCATAGATTGCTCAAAGTATACATCACCCGTGCCAGAATGTTTTTCGATGAATCGGCGACAATCCGATGGAACGAATCGCCGCTTGATGCACCTTGGTTCCGTAGCCTTTGTGCGATGAGAAATCGTACCCCGGAAATTCATCATCGAACTTCTCCATCAGCGCATCGCGATACTCTTTCGCCACGATCGACGCTGCGGCGATCGAGAAAATCTTCGCATCACCATCAATGATCGTTTCCTGTGCGATCGAAAGATTCGGAATGCGTTGATTGCCGTCGACGAGAACGATTCCCAGCTGCCCCAACCCTTCGACCGCAATTTTCATCGCCTTCAGCGTCGCCTGGAGAATATTAATCTCGTCGATTTCGATGGAATCGATCTCGACAACACCAACCGCGAGCGCAACACTTCGGATCGCCGCGGCAGTTGATCGGCGGCGCTCGCGAGACAGTGTTTTGCTGTCGCGAATAATGAACTGACCGGCGAGTTCTCGAATCGCATCAACCTTCGACCAATCAAAGATCACCGCCCCGGCAACAACAGGCCCAGCCAAACACCCACGACCGACCTCATCGACGCCGATCGCAAGAATTCCGTCTTCAGAAAAGCGGCAAAGTTCTTCATCAAATGGGAGCGATGCCATCATGACACTGATTGTACCGGAACATTCGCAAGAATAGTCGCGATGCTCGCAGTAATCTTTTTGAATGCTGGAATGTGTAGGAACTCGTTTGGTCCGTGGGCGTTCGATTCTGGCCCAAGAAGCCCAGTAATCACGAACTGCGCCTCAGGGAAACGCTTGCCGAGCATATGCATGAACGGGATCGATCCGCCCTCGCCCATAATTGCCGGAGCATTTCCAAAGTACGTTCGCGATACGTCATCAACAAGCGACGCAAGCCACGGCGCAATTGCCGGCGCGCTCCATCCGGCCGCCGGGGACTCGACTGTGAATGTAATCTTCGCGCCATATGGTGCATCGGCCTCAAGAACCTTTTTCATCGCCTCCGATGCCACAACCGCATCGATTCCTGGTGGCAGGCGCATCGAAAGCTTGAGCTCAGTGAATGGCCGGAGCACGTTCCCCGCCTGGTTGCTTGGTGGGAAACCGCTTGCGCCGGTTACCGATAATGCAGGCTCCCAGGTATGTGCGCGAATTGCTGTTGCGACATCAGTGCTCACTGGACCGGCACCGGGAACAAATGGAAATCGATCGAGCCAATCGGCTCCAAGAATCACCGCCGAATCCTGCATCTGTTTTTGTCGCTCTTCCGGAATCGTCGTCCAAAGTTCCGGAAGCAACACGCGGCCAGATTCGATGTCTTCAATGCGCGATAAGACTTGTCGCGCAATACGAAAACTCGACGGCACAATGCCGCTCGCATCACCCGAGTGTACGCCATCCTTGAGAATCTCCACGCGCAACACACCACCAATCACTCCACGAAGTGAAGACGTCATCCACATCCGTTCATAATCACCGCATCCGGAATCGAGACAAACAATTAACGACGGCGTGCCGATCTCATCAGCGAGCTGTTCGATGTACGCGGGAAGATTGTAGCTTCCGCTTTCCTCGCATGCCTCAAGAATAATCACACACCGCGGATGATCGATTCCCTGTTCCTGCAACGCCTTGATTGCGGTAATCGCGCAGAACGACGCATAGCCGTCGTCTGCGGCACCACGGCCGTAGAGTCGATCGCCCTGAAGCGTCGGCACAAACGGATCTAGTCCGTCACGCCAACCTGTGAGTGGCGGTTGTTTGTCGATATGGCCGTACAGCAACACGGTCTCCGATGTTTTTCCGGCGATCTCGATGAAAATCAGTGGCGTCTCGCCCTCCTTCTGAACAATACGTTTCGTCAAACCAAAAACATTCTGCGCATCAATCCAATCGCTAATCAGCGTTGCTGCACGCATCATGTGGCCATTCGCTTGCCAAGCATGATCATAATCCGGCGAAACATTCGGGATACGGATGTACTCCTGCATCGTTGAAAAAATACTTTCATCCCATCGCGATGCAATGAAATTCTTGAGTTGCTCAGCAGAAATATTTGGCATACAAAATTCAATGTAAACCATTCGTGGAACTCTACGCAAATCACGATGAATATTTTTCATCTATCCACACAACATTCTGCGTACAAATTTGACGGAGCAAAAAGCTGTGGTATGTTTGATACATCACTTCTATGAATCGATCCGAGTCCAACATCGTGAATACGACGACGTGCACCACCGGCAACAGCTGGGGAATTTGTATTTCGTACGTCCGTCATCTTCTTAGCCACCGATCGTTTCATTGGAAATAAATCCGCGTAAATCCTTACCGGTTCCATGGAACGATCTGTCCAAACGACAGGTCGTTTCTTTTTCTCCAGATATTTATGACCAACACCATTTGTACGATTTCGCGCTCGTGGCGCAGAAATCTCTCCACATTTTCACAATAACTTTGATGGAAATCGTCTCGAGCCCTTCGGTGGAAGGAGCACTCTAGCCGGCTTCTATCGGCAGAAATCGGAAATACACCCACCGGAGGCATCCCTCGATGCACGAACCTTCGCGACACACCACTTCAGAACACGCCACTCACGCTCAAATCTCCGTCTTCACGACCGACGACGCACACCCCGACTCCATCGATCATCTCGACGAACTCGGCAATACCGCGCGGTCGTCGCGAACCACGGATGATCTGGGCAACATGCAACGCAACACACGACGCGACTCGTCTCCGGACGACAGACGCGATCCAGACTTCGGTTACGGCGGAGGCAACTCCGATCTCTTCTAGCCCAAAACGACCCACGACGACGAACGGGGGAGTTCTTCGAGCTCGCCCGCCCCCTTGGGCGCTTCTTCCACCGAAGCGCCCCAGCGGGTTCCCATCACACCCGGAGGAAAGACATTGGAAACTCCCGTCTACAAACCCTACGACCCTGACGACAAGCGCTAGGAGAACATCAGATGTGCCAAAGCAATCTTCATGCAGCAACGCTCGCCGCAAACAGCCTCGCAGCACTCGGCCGCGAAGAGGCCATCGCGTATCACAAACGCGAAGCCCAGAGGCACCACGAACAGGGCAAGGGCTGTCATCCCATGGTCGCGGACCGGTGCGACATGATGTCCCTCGCTCACGAAGGCGCGGTTGCGATCCTCGAGGCCGGGCAGTAATACGACGACACGGGGGACGGGCCACGCGCGCCCGTCCTCTTCACGTTTACGAAAGCCGTGAACATTCGCGATATCGAAAGCAATCCTCAACGTGATCGTTGATCAGGCCAGTCGCCTGAAGATGCGCGTAGCACACCGTTGATCCTAAAAACGAAAAACCGCGCTTCTTTAAATCTTTTGCGAGCACATCCGATACTTCCGATCGTGACGGCAAATCTTTAATCGTCTTCCGTTTCCCATCGATCACTTCCCCGTTCACAAATCCCCAAAGATATTTAGCGAACGATTCAAATTCATTTTGAACTTTCAAGAACGCCTTCGCATTTTGTATCGTCGCTTCTACCTTTGCTCGATTTCGAATAATGCCGGAATCAAGGAGCAGGCGTTCGACGTCATCATCATCGAACTTCGCAATCGCTACAGGATCGAAGTCCACAAACAAGCGCCGATAGTTCTCTCGCTTGTTCAAAACCGTTTTCCAGCTCAATCCCGCCTGCGCGCTTTCAAGCACAAGAAACTCAAACATCACCCGATCGTCATGCACGGGCACGCCCCACTCTTCGTCGTGATACTTCGCGTATAGCTCGTCACCAGCCGGAGCCCAAGCGCAACGAATTCGATCAGACATATACAAAGATTCTATCATCCCCAAGAAACAAAAAAAGAACCCTTACGGATTCTCTTTTGGTCGGGCCAGAGGGGCTCGAACCCTCGACCTCCTGGTCCCAAACCAGGCGCGCTACCAACTGCGCTATAGCCCGATACTCGCTTTGAGCGATTCAGAAACTAACGGGTGGAAGGATACTGCGAGAATGTGGATGTGTAAAGCCGGTTATCTTGACCAACCCATAAGAAACGACATATACTTCTTTCGCTTTTCCACTACATTTCGGGTGTGTAGCTCAGTTGGTTAGAGCGCTTCTCTGATAAGGAAGAGGTCGATGGTTCGAATCCATCCACACCCACCATAGAAAACTGTTTTTAAACGGTTTTCTACTGGCCTGGGTAGCTCAGTGGTAGAGCAAGGGTCTGAAGAACCCTGTGTCGTCAGTTCGATTCTGACCCCAGGCACCACAAAAAGTCCGTCTCACGACGGATTTTTTGTTATACTTTTTAATATGGACATCGAAATGTTTCGAAAGACTATTCGGGACATTTAGAGCGAACAACGAATAACGCACCAGGAAATCGTCGTACGCATGAATGCTAGACTCGATGACATCACTCGCATCGCGAGAAATTCGGATAAAGATCGCGCGATATTGACGCAAAACGGTCTCGAGCGCGAACTCGGCAATATCATCTTCTCCACGATTCGCTAGTGCGACGATCTCGCTCTCTCTCCGATGATCTGCATCGAACGCGCGAAGAAATGCCGCGAAAAATTCGCAAAATAGAATACGAATCGATAATGCTCGTCGTCAAAACACAAAAACGCCTCGTCGGCGTTTCTGTTTTCGAACAACCGGCACCAGATAATGCACAACTTTGTGATTACAACGTCCTACATTTCTTGCGAAATGCATCGACCAATCAATGTTTCCATTGAAAGGAGGTGATCCATCCACAGCTTCCGCTACGGATGCCTTGTTACGACTT
>JBBTSM010000001.1:143925-177680 GCA_038064675.1 Patescibacteria group bacterium | reverse complement strand
CCGTCGAGCTTGCCTCAACACGCACGTATCTTACAGATGCAATTCCAACACTTTCCCACGTGCTCGGCTTTACCGGGACGATCGACGACGCGACGTACGACTCAGTAAAGTCCTTGGGCTATAGACGGTTCGACAGTATCGGGAAGCAAGGACTGGAAAAAGCACACGAGGACGATCTTCGTGGCACACCAGGCGTTGAGGTCACTGAAGTGAATGCGCAGGGAAAGACGCTGCGAACACTGGAGAAAACCGATAGCGTTGACGGAGAAAATCTTACCCTGTCAATCGACGCCCGACTCACCGCGGCAATTGAATATATTCTTACAGAGCGTCTCGCGACTGCCCCAGTCAAAAAAGCTGCAGTCGTCGTCTCGAACCCAAAGAACGGGGAAGTGCTTTCACTCGTGTCGTATCCGTCGTACGATGCGAACCTTTTTGCTCGTGGCATTACCCAAAACGAATACTCTGCACTGCTCAACGATCCAAACGCACCGCTATTCCCGCGAGCAACCCAGGGCGAGTATCCATCTGGATCAACCATGAAGCCAGTGTACGCCGCTGCGGCGCTCATGGAACACATCATCACGCCGCAAACAACATTTCTCTCAACGGGTGGATTGTGGCTAGGATCGCGATTCTTCCCAGACTGGAGAAAGGGTGGGCACGGCCTCACGAACGTGTATCACGCCATTGCAGATTCGGTGAATACATTTTTCTACACGATCGGCGGTGGAACAGATGCATTTGAAGGCCTTGGGCTCGAACGACTCATGCAATACGCTACGCTGTTTGGTTTTGGTTCCACAACCGGGATTGACCTTCCAAACGAAGCTGACGGATTCTTGCCATCGAAAAACTGGAAAGAGGCGACGAAGGGCGAGCCGTGGTACATCGGCGATACGTACAACGTGTCTATTGGCCAAGGAGATTTTCTCGTCACACCGCTTCAGATGAACCGATCTACCGCCACGTTCGCGAACGGCGGAACACTGATGACCCCGCATCTTCTGAAGGACGTCACACCGGAAGGGGTAAAAATCGTGCCAGACGACGTGAACAATGTCATCAAAGACGCCATGCGGGAAACCGTTCTCCACGGAAGCTCCCCACTCCTCCAAAATCTCCCAGAAGCCGTTGCGGGGAAAACAGGTACGGCACAGTGGGCGACAGGCCGAGATGAGCACACCTGGTTTACTGGTTTTGGACCGTTCGACGACCCAACCATCGCAGTAACCGTCATTATTGAAGAAGGCGGTGGCGGCTACTACTCCACCCCAATCGCCAACGACATCTTTACGTGGTATTTCAACAATCGAGGAAGGTAGTATCCTGTGTCTTGACCCTCATTTCCTCCCGTGGGATACTCGTTTTAGACACCGCCGAATTCGGCGGAATTGTTTTTCCAGGTAAGATCTCCGTTTTATGGACACCAACACCTACATCTCCGCTTCTGGCCTCCAGGGCATTAAAGACGAACTCGTAAACCGCATCAAGATTTTGCGTCCAGAAATCGCCCAAAAAATCAGCGACGCCAAGGAGATGGGGGATTTGAGCGAAAACTTTGCATACCACGAAGCCAAAGAACAGCAGGCACAAAATGAAATGCGCATTGTTGATATTCAAGAAATGATCGTAAACGCGGTAGTCGTCGAAGAGAAGGTCGGCGGCTCGATCGGTCTGGGATCGACATTCATCGTAGATATCAACGGCGGAAAGAAAACGTACGAAATCGTTGGAGAGAACGAAGCGGATCCAATAGCGGGAAAGATCAGCAATGTCTCGCCGCTCGGAAGCGCATTCATGGGAAAGAAAGTTGGCGACACCGTTCATGCCGAAGTTCCATCCGGGACCATTGAGTACAAAATCGCAGAAGTGAAATAACACCACCATATGGCGAACGAAGAAGCAGCACGACGAGAACGGCTTACCTCCATCGAATCGCTTGGCATCGACGCGTATCCAGCCGGAAGCAACCGTACACACACCGTCGCCGAGGTCCTCACCGACTTCGATAACCGCTTAACCGACTTAACCGTTTTAACCATCTCCGGTCGCATCATTGCCATGCGCCACATCGGCGCACTTTCATTCCTCCGTATTCTCGACGGCTCCGGCAACATGCAAGCTGTATTACGTAAGGAAGATCTTGGTGATCAATATACATTTCTCGTCGATCATCTCGACGTTGGCGACATTATCGAAGTTCCCGGTGCTGCGTACCTCACCAAAACAGGGGAGAAGTCTGTTCTCGCAGAATCGGTAACGATCGTTGCAAAAGCGCTTCAGCCGCTTCCTGAAAAATGGAATGGCCTGCAAGACGTAGAAATTCGCTATCGTCATCGTGAGCTCGATCTCATCTCCAATCCCGAGGTTCTTGCTCGTCTCACCATGCGTTCAAAATTTATCGCTGCAATGCGACGATTCTTAGACGATTCTGGATACCTCGAGGTAGAAACTCCGATATTGCAACTGATTCCAGGAGGTGCAAGTGCTCGCCCGTTCATCACGCATCACAATGCGCTCGATGCAGATTTCTATCTTCGCATCGCGCCAGAATTGTATTTGAAACGCTTGGTGGTCGGCGGCATGGAAAAGGTTTACGAAATCGGTCGATGTTTTCGAAACGAAGGGATTGACTACTCTCACAACCCAGAGTTTACAATGCTTGAATTATATTGTGCGTACGGGAAAAAGGAAGAATTCATCACCTTCAACGAGGAAATTCTTCGTCGTTCGCTCGAAGGAGCAACGGGATCGACCGTCGCGACGATTGAAGGTGTTGCGGTTGATTTTGGTACATCGTTCCCGCGTATCACCTTCCGCGATTCAATCCTCAACGCCTGCGGAATCGATATCGATACTCTCAAGACTGGTGCCGATGTTGAAGCTGCGGCACGCGCAAAAAAATTACCAGTCGATTTCAATGGCTGTCTTGGTTTTGGCGAATACCTCGACGCGCTGTACAAAAAAACAGGTCGTGCAGCAATCAGTACACCAACATGGGTGTTCGACTATCCTGTCGAACTCAAGCCGCTCGCTCGCCAAAATCCAGAAGATGCTACAAAGAGCGCCTGCGCACAGTTAGTGATTCTCGGAGCAGAAATCGTCAATCTGTATTACTACGAATTGAATAACCCGATCGATCAGCGATCGCGATTTGAAGCGCAAGAAGCATTACGTGAACAGGGAAGCGAGGAGGCGCAATTCATGGACGAAGGTTTCCTCTCTGCTCTGGAGCACGGCATGCCTCCAACAAGTGGCGTAGGAATCGGCATCGACCGCCTGATTGCATTCCTCACCGGTGCGCCAAATTTGAAGGAGGTTATTGCATTCCCGACGCTCAAACCACGCAATGAACACGGTGGGGCAACGGATGAATCGTGACTATGAAAACCGGATTGCTTTTTGGCGCATTTGACGGTTTGCACGACGGGCATCGTGCAATGTTAAAGGAAGCGCGTGAACACGCAGATCGTATTATTGTCGCGTTGCCACCAGACAACGTCATTACCGAGCTCAAAGGAAAGAAGGCTCGTTTCTCATGGAAGGAGCGCGCGAAGGCACTATGGGAATCGAAACTCGTGGACGACGTCGTCCGCGGCGATGAATCGCTTGGCATGTACAGCGCAATCGACGAAAAAAAACCCGACGTCATCTTTGTTGGATACGACCAAACCGATCTCGCGAACGATCTCGCGTCATATCTGGAGAACGATGGACTCTCTACTCCGATCATCACGCTTTCACCATACAAACCCGATCGATATAAATCATCACTCATCCACCCAGTATGATTGACATGAAAATGCTTCGCGAGCATCCAGAAAAGATTCGCGATGCCGCACAGGCAAAAGGCGTAACCGTCAACACTGATCGTATCCTCGAGCTCGATCGCTCCGCACGATCATTGCTCGGCGAAATTGAAGCCACGAAAGCAAAGAAGAACGCCGCATCGGACGCCATTGCAAAAGCGAATCCCGATGAACGGAAGGCACTCATCGAAGCGATGCGCGCAGTCGACCAAGCTTCAGGCGGGATGGATGCGGAATTTGCAACGATCAATTCAGAACTCCAGGAACTTCTGCTTCGCATTCCAAACCCAGCGCTCGACGACGTTATCGTTGGCGCATCAGACGAAGAAAATACGGTCTTGCGCACCGTCGGCGAAGTTCCGAAGTTCGATTTCGAACCGAAAGATCATCAGACCATCGGTGAGAATCTTGGCATCATCGACATGAAGCGTGCAGCAAAAGTCAGCGGCGCTCGATTCGTCTATTACGTTGGCGATGGTGCGATGCTCGAACTTGCTCTGGTTGATTTTGGATTGCGTATCGCGATGAAGCACGGCTTCGTTCCCGTCACCGTCCCACACCTCGTAAATTCCCGATCAATGGCAGCGATGGGCTACCTTGAACACGGCGGACAAGACGAGATTTACTATCTGCAAAAGGACGATCTGTATCTCATCGGCACGTCGGAACAAGCCATTGGCCCAATGCACATGGACGAAATACTCGATGCCGCAAAGCTTCCGCTGCGCTACGTCGGTGTTTCGCCATGCTATCGCCGAGAGTCTGGAAGCGCCGGAAAAGATACAAAAGGCGTGATTCGGGTTCATCAATTTACAAAGGTGGAAATGTTTGGCTTCTGCAAAGCAGAGGATTCTGTTGCTGAACACGAAGCGATCCTCGCAATTGAGGAAGAGCTTCTTAGTGCGCTTGGACTGCCATACCACGTCCTCAACATCTGTACCGGCGATCTTGGTCTTCCAGCTGCAAAGAAATGGGATACGGAGGTTTGGTTCCCAGCGCAAAATCGGTATCGCGAAGTGACGTCAACAAGTAATTGTACCGATTTCCAGGGTCGTCGTTTAAATACACGATACCGAACAGAAGAGGGTACAGAGGTTGTACATACGGTGAATGGTACTGCATTCTCTGGACGTCCAATCGCTGCAATTCTCGAGAACTTCCAAAATGCCGACGGGAGCGTGACTATTCCAGAAGTGCTCCGACCATTCATGAACGGCAAAGAGCGTATTACCGTGAAATAGCATGTCGTTGCGCGGAGCAAAGACCTGGATTGAAGTTTCTCACGCGGCGATGGAGCAAAACATCGCCGCGCTTCGGACATTCATGAAACCAGAATCGACATTCTGCGCCGTCATTAAGGCAAACGCCTACGGCTGCGGAATGCGCGAAGCGGCAACGATCGCTACAGAATGCGGCATCGACACCTTTGCTGTTGATAGTATCGATGAAGCGGTTGGACTTCGAGAACTCTTACCAAAAGCAACAATCTTCATTCTCGGCTTTACCGTCTCAGAGCGTCTTAACGACGTCGTTGCGATTGATGCAATTCAAACCGTGTACAACCCGGAAACGATTGTCGAAATCACCAAACATGCCCTCCATCGCCACAGGCCAGCACGCGTTTCCATCAAAATCGAAACGGGCCTCCATCGGCAAGGCGTGAATCCACGCGGTCTCGTTTCACTTCTCGACGCAATTCATGCAGCAGGAGACTCGATCCTCGTTGAAGGTGTCGGCACGCACTTTGCTTGCGCAGAAGAGCCGACGGATCCAATGAACGCGTACCAGATGAAACATTTCGCTGCCGCCGTGCAATCGATTCGTGACGCTGGATATACGCCTCGATACGAGCATATTGCGTGTTCTGCCGCGGCGATGGTCGACCGTGAAACACAAGGAACAATGTCACGAATCGGCATTGCGCTCTACGGGCTGTGGTCCAGTAAAACACAAAAGCGACAGGTGGTTCTTGGACGACAAAATATCGAGCTTCATCCGGTATTAAGTTGGAAAACACGAATCGCACAAATCAAGGATATCCCACCAGGAGCCACAGTAAGCTACGGATGCACCTACACTGCCAATCGTCCACTCCGCATCGCCGTGCTCCCAGTGGGCTACTACGATGGATACGATCGCGGCCTCTCAAACAAGGGGGAAGTGCTCATTCGCGGTCGACGATGCCCGGTTCTTGGTATTGTATGTATGAACATGATCATGGTGGACGTGTCTGCGGTGCCATCGGTCGCCGTTGACGATGTCGCAACGCTCCTCGGTCGCGATGGCATGAACGCAATCACCGCCGAAGATATTGCCGCAATCATCGCTACCAGTCATTACGAAGTCGTCACGCGGATCAATCCGCTTTTGCCGAGAATCATCGTCTAGAGATATGTTGAAAAAGCAACGCGATTTCCTTCGTATCCGTCATGCAAAAGAATATATTGATGGCGTACGGAAAAATCCGTTCTTTTTTAAAGCGCCTCCAAAACGCTGGCTCATGATCGGCGCCGGAGCGCTTATCATGGCCGCAGGTATTACTGCTGCCGTTGGAATCACCTACATCCCGATGTTTCACCTAACGGAAATTACCGTTTCGGGAACAACGGTTCTCAATCCCGATGATATTCACAACGCCATTCAAGACATCGTAACGAATCATGGGTATCCACTCGTTGACCGAAAAAACGTGTATCTCATCAAGACATCGGCTATTGAGGCTCGACTCATGCAGACATTTCCGCTTGATAGCGTCAGCGTTACGCGCAACGGCACCGTACTTGAAGCGACCGTGAAAGAGAAAATTACGACCGTGGTGTTGCGGACCAAAGAAAAAACGATCTTCCTCGGGCTCGATGGCGCATATGTACGCGACGCAACAGCTGAAGAATCACACGCGATCGATATTCGTATCGGTTCCGCTTTTGTGGCAGAAGGGGAGACTCCTGTTCCGCTCCAAGCCGACATGCCCATTATTCTCGATACGCAAAATGATCCTGCAACATCACTTTCCGTAGAGAGCATTTCGCACGTTCTCGATATCGTTGCCTTACTCAAACAGCGGGGAACTGCCGTCGTGACGTTCACCTTCGACGGCGCAACAGCGCTCTTCACTCGCGTGAATACCGATCAGTCCTACGATCTTTTCTTCGATCTCAATCACCCCGTTGATACCCAAATTGCCACCCTCGCCGCTATCGTAAACACACCAGGATTCTCCACCCCATCCGAATACGTCGACCTCCGTTTTGGAGCGTATGTGTATGTGAAATAGTGGGGTCAGGTCTTTACCTTTTACTTTTATGATCATCATCTCGGCAGGAAAAGCATTTAATGACATCGACGCCTTTGCGTCTGCTTTAGCATATCGGGAATTACTTGCAAAAGAAGGAAAAGAATCACTCGTTGTTTTTCCCGGCCCTCTCAATCATTCTGTAACCGATCTCGCAAAGAACCAAAGCACCGACTTCGTGATCGATTACCAGCTGAAGGATGACGATCGAGTTGTTTACGTCGATCTCTCCGATCCCGAACATTTCGCATTCGGCAAGGGAAGTGAGGAGCAAATTGACGAGCTCTACGACCACCACTACGGTTTTGAGGACTACTGGAAAGAAAAACTTGGCGACCGATCACACATCGAACGTCTTGGGGCCGCAGCAACGCTCATTTGGGAAGAATTCGTAAAACGAGGATTCCCCGATTCGATCTCGGCAGAATCGGCCAACCTCCTCTCAATCGCAATCCTGCAAAACACCCTGAATTTCACCTCGACCGAAACAAACGATCGCGATCGCAGCGCATTCGCCGAGCTTAAAGCGCACCGATCGATGCCCGGCGGATGGGAAGATCAGTATTTCCGCGAATGTACAGAAGGGATGGCCGAGAACTTCAATGACGCGCTACGTAATGACACGAAGAAGATCGAACATCTCTTCGGAGCCAGTCTCCTCGTCTTCTCACAGCTCGAAATCACCGAGGATCCAAAGACATTTCTCGAAATGCACAGAACGGAGATTCCGGCGTATTGGTCTGAATTCGGCCGCGCGCATCGTCTGATCAACATCGCCGATATGTCATCGAGGACCTCGCTACTGTTCTCCGATGACGCTGATTGGCTTTCGGAGAGCCTCTCTCCGCTCTTCTCCTCGATTCTTGGTCGTGGAGAAGGCTGGATCACCGTACCGATCCATCAAAGGAAACAAATCCTCAAGCTAATACAACGTCCACAGGTATGATCAAAATCACCTCAAACGACACGCGACGCTCAAAGCGTATGATACGCATCCTCTTCGGCATTGCGTTAACGATCGTGCTTCCTTGCATCGCCGTGCTCGTATATCTAGAGACGCTATCACCGGCACAGCTGTTTATTAATGACACCGATAGTGCCGTGAACGAATACCTTATCGGTGGGACATCTCCTGGCATACACCTTAACGTAGCACCAGGAAAGTCACAGCTCGTGGATATGCCATCGTGGTGGGGAACACCAACTCTTCCTCGCGCTGAGGACGGAGAGCGAATGCAGCCGCGCTGGAATTTTGGTGTCTTTGAAACGTATTATCTGTCAGACTTTCCTAAAAATTGGTAAACACATATGAAAGCAAAAAACTTCACACTCAACGATCAAACTGGAAAGTCACACGAACTCAAGAGTTACGCTGGGAAGTGGGTAGTGCTGTATTTCTACCCAAAAGACATGACGCCTGGATGCACTCAGGAAGCGTGTGATTTTCGCGACAACGTAAATCGCCTTGCAGCGGCAGACGCCGCTGTATTCGGAATCTCGGCCGATGACGAAAAGCGACACGCGAAGTTCGTCGCAAAGGAATCGCTCACATTTCCATTACTCGCAGACACTGATCATGTAGTGTGTGACGCATACGGCGTATGGCAAAAAAAGAAATTCATGGGACGCGAGTACGACGGCATCGTCCGCACTACACTCATCATTAGCCCGGCGGGGGATATAGCGAAACGCTACGACGAAGTGAAGGTAAGCGGCCACGTAGAAGAAGTCTTAAAAGATCTCGCCGAGCTCCAAAAGAAATAAATGTATGCAGAAAAAACAAACTCTCATACTCACTGGGGGATTGATACTCGTCCTTGTTGGTGGGGCATTGTTCTACCGCTTCGCTATGAGCAACCGGCTCACCTGCGACTCCTCAGAGTTCATTACCAACGGGATGACAATCAACGAAATTGAACACGTATTAGGACAACCCAGTCGCAATGTCGTTAAAAACAGTCCCGATGAGTACCGATTCGGACAAGGCGATCTTGAAGCAAAGATTCACGAAGGATTAATATACGATCTGTCCGATGGACGAAGTATGGAAATATACTTGGACACAAATCAAATCGTCGTCGGAAAAAACTGCGGCCACGGATAACAGCCGAACGAGGTCTCCGTTCACAAAAGAGTAGGGCAGCAATGTCCTATTCTTTTATTTCAGCAATGTTCAGGAGTATTCAGAGGTGTCGTACAATATATCATTTACGACACACCAGGCCTAAAAGCCCTTTAATGATAATGAAGAGCCGCCTCCTATACCTGCATTCTTCTATGACACACATATCATTGTCCCTTGCCCTGTAGCGACCCGAAACGACCTGATCCGCTACCACCGATACGCTACGCTTCAACCATTCGCTCAACTGCGGATGCATATGGACGTTCTCGCTACGCAAAGTGTCCCTCGTCGCTCACTCTACGTTTTCCCCAAAACAGACGACGCATTTAAACGCCCTGGGTTAAAATGGACCTAGTCGAGTACCTCTATTTTAAAAACGGTTAACAGAGCGCAGCGTGTTAGGAGCTCGATCAACTAAGGCAACGATCCCAACGTAACTATTCAGCTGGAAGATACGGTAATGGATTTACTGGAATACCATTTAAACGAACTTCGAAGTGCACGTGTGGGCCCGTAGAGAATCCTGCACCAACCGTTCCTGGCCGTCCGCCAGAAAGACCGATCACTTGACCACGGGCAACGTATTGATCTTGCTCGACATCAATACGCGACATGTGCGCGTACAACGTTGCAAAACCGTTTGCGTGAATCAGCAAAACATAATATCCGTATTGTTGACCTTTATAAACGCGCCCAATGTATCCTGGTGCAGCCGCTTCAATGGCGGTTCCTTGTGGAACGGCGATATCTAAACCGGAGTGCTGCCCTACAAGGCTCGTGAAGGGATAAGAAGGGTCGTGAAATAATGTTGTGATGATTCCATGGATTGGCCACGTAAAAGTCGTCTCACCGGTAGAGTCGGAATCGTGAGCATTCAACTTGTCTTGCAAAGTTCCCTGAAGGCTCAAAACCTCATTTGTAATGGACTGCTGCTCTGCACGAAGCTCGCTCATCAACGTGCGGTACTGATTCTCCGAGTCTTGTGTTGCCGACGCAATAACAAGCTTTGCGTTCTTGTGCAACTCAAGATCATCGGCTTTCTTTTTCAAAAGTTCTGCCGATGCAGCAAGATCGCTGACCTTCTGCTCGTGCGAAGACTGACGGTCCGCAAGCGTTGCTCGAGTAAGCTTTGTTGCCTCCAGCGCAGACTTCATGTCGTCATTGACACTTTCAAGCTGCTGCGCGGCGTCGAACACGTCGGAAATATTTCCAGAGCTCAGCACCATTTCTAACACGCCCTGGCTGTCGTTCTTATTCAAAGCGAACAATAAACCCGCAAGCATGGAACGGCGTTGCGTAAGTTCGGTTTCCGTATCCTTGATTTGACCGTCGATGATTCGCAATTCAAGGGTTTCTTGATCAATGGAGTTTTGCGTAGACGCAAGGTCGAGCTCCGCCATCGCAGTTTCATTTTCGAGAAGCGCGATATCGTTCTGAAGCGACGCGCTCTTCCCCGCTAAGTCGGTAATTTTTCTCCGATACGAATCCAGCTGCGTATTTAACGCGTCGATGGATGCTTTTTTCTCTGCAATGGATTGTTGCAATTGACTGAGATCGTCGGTTGAAGCAGCGAAGACGGTTGATCGAACACAAAACGCCGCTCCAAGAATGAGCAACCCCGCACCAATAATCCGCACTCCCCTTCCCCCCATAGGATTGGTGTTATGTCTTCAGTGCCGTAATGGCATAGCGAAGCCGATCAAGCGACGTTTCTTTGCCAAGAACCCATAACGTCTCGAATGGTGTCGCAGACTTCTCCTGACCAGAAAGCGCAACGCGCAGTGGCCAAAGCACATTCCCATTTTGCAGGCCTTCACGAGTAATATACTCCTTTACCGCGGATTCGAGGAGATCGACCGCGTTGAACGTCGCATCATCAAACGTCTGAATCAACGCAAACATTCGCTCAAGCTGAGCGCACGAATCTGCGGCGTCTGCCTTTTTCCAAACAAGAATCGCAGGATCGTATGTCTGAAGTTCCACGTACGGCTTCAACGCATCGTTGAACTCTGTGAGACGAGAGACGCGCGATCGCTCAATGAACAAGGCCCGTTCAACGAGATCGGTTATTTCCACGCTGACGAATGGCGTCGCGCGCAATGTCACGTCTTCCATCGAGAGCGCCATCAGGTATTGCTTGTTCATCCAATCGAGCTTTTCCATGTTCAAAATCGCACCACCGGAATTAACCTTGTGCAAATCAAATGATTCGACAAGCTCATCGATCGTAAAGATCTCTCGATCACCAGACGGGTTAAATCCAAGCGTTCCAACAAAGTTCACTAACGCCTCTGCGAGGTATCCGTGCTTAAAGTATTCCTCTACCGCAGTGTCGCCCGTACGCTTTGAGAGCTTTTTCTTATCTGGGCCAAGCAACAACGGAAGATGCGCAAAAATCGGAACATCCCACCCGAACATCTTGAACAAGATAATCGATTTTGGCGTGGACGACACCCATTCCTCACCACGAAGAATGTGTGAAATCTGCATGAGATGATCATCGACAGCTGCGGCAAGATAGTACGTTGGGAATCCATCAGTCTTCATGATAATGCAGTCGTCCACTTCACGATGATCAAACACCACATGGCCGCGAATCGCATCGTCGAACTCTGTTTTGCCCTCTGGAATTTTAATGCGAATCACGTGCGGCTCACCGGCATCAATTCGCTCCCGAGCCTCGGCGGCAGTAAGCGACAAACACTTCCGGTCGTACTTCGTGGTCTGTTTCACCGCGACCTGTGCTTTTCGCATTTCCTCTAATCGATCAGCCGAACAAAAACACGGATACGCAAAGCCTTTTGCGACCAACTCGTCGGCGTGCGTTTTGTAAATATCCAAACGATCGGATTGAACGTACGGGCCAAAATCACCCTTCTCAGCCATCGTTCCGTCGTCGTTCAGAAACGGGCCTTCGTCGTGTGAAATATTCACCGCCTCAAACATCTCCAAAAGATTCTCAACCGCACCAGGGACGGATCGCCCTTGATCTGTGTCTTCAATGCGGATGATGAATTTCCCACCGTTCTGCTTCGCTAAAAAATAATCAAAGAGCGCGGTGCGAAGCGTTCCAATGTGCATTTTCCCGGTGGGAGACGGCGCGAGACGAGTACGAACAACAGCCATAAAATTATGATCGCGAGAAGAAATGAGACCGAAGTTCAGCGGCGACGCTCACCAAAGCTCTGCCGAACGTTCCTGACCGTACTGTACCGTACGCAACGATGATTGGAAAGAGAATTGTTGCACGGAAAATGCGCCGAAAACGCCATGGCTCAACGTATAGTCGCCACAACCATTCAAATCCGAAACGCTGAAATATCATTGGCGCACGTCGAACCACTCCAGAAAGCACGTCAAACGCACCACCGACGCCAATCACTATTCTCGCATTCGGCACACTGGCAACAATCTGCGCCGCGACGAATTCCTGTTTTCCTTGTGATCGTCCACTCCCTTGGCCAAGCGCAACAGCAACAACACACGGTCCAACAAGGCACAAATCTTCAATAAGATGTTGGGCAAGCTTTGGATCCTCTGCATGAATGAAACCAGGATTCACTGTGATGATCGATATTTCTTCTGCTAGTGTCGTAAAACGCACCTTTGTTTGAGCCAAAATACGATTCGTAGCTCCGAGTAAAACCAATATCACTCCCCTGTCTCGGCACATGACTGCGAGTTCCGGGAGAACATCAATTCCTGTATGACGATGAAGGGTATGCGTGCCGTCAATCGCTGCGGCAGCAAATATAAGCGCTACCCCATCAGGAACAGACAGCACACTCGAATTCAGCACATCACAATAAGCACCGTTCGTTCGCGCAGCAAGAAGGAATTCAGGATTCGGTGTTACCACAAGACTGGGCACCGATCCATTGAGCAGTTCCAAAAGACGAGCATGAAGCTCGTCTGATGTGAGGTCATCTAAACGAACACCGAGGATTGAAATCGAACGCATAGTTTATGCCTTGTTTCGCCAGAATCCCCAAGCAGTGAGTGCGCCAATTGTGTCGTTGAGCAAATCATCCATTGTGTCAGGAAGGCCCATTTGCGCCACGCCAAACTTCTGCACGAACGACGTCGCAAATTGATCAAACAGAAATTCGTACCACTCCCACGCCACACCAACCAACAGCGCAAAGCCGACGACAAAGACTCCTTCAAGAATTAATCGCGCATACGGTGAAAACGCAAGCGTTTTGGTTCGAATTTCTACATGCAAGAGAATCCACCCCCAAACAGCAAGCCCGAGAAGCGCCATAACGTATCCGCCAAAAAAATGCATCGGTACATCAAACCAACTCACGCCGCCATACCACCCCATGCCAATCGCAAGAATGTGAACAACAATAACCGCAGCAATACCGAGAAACGCAGTTCGAAATCGAATCATAATACGCGAAGATTAGCACAGTTCCTGCCGCCTGTGAATAAGATTCTCGTTGACAATCCGGCTTTTAGCACTCTATACTTGAGAGTGCTAATTATCAGCGTATCAGCAAGATTCAAGAAGGAAAATACCCTTGGATGAACGGGAACGGAACGCGCGGTGGATAGTATCGGCGGCCTGGCGTACTCGATTTTCTGATTCACGAGTGTAAAGAGGTCTTTACACATTTCCGATCGAAAATCCCAATGAAACAGAAGAAAGGTATGTAAAGAGGTCTTTACACTCGCAACGGGCAAAAACACACACCCAAATCCTGAAAATCTCGCGTTTCACTCATCATCGCCCCCTCCCAACCCTCTCCAAGATCACTTCAGTTCCCCTCTTTTTCCTCTTTCATATACCCATATGATCCCAAACAATTTCACCAGTAAATCCCAAGAGGCCATCCAAAACGCCCAGGCGTTTTCAGAAGAAAATGGCCAACACGGCGTGGAACCAATTCACCTTCTTGCAGCACTCACCCGCCAGGAAGGCGGCTTTGTTGTTACCATCTTTCAGAAAATGGCCACGAGCCTTCCGGCGCTGTTAGGCGACGTCGATCGGATGTGCGATGCATTGCCAAAACACGGCCCAGGGGAACGCGGCGGTGTCGGCCAGATCATTCTCACCCCTTCCCTTGCCCACGTCCTCGAAAATGCTGCGAAGCGATCAAAACAATTTGGCGACGAATATATTTCCACCGAGCATCTTCTCCTCGGCCTCCTTGTCGATCGGCCCATCGCCGCAATGCTGGCCGAACACGCCGTTACTGAAGAAGCAATTCTTGCAGCGCTCAAAGAACTCCGTGGAAGCCAGCGCGTCGATTCCCAGGATCCGGAAACAAAATATCAAGCCATCGAGAAGTACAGCATGAATCTCACTGAACGCGCTCGGCATGGAAAGCTCGATCCTGTTATTGGTCGTGACGAGGAAATTCGTCGCGTCATGCAAGTTCTTTCTCGTCGTACAAAAAATAATCCTGTTCTCATCGGTGAGGCTGGAGTTGGCAAGACGGCAATCGTGGAAGGACTCGCAAGCCGCATTGTTGCCGGCGACGTTCCAGAAACACTCAAAAACAAAGAAGTCGTGTCGCTCGATTTAGGATCACTCATCGCGGGAACAAAATTTCGCGGTGAATTTGAAGAGCGGTTAAAAGCGGTGATGCGCGAAGTATCACAATCCGATGGAAAGTACATTCTGTTCATCGACGAGCTCCACATGCTTGTTGGCGCCGGCAAAGGCGACGAATCGCCAATGGACGCGAGCAACCTCCTCAAACCAGCCCTCGCCCGCGGCGAGCTTCGTGTGATCGGCGCAACAACAACAAAGGAATATCAGCGCCACATTGAAAAGGATCAAGCACTTGAACGCCGATTCCAGCCGATTATGGTCGAAGAACCATCCGTTGATGACGCGATTGCGATTCTTCGTGGAATCAAAGAACGCTACGAGATTCACCATGGTGTCCGTATCTCTGACAACGCCATCGTTGCGGCCGTTACGCTTTCTGCGCGCTACATTCCGGATCGTCAACTCCCCGACAAAGCAATCGACCTCATCGACGAGGCTGCTGCTGGCCTTCGATTGCAGATCGATTCCATGCCGGAAGAACTCGACCGCATGACGCGTGAAGAAATGCGTTTGCAAATCGAACGCCAGGCGCTGTTGAAAGAAGACGATAAGGCATCGAAGGAACGGTTGAAAGAAATCGAAAAGTCGATTGCCGACAGTAAAGAACGGTCGTCAGAACTCGCATTGCGTTGGACGAACGAAAAGAATCTCATCGCCGCAATTCGCGAACTGAAGAGCGACATCGACAAACTCGCGAACGAAGCAGAGTACGAGGAGCGCCGCGGAAACCTGGAACGCGTTGCCGAGATTCGTTACAGCGAACTCCCCCAAAAACGCGAGGAACTTTCTCAACGCGAAACGGAGCTGAAACAGTTCCAAACAGAGCGTGGATTACTGAAAGAAGTTATTGCCGAAGAAGACATCGCCACCGTTGTTGGACGATGGACACACATTCCCGTCTCCAAGATGCTCGAGAGCGACATGGTAAAACTCGCGCGCATGGAAGACGAATTGCGCAAACACGTTGTTGGTCAAGACGAAGCCATCACTGCCGTGAGCAATGCGTTACGCCGATCTCGCGCTGGACTTTCCGAGGAGAAGCGACCGATCGGTTCGTTCATTTTCCTTGGCCCAACCGGTGTAGGAAAAACCGAGCTTGCCCGTGCGCTCGCAACCTTCATGTTCAACGACGAGAAAGCTCTCGTTCGCTTAGACATGAGCGAGTACATGGAAAAGCACAGCACGAGCAAAATGATTGGTTCTCCCCCAGGCTATATTGGCTACGAAGAAGGCGGACAGCTTTCCGAAAAGATTCGCAAGCATCCGTACTCCGTTGTTCTTCTCGACGAAATTGAAAAGGCGCATCCTGACGTCTTCAACATGTTGCTACAGATTCTTGACGATGGACGGCTGACGGACGCGAAGGGCCGCACCGTGAACTTCAAGAACACCATTATCATCATGACCAGCAACATCGGCAGCGACGTCATTCTGAACAGCGGACGCAAGATTGGCTTTAGCGAAAATGACGAGACGAAGGCCGACGCAACACGCGAGAAGGTCCTCGAACTTTTGCGCGACCACTTCCGTCCAGAGTTCTTAAACCGTATCGACGAAACTATCGTCTTCCACGCGCTCGCCAAAGAACACATTGCCGCGATCGTTGAGCTTCAGCTTGCCCTTGTTACCGATCGCTTGAAGAATGCGCGCAACATCGCGGTACAATTTACCGCACGAGCGAAGAAGTACGTCGCCGAACACGGGCATGATCCACTCTATGGTGCCCGACCGTTAAAACGCGTTATTCAATCCAAAATTCTCGATCCTCTTGCCCTCGAAATCGTCAAAGGCTCGATCGCTGTGGATTCTTCTGTTACAGTGGATGTGAAAAAAGATGAAATCGTTTTTGGATAAGTATGGACAATCGCGGAACGAAAATCTTTGTGATGGACGTCATCGCGATTGTCATCTTCGCGATCTACTGTATTGCACTCTCTGCGGATCTGTTCGCGATCGCACAAAACCTTCCATTATATCTCATTGCCCTCTCCGCAATCATCGGCTACATCCTTGCCGACTTCCTCTCTGGCTTCGTTCACTTTCTTGGTGATACCTTCGGATCAGAAACAACCCCAATCATCGGCGCAGCGTTCGTACAACCTTTCCGGAAGCATCATACAGATCCAGAAGACATCACCAAACACGGATTCGTGGAAACGAACGGGCACAATTGCCTCGTTTCCATCCCGGTGATGATCATCATGGCGCATGTGCTCGTGAAATACGCCGTCGTGTCGGTAGCGGCAGGATTTGCCTTCGCAACATCATACTTCCTCATCCTCGGCGTGTTCCTCACAAATCAATTCCACAAATGGGCACACATGAAACACACCCCAGCACCAATTCGTTTCCTTCAGCGCAGCCGACTGATCCTTTCCCCAGCACACCATAAAATTCATCACACTTCCCCCTACACTCGATATTTCTGTATTACCACCGGTTGGTTAAACTTCACCCTCGACCGTTTGCTCTTCTTCCCCATCGCAAAATTCACCATCCGCCGCATTCCGTTCATGCTAAAGACAGCCGAGGAATATACAAAAACGCCGTAATCAAAACGCTCCCGATCAGGGAGCGTTTTGGTGTATGTCACGCAGAAGCTACGCTGCGATCTTTGGAAGAATTTCCGTCTGATATCGCTCAATGCACTCGCCGATAACTTTCACCGCTTCATCAGCCTCGAAGAATCCCAGCACCTTGCACGTTCCCGGCTTCTTCAAGTGCTTGTAGAACTCAAAGTAGTGCGCGGTTTCCTTTTCCCAATGTGGGCCAAGGTCCTTGTACGACGTGATGTGATCCACGCGCTTATCGTCGGCCAACACACAAATCACTTTATCGTCGATCTCTCCCCCGTCCTCAAACTTCATAATACCGATCACACGAACTTCTGCGAGCGATCCTGGAAGAAGTGGTTCGGTGACATTCGCCACGAGAATATCGAGCATGTCGTTGTCCTGGTCCCACGTCTGCGGAATGAGGCCGTACACCGTTGGATACGCCAACGTGGAATATCCCACGCGATCCAACTTCATGTGCCCAGTTTCCGTAATAAATTCGTACTTGTTGATACTTCCGGCATTGATCTCAATCAACCCGTTCAACACGCGCTTTTCCTCATTGGCCCAAGGGGAAAGCAAGTGAAGCAAATTTGGCATGAACTTCTGAATAGGAACATCGAGATTTGCCATAGCGGAAATACGGTGAAGATTGAATGAATTCCCAACGAACCCAAGAATACTCTACCCGGATTCTTTTGACAAAATGGCTAATATTTGCTATATTTTTACCTCCGAACACCCCCCGTTCGGCGCAACCCGGAGCCTTTCATGGAAGCTCGTTACGTCCCCAACCTCCGCAAGCAGTACGTGATGCTGCTGTGGCACCTCGGTATCTCGTCCCTCGATATCGCAACCACCCTGAGGATCGATCCGGAAATCGTCGTGAAGGATCTGCGCGCCGGAATCCCCTCGGGCCCCATCCTTCCGGCGCACGGCAGCGACCTGGAATACGCTCAGGCATACGCAGCGGCGCTGTTTGGGGAGCTGCAGCTCCCTCCGATCGTCATCGTCAACCTACTCGGTGTCATCGAATCACATCCGAATCCGCACCGATGGCCCGTGCTCCAGGAGCGAGTCCGCACGATGCAGGGTCAGCTGGCGACTGCAACCGCACGAATCGGCGAGCTGGAAGACGCCCTCAGCGACATCCAGCGAGTCGCCAACGCGACGGTCGGCGAGAACTGTCCCAGGCGGTGGAATGAGAACCTCTCCAAGAACATCGACGAAACGCGTTTTTCGCTTCGGGCCAACGACGTGCTCAAGGCGCTCGGGGTGAAGTTCTACTGGGAACTCGCCGAGAAATCCGAAGCGAATCTGTCCAAGATGTGTGATCGAAAGAGGCTGGCGGAGATCAAGGACATCCTCACCGACCTCGGCCTCAGCCTCGGCATGGACCTCAAGGGCTTCCCCGGCAAGAACGCCTAGGTCAGCAGTTCGTGACGATCAGAGCGAGACGCCACACGCGCCGCTCACAGGAGAACCGACCGCACCATCGTGGTGTGATCACCGGCGTCCTGCGGGCGGTTTTCTGTTTCTTGGGATGAATATCCTTTACAAAATGGTCATTTCGGAACAGTCTAAACCATCGAGCGCTCCGCTCGATCATCACCACGGAAACACAGTGAAAACTTCACCATGCCTACGCTGGCAACGGTATCTCACCCCTCAGTGCCGTCGCAATGCGGTCTACGCCCTCATGGATTTCCCGCTCACCGATCGGGAGATCGCCACCATCTGCGGCGTGTCTGAGCGAACGATTCGTGCGGACATCACACTGATCTTCGGATCAGAAAAGCCACCCGATCGAAAGTGCCAAGACGAAACGCAGCGCAACCATGCGTTCGCGCAACTGTTTCTTGGTGAGCGTGGACTGCCCGAAGAGCAGCTGCCCGTCAAGGACGCACTCATCGTCGCCCTGAAGCCGACGTTCGGTGAGATGGCGGCTGTCGTACGCGTACTCCTCCATCAAACTCGAAACCTCCTCGCGAGGGTCGAAGAGCTCGAGGGACCGAACCCCAAGCACGGGCTCAGAAAACCTATCGAGGCACTCCACCTGGCGCCCCGTACAACCGCGGCCCTCACGGCGAACCACGTGTCGCACGTCATGATCCTCAAGGGTCTCACCGAGCGGCAGGTTCTCGGGTTCCTCCGCGCACAACACGGTGGAAAGTGGTTCAGGACCGAAAAGGCAGACCTCCAGGAAATTCGTGAGGCACTCGCCGAGCTCGGCCTCACACTCAGCACCGACGACACGTAACGATCAGAGCGAGACGCACAACGCGCCGCTCACAGGAGAACCGACCGCACCATCGTGGTGTGATCACCGGCGTCCTGCGGGCGGTTTTCTGTTGTAAAACAAATCACACCAACGATGTGTGCTGAATACAAAAATGTCTTTACAAAAGAAGGCGTCTTTTCTATATTGCGCTTGGGATACACACAGGATCAACCCGAACAGGAGTTCCATGCCCGATACCACCACCCAGCCCGTGCAAGCGAGATTTCTCTACGCGAGAACGGAGTGCCTTCTCATCTCAGCCGAAGCCGCAACGGCGATGAAAGGCGCGGGTCTAGAGACGGTGTGGCAGATGTGCCTAAAAACCGAGCAAGAAATGCTCGAGATCACCGGCTTCACGCCTGAACATCTCGAAGAATGCAGGGAATCCCTCAGGAATCTCTACCTCTCATTCGGAATGACGATCCGTGGGTTTCCGCCGCGTAGCGACAGGTAACAAGATCAAACACGCGCCGCTTACAGGAAAATCGCCCAACACGACCACCGTGTTTGCGGACGTCCTGCGGGCGGTTTTCTGTTTCGTAGGACTTCCCCATTTGGTCTCTTTTCGACTCACTGCGTCGCACATTCGCTCAACGTGCCGAGAAGTACGCCTCGCGAACTTTGCTCCTCATTCGTCGAAAATAGCCTCAAATGGAAAAGCCCAACACTGGATAACTTTCGTGTCGAGTTTAGGCAAAGTTGCTATACTTTTTCTATATGCAACATCGTTCCCAACGGTTCGCGATTCTTGCGGCTCTTGCAGCGCTTTTGCTTCCATCCACGTCGTTCGCGTTCGATCCAAACTATATTCTTTCGGACGAAGAGCTCACCGATTCTCAAGCCATGGATCTGAATCAAATCCAAGCGTTTCTTGAACGCGGCACGCTGGCGACGTATCAGTCTCCAGACTGGGAAGGCCGTACGCGCTACGCCGCAGATATTCTTTGGCGCACCGCACAAGATCACAACATCAACCCCCGGTTCCTTCTCGTCCTCCTGCAAAAAGAACAGAGCCTTGTAGAAGATCAGGATCCCACACAAAAGCAATATGACTGGGCAACCGGGTATGCGGTCTGCGACGACTGTTCTATGAACGACGGTTCGCTTTCACGTTGGCAAGGCTTTGGCAAACAAGTGAACTCTGCAGCGATGCAGTTTACCGAGGGCTACATGCTCGACATTGCGGAGCGCGGAGTAACCGCTGGAAAGTACGGCCCCGATCTTCCCGTCACCATCGACGGTACAACCGTCACCCCAGAAAATGCTGCAACCGCAGCAATGTACGCCTACACTCCCCACCTTCATGGCAACAGCAATTTCGTTGCTATTTGGGACAAATGGTTTGGAAAGGAATACCCAAGCGGCACATTGCTTCAGGCCGCTGGCCAAGACGGTGTGTATCGCATCGAACATGGATATCGCAGACCAATCACGAGCAAGGCTGCACTCACATCGCGATACAACAGCGCGCTCATCATCACCGTCTCAAAAACCACACTCGAACAATATCCGGAAGGCGCACCAATCTCGTTGCCAAACTATTCGCTTGTGAAAGATGAGAACGGCAGCATTTCTCTTCTTGTCGACGACACCATGCGCCACGTGGAATCTATGGAAGCGTTCCGACAAATTGGCTATTCCGAAGACGAGCTCGTGGATATCACGGCCGCAGAAGTCGCGCAGTACACCGTCGGCACACCAATCACCGCATCTACACAAGACCCAACTGGCAAAGTGGTAAAGCTCACCACCAATGGTGCAATGTTCTATTTGAACAACGGCATTCGCCAAGCAATTCTTGATCCTGCAATTCTCACGGCAAACTTCCCCACCACAACCGTTGAAAACGCAGCACCAGTCGTCATTGAACAATATCGCGAAGGATCATTCTTGAAGCTTCCAGACGGAACACTCGTGCGTTCATACGAAAATCCAGCGGTGTATGTCGTTTCCGAAGGAAAGAAAATGCCTATCACCAGTGAGCAGACATTCTTAGACTACGGATACGCATGGAGCAACGTTATTTTCGTGAGCGACGATGTGTTAAATCTTCACCCAACCGGAGACGATCTCCTCGGTTCGGGAACCTAATGCTCTATGATCGTCTTTGTCGGCATTACCCCATGCTCCCCCCTCATGCTTCCGTCGGTAAATCCGGAACGCGTTGGGCTTATCGACAAGACGCGAAGCGCAATGCATGAGCTTTCAGAGGAACTCTTCGCCACACATCCCGATACGGTCGTCATCTTTTGTCAGCACACACAAACACCACAAGACGCATTCGCAATGAACGTTGCAGATCCGTACACGGCAACACTCGCCGCATTCGGCGATCTTGGATACACGCAGACGTATCATCCGGACTTCATGCTCGCGGACAAAGCACAACGCGAACTCCGCAAGGATGGAATCCCGGTAACCCTCGTCACAGAATCCGATCTTCCCTTCGGCGCAACCGTGCCGCTGGATTTTCTCCGAGCGCATCTCCCGAATGTTCATATTCTCCCAATTGCTCCATGTGGGCTCACGCCAAAGGAACACTTCGACTTCGGCGCCGCACTCCGAAGCATCCTTGTGGAAAGCCCAAAACGCATTGCCATCATCGCTTCCGGTGACTGTTCACACACACGCTCTGCTGATGCACCTGGCGGATTGCACGACGAAGGAAAACAGTCCGACGATCTTTTGGAAACGCTCATCGCACAAAAGAACACCGCAGGCCTACTCCAGTTCGATGAAAATCTTCTCAAAACAGGGCAAGACGCGGCATACAAACAAATCGTGATGCTCTTTGGTACGCTCGACGGCATGCCGGCCGAAAGTCGTATTCTCTCCCACGAAGCGCCATTTGGTGTTGGCGAAATTGTCGCCGAACTTGTTCTCGACTAACTGTGTTTGCCAAGGCCTATCCCATCTTGCGACTCCCCCGTCGCTTCACGGTTTTCGATTACGCAATTCCCGAAGGCACATCGGTGAGCGTTGGTGACGTCATTCAAATCCCTTTCCGTCACCGCACGGTGCTCGGCGTGGTGAAATCGATCACGGAGTCAACATCGGAAAAGCGTGTACTTGATATCACGAGCGGCTCAATCGGGTTTACGATTCCGGAAATCGATCTCGCACGAATCGAAACCATCGCCTCCGAGCTTGGGCAATCCATCTCATCGATCCTGAACGTGGCGTATGAGGGACTGAATCCGTATCCGCCCTCCAAAGATTTCCCCTCCCGTAGAAACAACGAAAATATTGGGCATTCGAAGGCCTCGCCAAAAATCGATCTTGAAACAATTGCTTCCGTTCACACGGTCATCGACCGCCTTAAAACCGATCGCACGATTGCCCTTGCCTGCGACGACGAAACATTTTGCGTCCTTGCGCACGCAATCTGTAAAACAACCACGAACCAAGTGGTTATCCTTGCTCCCCGCGAACGCGATGCGCGATTGATCGCCGGGATGCTTTCACAATTTGTTCCATCGATCCTTACCGGAAAGATTCCCCCACGCGATCGCAACCGTATTCTTCGATCGTGGAGAAATGGCGATACTCGCATCCTTGTAGGAACTCGTCAGAGCGTCCTTGCTGCCGCACAATCGCTTGGAGCAGTTCTTGTGTACCAATCCGGGTGTGAGGATCACGGAAGCCCGCTCAGAAACCCACACATCGATTCCGTTCGCGTCGCCGAAGCGCTCGCGCAATCTGCGAACTCGATCTTTGTTTCCGCCGATGTTTTCCCAACCCCATCAGCAACACTCCCCCTTCTTGTCACGAACGATGGCACCGACCCCGCACTCGTCGACGTCGTACACAAAGGCGAGAATTCCCCATATCCGCTGATGAGCCAAACGCTTCTGGAGAGCATAAAATTGGCTTTACAGAGCCAAAAAAGAGTGCTACTGTCGTTTAACCGAAAGGGCGTGGCCAAGCGCATGGAATGCAAAGCCTGCGGCCATGTTCCGTTCTGTGGAACGTGCGGCAGCCTGCCGATGGTTCGCCTGGATGATTTGCTCTGCACCGCGTGCGGCACGGAAATGTGGCGACCAACAACGTGTCCCGCATGTGGCTCACCAAAGATCGGCTTGAAATCGATCGGCGGCGCGAAAATCGCGGATGATCTGCACAAAGCATTTCCGGAAGCGACGATTGGGCATATTCAAAAAGGCCGTATCGATCACAACGCGAACATCATCCTTGCTACAGAGTTCTTCTTCTCGAGCGTCATCGAGCCGTTCGCCACATACAACTTTGGCGTTGTTGCAGAAATTCTCGGTGATCTGTCGTTCACACCGGGCGATTATCGCGGCGCAGAAATCACGGCGCGAAAAATCGCACGGCTTCGTCATCTTGCCTACCGTGAACACGCCGAGTGCATCATTCAAACGCTTACTCGTGATCGCCTGCAGTCGCTCCTTGGTGCCGAGTACGTTAATCGCGTCGAGCTCGAGGCGCGCAAGAAATATTCGCTTCCACCTTTTGGTATCGTCGTCGAATTCGAAGGCGAGACGAAGGAAACTCTCCCCATCGAGATCGGAAATCGTATTCTCGTCAGAGACGACGCAACGCATCGTCTCTACGCCAAAATCGATCATGAAACATTCATTATTTGGCAGAAACTCTTTCCCACAATCCCTGATTCGATTAAGATACGAGTAAGCGAATAACGATCAACGTATGTCGAGACCCGTTTTACATAATCCAGACCCTCAACTTCGCATCAAGAGCGAAGAGGTTTCGGCGGAGCGCATCAATACGCCGGAGATGAAGTTGCTCATCAAGGAACTCAAGGAAACCATGATGAAAGAGAATGGCGTCGGTATCGCTGCACCACAAATTGGCGTTCATGATCGCGTCATCATCGCGGAGATCGATTCCATTGCGACGGCATTCATCAACCCGGTCATCTCAAACCGTTCCTTCCGTATGATCGATAGCGAAGAAGGCTGTCTCTCCGTTCCTGGCACATGGGGCATCGTGAAACGTCATCGATCCGTCACTGTTACCGCGCTCGACGAGGAAGGAAATGAAATCATTCTCAAACCCCAAGGATTCGACGCGACCATTTTCCAGCATGAAATCGACCACCTGGACGGCATTCTGTTCATCGACCACGCGAAGGACATTGAGCAAGCTGCACGCCTCTAGACTATGCGCGTCGTCTTCTTTGGCACCCCAACGCTCGCTCGATCAATCCTCGAGGCGCTTGTTGCTGATTCCGAGATCGACGTTGTTGGCGTAGTGTGCCAGCCCGACGAACCGGTTGGACGAAAAGCAATCCTCACCGCTCCGCCGACCAAGCAGTTCGCGATGGAACATTCGATTCCCGTTTTCCAACCAACAAAGCTCAAGGGCGAAACATTTCTCTCCGCGATCGATTCTCTGCACGCCGACATTGCCGTCGTTCTTGCCTACGGCCGCATTCTTCCACAAATTCTTCTTGATCGCATCCCCAGCGGATTCATAAACGTCCATCCTTCCCTTCTCCCGAAGTATCGAGGGCCGTCGCCCATCCAAGCCGCAATTCTTTCTGGCGATTTCGTCACGGGAGTTTCGATTATGAAACTTGATGCCGGAATGGACACCGGACCGCTCCTTGCCCAATCCGAGATCGATCTCGCAGACGACGAGACATCGGAGACACTCATAGAGAAAGTCATCAACCTGAGCGCGCCGCTCCTCATCGAAACACTCAAAGGCTACATCAGGGGAACGATCGCGCCGATCGCGCAGAGTACTGAGGGGGTTTCGATCTGCAAAATGCTTTCACGCGAAGATGGGAAAATTGACTGGAACGAGCCTGCAGTCGTCATCGATCGTAAAGTTCGAGCACTCACCCCGTGGCCAGGAACGTCGACCACGTGGACGATCGGCGGAAAAGATGTTGGTGTGAAGATTTTGAAGACAGGGGTCAGGTCTTTACCTTTTACTTCTGCACACGATATTGGGATTCCTCGATCTGAATCTGGAAAGCTTCTCGTCGATTGTACAGACGGCACCCTCGAAATTCTCGAACTTCAGCCCGCTGGTGGGAAGGCGATGTCCGGCGCGGATTTCGTCCGTGGACACTTGAAATAGAGCCACAGATACTATAGGGTACGCAGGGTCGACCACGTGAACATTCCTTCAGAAAAGGAGCGTTATGTCACTTGCTACTCAAGCGCAGAAAGATGAACTCATTCGCCGGTTGGAGCTACCGACCGATCACGTCGAACACATCAGTGCCGAACAGCTCACCCGAGCGTTCGGAACCTGCGGAACACTGAACCTCGGAGCATTCCGAGGAACGATCCGCCAAGCACCGACGATCGTCCGGGCTCAAATTCCCGTGGGCGTGCGCCTCTCCCAGCGGCAGATCCAAGTTCTCGCCTTCCTCGCAATCGGAGACCAAAAGGAGGAAATCGCACGAAAAATGGGACTGAGCCATCCCACGATCAAGACGCACTGCGAGCACATTCGACAGAAACTTTGCGCCACAACGATGGCTCAGGCCGTCGCCACGGCGATTCATCTAGGGCTCCTCGTCATCGAGAATGCGTAACAGGAGAAGGCACGACACCAATGACGTCCACGCACAGCGGCCCCACGGGTCGCTGTTGCTGTTTAGGCTTGCGTTTCACGAATCGTTGCCGTTTTCTGCATCGGAGCAATCGATGCTGATGGGATGCGGTCCTTTAACGAATCCATTGTTGGCAAGGGCTTGTCGCGCCACACAAAGAATGGAAGAACGAAGATCATGAATCCCAGACCGATTGGGTGATTAAGATATGGCGAAAAAACGTGTGACGCGTAAAGCGCGATAATGCCACACACCATACTAATCGAAAGCCATCGCGTCTCGTCGCGCTCAACAACCGAACGATATCCGGCACGGAGAATCGTAAAGAGATAAAAACCAAATGCGAGCAAGCCCGGCACACCCATCTTCAGCCAGATATCTTGATATCCCCATTCAAATCGATAGGTCGTGTACTCACCGGTACCATTCATCGCACGAATACGCGGATCGTCGGAAATATATGTTACTGGTGTGCCAAAACCACTCCCCCACAACGGATTCTCACCAATCTTCTCCATCATCGGCCCAATAAGATTCCATCGGCTCGACACCGCCAAGTCGCGCGTGTCGTCATTCTGCCCTTTGTAGTACGGACTGTTCGTCAGATCAGGTCTTGGTGGAACCGGCAACACTACCAACACCCACAAACTCAACAGCGCAAGACACAGCGAAATCGCGCCCACGGATTTCATTCGAAGAACTTCGCGAACCGATGTTCGATTCCAGAGCACAGCACCAACAAACACCATCGATGCCGCAACGAGCCCCAACCAAAAACTCCGAGATTGCCCAGAAACATCAACCGCAAGCATCAATGCCAATGGAAGAATCAATGCCTTACGTTCCTTCCATTCCTTTGCCACAAAGGCTACGGCGGCCATAAGCACCAGCGTAAACATCATCACGGTGAATTGGCCCTGTTCAAATACACGGAAATACCACGGACCGTTCGGAAACAGATTCATCAACCACGCTGGGTTGGAAAGAATCGTCACCTCCGCAAGTCGCGCGTCGCGCACAAAACCATACAACGCCCAAATTCCTTCAACGGGAAGGTGTGTGAAAAGAAACAACAGGAGCAACGATGATGCGGCAACCCATGTTGCACCAAGAGCGAACGTCCAAAGCAACACGCGTTTTGCCTCCTGCGTCCACGTAATCATCGCGACAGGAAGAAGATACGCGAATGTTGCGTAGCCATTCATATCATCGAACGCAGCGCCGAGACTGTTGCGCGCAAATCCGGAGATCGTTCCCAGTGCGATGGCTCCGGCAAGAAATACGAATGGAAGATCGCGTTCTGCGACGAATCGCGGACGAACGCGCTTCACGATAAGGTGATACATCGTACCGAGCATGACGGCGAGGAAAATTCCCTGACGAATGCCGAGCACCGTTCCGCCGAGTGTGACATCGATCAGGTGGCCGTGGCCGCCAATAAAGATCTCGAGCGTTGCAAATGCCAAGCCCCATACTAACGATCGTTTCGTGATGATTAACGCAGCAATAACGATGACGGTAAACGGAACCGCGCTCCACACCGTATGTTGCGTGAGCCAGGCCGCTGCATGAACGACGAGGAGCGCACCGATTCCGTACGCCGTGTTTCGATCAAAAAATTGTTTGAGGACAGGAATCATAGATTTACAATCGATGTTTTTTCACAATCGCCTCCCGAGCTTCTCGATATTTCCTGACACGCGCCGGTTCCCACCCAACATATTTCCACGGCAGTCGATACATGAACGACGGCAGCCACGACGACCCAATACGCGACTCGCCGTCAATCAACACATTGCACCACACACCAGGAACAAGAACGCCGATCTGCTGCCGCTCGAGCATCGTCAACCACACATCCCAATCTTGAAATCGCCTAATCACAGGATCGAACCCGGGAAAATCTTTTCGTCGAACGAGCGATGTTGTGTGAACGAAATTCATTCGCCGTAATGCGTCGCCAGAGAACGGAACGCCGTGAAAAACCTTCCACCCAAATCGGAATCCACTATACGCATAACTCGCTTCAGGACGGCTCTGGAGCTGATGAACAAAATGCGCGATCATCTCAGGCTTCATCACCACATCTGCGTCACAAAAAATTACAAACTCCCCCGTCGCCTCGGCAAGTCCACGATTTCGTGCCGGATTCGCGCCAGCATTTTCCTGATGAATCACGCGAATCTTTCTATCGAATTTCCGAAGAACCTCAGCGGTATTATCCGTCGATCCGTCGTCGACGATAATGATCTCAATCGGCGAGTACGTCTGACCAAGCACCGATTCGATACAGCGTCCGATGGTATTTGCGTGCTGGTAGGTTGGGATGACAACCGAAACGAGGGAGAGATCTTGAGCGAGCGCTGCGCGCGAGCGATCGGCGATTACGCCTTGAGCGCATTGAGCGAAGTTTCTCATTGTCTTCTCCCTCGTAAACTCTCCAATCACTCGCTCGCGACCGTTCCGACCCAATCGATGGCGCAGTGGCTCATCAGCAGCGAGCTCGATGATCGCCTTCGCGAGGTCGGCAATTGTGTCATCGATGAGCAGTCCCGTTCGCCCCTGAATCACGGCCTCATCAACACCCGGTTGATTCGTCGCAATCACTGGAAGACCAAAGAGCGCCGCCTCAAGGGCAACAATACCGAAGCCTTCGCGATCATTCGTCGATTTTGTTGATGGCATCAGGAAGACGTCGTGTGTTGCGTACACTTCGGGAAGCTTCCCGTCGGAAACGTGTTGCAGAATCGTTACCCGAGACTCAAGATCGAATGTTTTGATCGTATCGAGAATTTCCTTCTTCATCGGCCCGTCGCCAACAATCGTATACGTAGAATTTGGAATTGATTTCATCGCCTCGAGAACCTTGAGATGACCCTTTCGAGAAACAAGTCGACCGACTGTGAGGAGCCGGATCGACTCCGGGCTCGAAGCACGTACAAGGACATCCGCTGCTTCCACAAATTCATCGGTGACGCACGGATACATCACGAGGCACGGTCGATGAGCGAACACCGAGATCTCATCGGCGAGTGATTGCGAGTTCGCGAAAATGCGTCGGGCAAAAAATAAAACTACCTTCATCGCGAATCGTTTTCGAGGGATCGATCGCGCGGCGTCAAAATCAAGACCGTGCAGAATCACGTCGTATGGTTTTCCAGAAATCAATCGAAATGCGAATGCTGCGGTGCCGATCGGCAAGACGTGACTCGTCAGTAATACATCGAAGTCTTTTCGCCGAGACCAGAATTCGGCGATCATTTCGCGATACGACGGAAACGACTTCCAAATCAACGGCACAATCACTTCAGAAAATGTCGAAACAAGCGCAGAGCAATAGCGCGCAACCCCTCCCCGCTTTGGCGGGTAATCAGGCGTTGGAAGCAGGAATCGCTCCATAGGTTTTTCGCAGAATCAAAGCTTTGGCATGTGCCCAGTGACTCTTCGTAAATGCTTTCGTTACAATCGACAACCCAATGAAGACGATCGCCCCAATCGGGATAGTGGCAATCCACGGCATCATCGATTTGAGAACAAGGACAACAACCATCATCGCGAGTCCTGCAAGAATGAATCCGCCAACTGTTCGCATCCACTCGCGGAATGTGACATGAATCTTTCCGCGGAGTGCCCATACACCCATTCCGAACATTGCCAGGAAACTGATGATCGCTGAAATGCTCGCGCCAGGAACACCAATCCGCGGAATAAGAAACATGTTCGCGGCGAAGTTGACGACCATCGTCACGCCCATAATCTTCGTCTTCGTCATCTGCTGACCAGTCGCATTTAACAACGAACCAATCGGGAAATCGAAGAAAATCGGAATCAACACAAAAATCAAAATGTGCAACGGCAAAATAGATCCAGCGTAATCACTTCCGTACACCAACCCGATGATTTCTGGAGCAAGTGCGGCGATTCCAAAAACAATCGGCGCCATCAACAGCGCGAGGTACCACTCAGCATCGAGAAACGTCTTCTTGAGATCGGTCGGACTGTTCGCGAGCGATGACATTCGGGGGTACAACGCGCCGATGAATGCGAGTGGAAGGAATTGAAATGCGTACGTCAGCTTATACGCCACGCTGTACAAACCCACCGCGGAATCGCCGATCACGGCCTTGAGCGTGAACGAGTCTACGTACGAATAAATTTTTACAAAGACAGCAGCGAGAAAGAACGGAAACGCTGCAGCGAGCACCGGTCGGATATTCTTCGAACTCGGCACGATCGATTTCACGCCAAGACGACGAACCACCTGCACACCCGAGAAGATTGCATTCCAGATGCTTCCTGTCGCAAGCGCGACGATGAGCAACGCGATCGACTTCATCGGCGAAAAAATTACCACAATGCCGACCACGCTTGAAAGTGTTTGCCCAACAAAGATTCCCAGTGATTCGTAACGAAGCTCTTCAATCCCACGAAGTACGCCATAGAACGTCAGCGAAAGTGAGTCCGCAATCATGATCGGAATCGCGAGCCAGATGAGCATGATGTTGGACGAATCAAATCCGAGCACCGTTGGGAACGCGGCCGCGATAACGATCGCAAGAAAAATTGCGAACCATTTCACACCGAGTGTTTTCTGCAAGATCGCCGACGCCTGATCGCGATTCGCCGCAACATCGCGAATCAGCACTGACGTAACTCCAAGATCCGCAAACACCGCAACGGACGTGATGACGACAAGAGTCAGAAAATACACCCCCGTGTCTTCAACGCCCAAAAATCGCGCCAAAACAGCAAAGTACACAAACGCCACCACTTTCTGCAGAATACTCGCTCCAGTGAGAAATGCGGTGTTTTTCGCTAAAGTAGACATAGACCAATAATACGCCTTATTTCAAGCAAAAACAAACCCCGAATCTGGTATACTTCCACATATGAACCAAGAGAACGCGTGGAAATGGATCGTTGCCGGCGCGGCGATTGTAACGGTCGGCGGAACGATCGGCGTAGCAATGATGCTCAATTCCCCATCAGCGACACCCTCGGCCTCTACCGTAAAAAAAACGCCAACCGAAACTGTGGCTACACCAACGCCAATAGAAACACCAACAGAACGGACCGACGCACCGTTCGTCATTACCACCATGACACACATGGAAGGAAATTTTGGGGACAACGACAACAAGGCCCTTTTCCTCAAGCACGTTGCAACTATGCGCTGGGCGATGGACCTCTTTGACGAATACGGTGCAAAACTCACTTTCGAGAGCGAACAGCCGTTCGCAAAAGCAAACACCACATGGGGGCTCAACATCATGAAGGAAGTTGTCGACAGCGGTCACGGCGTTGGTACACATGCTGACTTTGGTGCAGCGGCAGGAACAACGCTCACCCTTGATGAATTAACAACGGAATTCAAAACCAACAAGGCACTCGTCGACGGCCTGGTAGGTGCCGAAAATAACCAAGGTGTCTCCGGCGGCACCGGACCAACAGATTGGGTGCTTGCCGCATCAGCAGCTGGATTCACGTACTTCGACGCTGTGACGGGATTTGGATATCTTTCAATGCCGATGAGCGTTCGCCCGAATGGTTGGAATGATAATTATATTCGCCACGTCACCTATCACGATTCAATTCCATTGAATCTTACTGATCGCATCTATCCAATCCCACTAAAAGACGCGAACGATCTTATTGCAGACGCGAATCCTGCAATCAGCGTCATGAGTGGTGATATTGGCGAACTCGCGAGCATCGCCGAAGGACGAAGCACGTGCAACCCAGATTGCACATTCGACCAAGCCGACATCGACGCTATTATGGCCGCAATCGACGAAGCCAACGCATCTCGCGACACTTCTCGCTTCGCAAAAATAAACTTCCATATTCCTCTCACACTTCTCACGCCGGCAAACGAAACGCTTTTACGAAATATGCTCGCCGCAATCAAGAAATACACCGACAACGGCACACTTGCTTGGGACACCATGCTCGGATCGTATAAACAATACGTGGAATGGAGTGAATAATCTCCATCTCTTCATCCTTATCTTTCTACACTTTACACATATGAAAAGAAATACTCTCGGCATCATCCTCCTCGCAGCTCCGATCCCACTCATCGTTCTTACGTTAAGCGTTTACGCAATCACCAGCTTTGTTCTGGCGAGTTCGATCTCGGCCGGAGGAGATTCAGGGGCGCTCTTGGTCGCTGGCAAAGCATTCAACGTCCTTCTTGGTCTTGTCGGGCTCATCGCCGTCGTCGGTGTTCCGGTGGGAATGCCTATTGGGATTTATCTTCTTTGTACGCCAGATAAAGGGAAGAAGTAAAACTTAATCCAACATCAACTCCGCGATAATCGACGGCGCTTGACGATACCACTCCACGACGGCGTCTACGTGAGACATTCCACCGTCCTGAAGCGATCGAAGGAGTACGAGTTTACGCTCGAAGAGCTCATGCTCTTTCGCAAATCGCTCCGGCGACTCGAACGCGGCGAGCGCATTTTTCAACGCCTCACGTTCCCTCTCCTCAAGAATATCGTCAGCGAGATAGCGATTCGCTGAAATATCAAAATCAATAGCTTCGACGTGGATCGGAACCGACGAACCGAATACCCGATCAGAAAGCTGCTGAATACGATTAAGCCTCGTTGCATCACAGAAAATAACAGCGTCTTGAACACCCTGAAACCCCACGAGAATCTCCTTTGCAAATACAAGATTCTCAAGCGTGGAGATTGATCGGTCTTCCAGCACAATCGACCAATCTTTGCATCGATCCCCCATCATCGGCCGATTGATGAGTTTTTGTATATACCCGCCAATCATCGCCGCCTCTGTGCCATCGTACGGTGCCGTGCAGTTCGTCGGCCCTCCGCAAGGGATGATCAAGGCCTTCTCACCCTTTGCGGAATCGTAGATGCGGTTAAATGCGACGTGAAGATACGTAAGGTAATTCCGATCCCGCTCGATGGATTCCGGAATGCCGTAACCGGGGATGATGAAAACTTTCATACTTTTTTTGATCGAAAGAATACCGCAGTCGCCCAAGCAATAATCGCGAGTTCAACAAGGAACGACCAATGTGTCACGAAACTTAACACCCAGAATGCATACGTCGCGGGAACGGTGACCAAAAAGACACTCTGCGCGTTCCAAGGATACAGCCAAGCGATCCCGCCAACGAATGTATCGAGGACGAGATGGAGAAGAACGTTCGAAAAGAAGATCAGTGAGATTGCGGTTACGACTCGATTCTTGAAATACAGATTTCCGATCGTGATCGTCGCCCAAAGCGTAATCCAAAAAATTGGAAGATGCGTCCAGTATTCGTGATGTAACGTTTGTCGGTGATCAATAAAGTAGAAATAGAACAAATCGATATCTGGCAGCACACTCGCCACCAACCCAATCCAAAGATACCTCGTCTCGTGCATTCGACGTTGAATCCCCTTCGTTAAAAGATATCCGGCCGGCAAATGCGCAAGAAACATACAAACAAGAGTGTACACGAATCTCCAAGAAATCGACCATCGCCCCTACCCTTACTACAAGTGTCGTGAAACGCTACATTTGTGATTTTAAAAACACCATCGGCGCGGCTCTACTAGGAG
>JBBTSM010000001.1:0-143915 GCA_038064675.1 Patescibacteria group bacterium | reverse complement strand
GGAGAGCCGCGCCGACGCAGCGTACGTGTTCAGTCTTTGATGTGCACGGTGACGGTGGTTTCGTCCCCGAGCGTCATGTATCGAACCGTACAATCTTCAGGAGCAAGCTCACCCACCCAGATCGTCCCCGGAAACTGGATCATCTTCCCGGGGTTGACTTCGACGACGTCGCCGGTGGCCTTGAGGGAATAGGCAACTCCCTCCTCCGGGGCGATCGAGGTGAACTCGATGACCTCCCCGGCACGGATGTTCTCCTCAGACTTCCGTTCGTCAGACTTTCCCATGATCATGCGCATCAGCACACCTTCCTTTTTTTCATATGCCCGATTCAATTCGGACCGCGCAGAGTAGCACGACCTTCTTCAACTGTAAACAAAACTCCGACCCTTTCGGATCGGAGAATTGTTTTGTGATTACGGCTTCCTCATTTTAGGCTAGTTTCGGTGCGCAAGGAGCAAAGTTCGCGAGGCGTACTTCATGGTACGTTGAGCAAATTTGCGACGCAGCAAGCCGAAAATAGTCAAAATGAGAAAGCCGTAGCGATTAACGCTTGCGCCACTGTGGTGAACGGCGTGCACCGCGCTTTCCGAACTTCTTGCGCTCCTTCTTGCGAGGATCGCGGGTCATGAGGCCGGCGGCTTTGAGCGCCGTCTTCAATTCCACTTCAGAGAGAACGAGTGCGCGAGCAATACCGAGGCGAGCTGCGTCGGCCTGGCCGATCGCTCCTCCACCGCTGGTCTTAATCGTCACGTCGAACTTTTCAGTTGCACCGACTTCGACCAATGGACGCTTCACCATGCGCTGAAGTTCTGCCGTTGGGAAGAACACTTCGAATGGCTTTTCGTTCACCGTCATCTTGCCAGAACCCGATGGGTAAAGGCGAACCTGAGCGGTTGCAGTCTTACGACGTCCAAGAGCTTGAATATATTTCGTGGTTGCCATAATTACTTGGAAATGGTGAGACGAAGCATGCGTGCCGTACGATGCTTATTCTTTGGAAGCATGCGGCTTACTGCAGCTTTAAGAACTTCGCGTGGATCCTTCTCCCACATTTGGCGCATCGTCTTTGTCTTCAATCCCCCTGGGTATCCAGAGTGATGATGATATTCCTTCTCCTCGTACTTCTTTCCAGTCACGAGAATCTTTTCACAGTTGGTGACGACCACTTCGTCTCCAGCGTCCACATTGGACTGGAAATTTGCGTTCGTCTTGCCCATGAGGTGCATGGCAATATCGGTCGCAAGACGTCCGAGGATTTTTCCGGAAGCATCTACCGAGTAGGTTTTGCGAGTAATGGTTGCCATATTAGACGAATTCAATAACAGCGACTTCTGCAGCATCGCCCTGACGGATTCCCATCTTGGTGAGACGGGTGTATCCACCGTTGCGATCCTTGAAGCGTGGTCCGAGAACCTCGATGAGCTTCTTCACTGGTTGTTCAGTGCTGAAGTACGCCAAGAGTTGACGACGCGATGCGAGAGTGTTGGTTTTTGCAACCGTGATCATCTTTTCGACGACTGGGCGGAAAACCTTTGCTTTGCCGGCGGTCACTTCAATTCGCTCGTACGTCACCATAGCGGTGACGAGGTCGCGGATGAGCGCCTTACGAGCCGAGGACTTTCGTCCAAGCGTTTTTGTAGTATTTCGGTGGCGCATACAATTATTCTTGTGGTGCGTCCTCCGCCGCACGAGCAATTTGTTCAGTAAGACTTGCGTGATTCAGTTGTCCCTGAATCCACGTGAAGTGGTTTAAAAGGATTTTTGTGGTCTGTTCAACGGCCTCTTGAGGGGTAACCGTTCCGTCGGTAGTGATGTTCATGATGAGCTTGTCGTAGTTCGTGATTTCTCCGACGCGAGTGTTCTCCACGCGGAAGCCAACGTTACGCACTGGGCTGAACATGGCATCCACGGCGATGACACCAATTTCCGTTGGAGCGCTGTCACGTTCCTCGGTAGGAACGTAACCGCGGCCGCGAGAAACCGTGATCTCCATGTCGAACGGTGTCTTTGCATCCGTGATGGTTGCAATCTCGAGCTCTGGGTTTGCGATTTCTACGTCAGCATTCTTTTCGATCGCTGCTGCAGTCACCACACCAACCTTGTTGGTTGCGAGCTTGAGAACCACTGGCTCTTCGCTGTGCACACGCATGCGAAGCTTCTTGATGTTGAGCATGATGTCCAAGACATCTTCTTTCACACCAGGAACCGTGGAGAACTCGTGCTGTACACCTTTGATTTTCATTGCCGTGACTGCTGCGCCAGGAAGCGACGAGAGAAGCACGCGGCGAAGCGAGTTCCCAACCGTTGTGCCGTATCCGTGGTGGAGTGGCTCAATGGTGAGGATTGATTCGTTTGCAACAGCGCCAGGAGCGAAGTGCATCTTTGACGGAAGGAAAATGGTCTCCATAGGAAGGTTATGAGACGAATGCGTTTACCGCATTGAGTAAAACTCGATAATGAGCTTTGGATCGTATGCTTCCTTCAAATCATCCCCCATTGGAAGACTCACCACTTTGCCGACCAAGTCGTCACGATGCAACCAACCGGCAGTGCGATGTGTCTTCAAGCGCTCTTCAAGATCTGAGAATACTTTCTTCTCTTTCTTACTTGCCTTGATCTCGATCACATCGTTGACCTGCACAGTATACGACGGAATGTTCAGCTTCTTGCCGTTCACATAGAACATGCAATGGCTGACCATTTGACGAGCCTGTGGACGCGTCTTGGCAAAGCCGAGGCGGTACACAGTGTTGTCCAAGCGAAGCTCGAGCAAACGACCGAGATTTTCTCCAGTGTTGCCCTCCATGCCGGTGGCCTTCACGAAGTAATTTCGGAACTGTCGCTCCATGATACCGTACAATCGCTTTGCCTTCTGCTTTTCGCGAAGCTGGGTTCCGAAAACCGAAACCTTTGCTGGGCGTCCGCCTGCCTTACCGTGAACACCAGGAGCGTACGGACGCTTCTGCATCACCTTAAGCACACTCGTGGATGCCGACAATGCGACACCTTCACGACGGCTCATCTTTCCCATTGGAATAAGAGTCTTTCCCATAGATTACATGCGACGAGCACGACGTGGACGGCAACCATTGTGTGGTACCGGCGTAGTGTCTTTAATGGAGAGAACGTTGAATCCGACCGTGTTCAATGCGCGAACTGCAGCGTCGCGGCCGTTGCCGATACCCGTCACAAACACGTGCAAATCTTTGAGGCCGAACTGTTCAACCTTTTCAAAAACTTTCTTCACAATGACGCTTGCAGCAAAAGGTGTTGCCTTTTTTGGTCCTTTGAAGCCGCAGTTTCCTGCGCTCGACCATGCCACAATGTTTCCGTTCGCATCGGTAAGCGACACGATGGTGTTATTGAAGCTTGCGTGAACGTATGCACGACCCTGGGGAATTTGGCGAACCACCTTTTTCTTGGCAGTTTTTCCTCCGGCTTTTGCTGGCTTTCCAGCTTCCTTTGCATCGCCTTCAACGGCTGCTGCAGGGGTGATGATTTCTTCTTCAGTCATAGCTTAGGTCTTGGCAAGAGTACGACGACCGCTTCCGGCTGTCTTTCGAACGTTTCCTCGAACGGTTCGGGAATTAGACTTGGTGCGCTGTCCGCGAACTGGGAGGCCACGGGTGTGGCGGGTTCCGCGATACGACGCGATGTCCTTCAAACGCTTGATGTTGGACATGACGTCGCGGCGAAGTTCACCTTCGACGCGATATTCTTTTTCCACGATGACACGAACCGCGTTTTCCTGATCCAATGTCAGGTCCTTTACGCGGATATCGCCGCTCACCTTTGAACGTTCAATGACGTCCGCTGCGCGCTTTTCGCCAATGCCGTAAATATACTGCAATGCGTAGAAAAGCTTTTTCTGAGTTGGGAGTGTAACACCAGCAATACGTGCCATAGATTTTAGCCTTGACGCTGCTTATGCTTAGGAGTCTTGCAAATAACACGTACGCGGCCTTCGCGACGAATCACTTGGCAATCGCGACACATTTTCTTCACAGATGCGCGAACCTTCATAGGACAATACCTGATGGGTAAAAGCGACGGAAACGAACCTTACAGAAATAGACAAAATCATCATGAAAACTTCAAGATGATTGTGAAGAGGCTCGGGATGCCGATCCGTTAGAAACGGAACGTGATTCGTGCCTTTGTGAGATCATACGGGCTGATCTCCACTTTGACGTCATCGCCTGGCAGCACACGGATGCGATTTTTTCGCAGCTTGCCTGCCAAGTGACCAATGACTTCGCGGTCGTTTTCGAGCTTTACCCGGAAGCTTCCACCAGGAAGGCTTTCCAGAATCTCTCCGCGCATTTCAATAAAGTCTTTTTCCGCCATAACTTTGCGATAGTATACCACATTCACCACAGTGGTGAGCGCGGTATTACCGCTTAAGTAAAGCACCGGAATTGTAGTTTACCAACCAAAAAGTGTCAATCATTTACCCACAAACTTCGAGTTTTCCACCATTTCATTGCAATTTTCATTATTCGGATGAGCGGAAACCGCTAGAGCCAAGAGCTCAATGCGGAATCATCACGAAAACGGCATAACGCAGAACGTGGCCATGCAAATAGCCGAGAACCCTCCCGGGGTGTCTCGGCTATCACTGCTTGTATGGGGCATTTTTTATTTACGCCTTCTTTCCTAAAATCGCCTTGATACGTCGGACACCAGCCGATACCGCCTCTTCTTTCGCGATCGTGATGCCGCCGAGTTCGCCAGTGTGCTCCACGTGCGGACCACCACAAATCTCCTTCGAGAAATCACCAATTGAATACACCTTGATCTTATCGCCGATCGTCGCGTACTTGTCGCCGAACAATCCAATTGCGCCACGAGCCTTCGCTTCATCCACCGTGAGCATTTCAAACTTCACCGGAAGATCTTTCTCGATCTGTTCGTTCACGATCTTTTCGACCTCGGCAATCTGTTCCGGGGTCATTTTTTCATTGTGACTAAAATCGAATCGCAAACGCTCCGCCGTAATATTGCTTCCCTTCTGCGCAACATGGTCGCCGAGCACTGTTCGCAGCGCCTGATGAAGCAAATGCGTTGCCGTGTGAAGTCTTGTTGTTTCAACAGAATGATCAGCGAGTCCTCCAGCAAACTTCTGTTCGCTTCCTGCACGAGAGAGATCCTGATGCTTTTTAAAATCGACAGCGAACTGATCGGAGTCGACCTTCAAGTTGTGTGATCGCTGGAGCTCTTCGGTAGTGAGCTCCAGTGGAAAACCAAAACTTTGATACAAATTAAATGCATCAGTCCCCGTCACGCCGTTTCCACGATCCACAATCTTCTTGAGCTCACGAAGTCCCTGTTCAATCGTCTTCGCGAACTTCGTTTCTTCCATTTCGATCGCGCCGAGAATCGATTCACGCTTCTCATCGAGATTCGGATACGCAACTTTATACATTTCGATGTATGCCTCAGAAACCGAACGCACGATCGCGTTTGCGACACCAAGCTTGCGAGCAAAACGGACAGCACGACGCAATAATCGACGGACGAAATATCCTTGATCCTTGTTCCCCGGCAACACTCCATCACCGATAAGGAAAGTTGCGGCGCGAATGTGGTCGAGAATCACGCGGAACGCGTAAGTATCAGTCTCATTGGACCCATAGGTCTTATTGGTCGAATGTTCTAGAGCTGACCGGGCAGGAGCGAACGCATCAATAAGGAACATATCAGGATCGCCATTCACTGCCGATGCCACGCGCTCCAGTCCCCCACCAAAGTCCACGTTGCGCTGTGGAAGTTCGGCAAATCCGTCAGCCGTCTTCACGTATTGCATGAATACGTTGTTGCCAATTTCCATGAATCGCCCGCAATCGCAGTTCACATGACAGACAGGATCAGCAAGTGGTGACTTTTCGTGCAGCCCAAGATGTTCACCAAAATCCCAAAACATTTCCGTGTCTGGGCCACCAGGTTCGCCAACCGGCATATTCGATGGCACGCCGGCACGGCTCCACCAGTTCTTCTTCTCCGGATAGGTAAAAATGCGTCCACTCTGCAAGCCGTTCGTATCGGCGTCCTCAACAACTGCCGCATCAATTCCTGCGGACGCAAAACACTTCGTCCAAAGCGCAATCGCTTCATCATCTCGTCCCACTCCGATATCAGAGTTCCCTCGAAATACTGTAACAAAAAGATTCTTTGGATCGAGTCCGAGCTCTCCCGTCAAAAATTCGTACATCCACGGAATCTGCTCTTGTTTGAAGTAATCGCCCAAGCTCCAGTTGCCGAGCATTTCGAAGAATGTGGTGTGACGGTTGTCGCCGACTTCCTCGATGTCGCCAGAACGGAAACATTTCTGACTATCGGCAATGCGCGTTCCTGCCGCGTGCTTTTCGCCAAGCAAGTACTGAATCATCGGCTGCATTCCGGAACCCGTGAACAATGTTGTTGGATCGTTTTCGGGCAACAGCGATGAAGATGGGATGATCGCGTGGCCGTGTTTAGCAAAAAACTGGAGGTACTTTTGGCGGATTTCGTTGGTGGTAAGCATAGAAAGAGATTGAGAAAGTGTAATGGACAACACGCCGTTGGACAAGCGAGCCAAAATTCCCACAGATGCCGACGTTTCCTCCCGTACAAGGCACTCGGCTCCATCGCCTCCCATAAACGCCGAACGACCGACCTGCGCGTTCCGCGGGTCGGCCGTACGCTCGTCGGAGCAGCCGTAGTCACCTCAAATCCTAGAAAACAGAGCGAACAAACCGTTACCAAGGATGTGTCCGGTGCCGACAACGGCCATCGTAATACAAATGCCCAAGCCGGCAGCGAGCACTTCACGGGCATCAGCCTTAGGCGACGCCTCGCCGGCAAAAGTATCAGCGGGGAAGAACAGGATTCCGCAGCTAAGGAGCAAAGAAATCAGAGGCTCCGTAAGATTGATCCGCTCGAAGTAGGCCTGACCTCCGAACAGCAACCGATCGACCCACGCCACCGTCAGTACCGCGGCGACGAAGAGCAAGCCCACAATAGCCAGCCGCGAGACCCACCAACAAACACGCATCACAAACATCGCTCCTCCAAGATCCGTTAGCGCACTGTATACCAATAAAAGAATAGATGATTTTTACAAAATTTCAAATTTCCCTCAAAATGTGCCCATTAAAGTCCAACGACCGACCTGCATGTTCCGCGGGTCGGCCGTTTCCGTCGTGAGGGCCCCATCCGGCCATGACGCTACGGCGAACATTGTGTTTGCTAGTAAGAAGATAGGAGGCCCGCCCAATTTGCATTAAGGAAACGCTGGTCGATTTTAACGACGTGTAGGGCCGACGATACCGCCGTCTACGATTAGCGATCCCGCATCGTCGAAATCGATTTCATTATTTCTTAATTTCCGGTTCAAATCGCATGGTGTTGCGCAGTTTTAAAACCTCGAAAAATAAGGGCATCGTTTTCTGTCGCAGTATCCCATACTCTCAGGCTTGCATCGTCCCGCCCCAACCCATCCAAGATCATCTCAAAATCAGATCCTTTCTTAAGAACAAACAACGCCCGCCCCCAACGTTCATGGAGACGGGCCATCCTCACAGGAACACGAACGCGCTACGCGCCCCAGCCACACACTCGAACTGCCGCCATGATGCCGGCGACGATGAGGAGTAGCGTGAGTACGATGCCCATGGTGGACGCGATGATGTTTCCCGGTGTCATCACAATCTCCTTCCGCGGGCCGCTCATTCGAGCACCGGGAGCGGCGAGCCCTCATCGAGGGCCGAGCCGGTCCAGACGAGGTAGAGGTAGAACGGGAAGAAGGCGACACAGGCCGCGAGACCGACGACGGCTTCGGCAGCCTCGAGGAAACAGACGACGAGGAACACGAGCAAGCGCATGAGCACTCCGATGTTCACGTGTTATACCCAAAATACGAACGATTGTAAAAACTATTCCTCGTCCCACGTCACCCGCCCATCGCCAGTACTATCGATCATGTCGCCAAGGAAATGCGGCGAAACATGAAAGACGACGTCAATAACCGCTTTCGTATCGGCGAGCAATTCGCGCACTTCGTATCGAAGAATGCCAAGATAATGCTGACGGTCGGCAACAACACCTTGTGCCTGAATTCCAAAAGCATTCGCAAGATACAGTGCTCGTGGCAAGTGATATGCCTGCGTCACCACAATTACTTTTGTAACGCCAAACACCTTGCTCGCTCGAGACATTGAATCGTAGGTATCGAAACCGGCGTGATCAAGAAAGATATCGTCAGGATCAACATCTGCCGCAAGTAAATACACCCGCATCGCATTCACCTCGTCGTATTCCACCTGCCCGTCGTCGCCGCTAACGAGAATTTTTTCCACCGATCCTGCACGGTACAGATCAATAGCTGTACGCAAGCGATCCCGCAAAATATCCGAAGGCTCGCCGTCCGCCTTCACCTTTGCTCCAAGAACGATTGCGACTGGAGCGTGGTCGACGTCGTCAATCGAGACGATCGATGATCTGAATCGAAGAACAACGAGATCAGTAACGAGAACGAAGCTGACGCAAAACGCCACGATGGCACCAAGCACGAATAACGCCGTCTTCTTCCGCATACCGCCTTACTGTTTTCCCCATCGATACAACCACACACTCAACGCCGCAGAGAAGAAACACCACACGGACGTAAAAGCAAAAGAAAATGCGATCCACGCAATCGCCGCCGACGCCATGATCGCAAAACCGAACGCACGGAGCCGCCGATCAGAAGAAACAAAGAAGCTCGCAAGAATCACCGAGATATAACTTGCGACTCCCGCAACGTATCCTGGGATATTCACGGAGTAGTACAAACTCGCCGCGCGAGGAACCACCGACATCGGTTCAGTAATAAGCACTGCAAGAAAATATGCCGACGTTGCAAGACCAATCCCGAACAACACTTTCAGCACACGCTTACGCCACGCGACAGATTCCGCATGCCACACCGCAAACGGAACCCACGATGGCCACACCAAAAATGCAAAAAACAAAAAACCATATCCCAATACCTGGCTACACGTGCTTGGCTTATCGACGATCCACTGAGCTCCTTCAATGGCTTGCTGAATAGCAAAAAGAAATGGAATAAGTGCAACGTACCTTTTTTTCGGACGCGCATGCCGAACTGTCTCAACACCAACCACCGCAAGAACTGCACTCGTTGCAAAACTTACTGGAGCAGAAAAACACATACAACGTTAAAGCGTATTTACGACTTCGACAGGCTTCGACTGGCGCAACATCTTTCGTCGCACGCCACGAGCAAATGCAACCATGTCGTCGTTGTTAAAGAAAATACCGAGAAGAATGTATGCAATGAATCCGAGTCCACCAGCACATCCGGTTTGAATGAACACACTCACATACGATTTCAATGGAACCACCATCACCACCGCATACTTCACACCTTGAGTGACGGCGCCGGCAAGTAATGCAGCAATCGAAATCATCAGCGTTGTTCGAAGAATCCGCTTCTCATCCAGATCTCCAATACGATGATGAAGCAGCGCCCAAAGCAGCGCAACCTGTACCATCGCAGAAACACTAAATGCTGCACTCAGCCCCACAACGCCAAACTGCATCGAGAGCATTCGTCCAAGACCAATGTTCACTAATGCCGCAACCACAGCGACGGCGAACGGCGTTTTTGCGTCTTCGAGAGCAAAGAATGCGCGAACAAGAATCGTGATGAGCGCCTGCGCAGCAAAACTGATCGCAAACAACGCGAGCGTATCCGCGGTCGTCACCGTACTCATCCAATCAAAGTTTTTTCCACCAAAGGCTAAACGTACAAGTTGAGCTCGAAGCAGAAGGAACAAAACCGTTGCAGGAATAATCCAAAGGAGCACTTGCCGTACCGCGTTCGAAAACGTTTGTACAAATCCTGGCATGTCTTTTGCTGCCGCGCGTTCGCACAACATTGGAAACGATGCCACAGCATACGCCATGGCAATCACGCCGATTGGGAACGAGTTGAGGTTGTACGCAAGGTCGAGCATTGTTGTTGATCCCGCGACGAGTAAACTCGCTACACTCGTCATCGCAACGAAGTTTCCCTGACTCACCGCAAGTCCGAGAACACGCGGAACCATTTGAATCGCGGTTGTGCGAAGATCGGGATCACGAAAGTTGAAGACTGGACGATACTTGTAGCCAAGTGCGTATACACCAATTCCCTGCAACAACGCATGCATCGCTGCGCCAAGAACGCTTCCCCACGCCAAACCGATCGGGCCAAGCAGTGGAACAAAAATGATAACACCGGCGATGATGCCAATGTTGTTGACGATCGGTGCAAGCGCATACAGAAAGAATCGGCGTGTACCCTGCAACACGGATCCGAATACCATCGATGCCGCAAAGAACAGCTCAGCAAGATACATCACGCGACTCATCTGCACCGTCATCGCCATCTTTGCTACACCGTATCCCGGTGCGATGACTGCCACCGCCCACGGCGCTGTTGCGATCGCGATGACAACAACAATCGCAAACACCACGCCAAAAACATTCAAAATGGTATTCGTAAATTTCCATGCTTTCTCGTCGTCGTGCCCGTAGTACTTTGCAAAGATGGGAATAAAACTCGCCGACAGCGCACCAAGAATGAGCAGCTGCAGCAACATGTCTGGCACCAGGAACGCGCTCGTATAGGCATCGAGCGTATCTCCGGCACCAAACGTTCCTGCCAAAATGTAGTCACGAAGCGCGCCGAATAATCGGCTCACCATGGAAAGCCCACCGATGATCACCGCAGCACTGGTGATGCTCCCCGCTTTACTCGTGAAGAGTGCCTTGATCATACGTTCGGCGAAGTTTGATGAATGCAAAACCAAACAGGAATAATGCCGCAATCAACACACCAATGAGCATCATCACTTGCGGGTTGTCCAAGTGAAAGAACGATACGTCGAACGTCTGCGCATCCGAAAGCGTCGTGCCGTCGGTGTTCACAATCGCTAACGTTATGGTGTAGGTGCCCGGCCCGGAAAAGGCGTGAGTGATTTGCGGTTGAACACTTGTTGCGCCGTCGCCAAAGTCCCAACTAAACCGCACGCCGTCTTCTGGCTGATCCGCTAGGGTAAATTCGTACGTTCGCCAATCGATTTGCTTTGACGTGAATCGCGCAAGTGGCGAAGTGGTAAGTTTGGATGTAGAGCTCGTCAACGCCGCAACAGCACTTTCAACCGTTGTTGCCGCTGTACTCGTTGCGCTCGATACCGTAGTGGTCGACGCAGTGGTCGTTGAAGGCGCATTCGAAGAACTCGATGATGCTGGTGTAGCAGTGGACGGTACGGGCGCCGTAGTCACCGGCGCAGCAACCACTACTGGCTTTGGTTCCGGAATCCCCGTCTTCGTTGCATCGAGTGGCGCAGGATCATTCGCATCGCTGACACCGTCACCGTCGTCATCCGTGTCGCAAGCATCACCTTTCTCATCTTTGTCAGTGTCGAGCTGATCCGCGTTCGCGTCATTCACACAATTATCGGAATCGTCCACAACGCCGTCGCGATCAGCATCCGAAATTGGACTGTACAGCGGCGTAATTGCGGTGTCGTTGTCTGGGTTCGTGTCTTGCGGAGTTGAACCTTGCAGCACCGCACGAATATTGAACGTGCCATCGGGAACCGTAAAATCCACAAACACTTCGTCGGGATTTCCGCTCGCCCGAAGCGAAACCGGTTGCGATTGTCCAATCACCATGCCGCCCTGATAGAACAACACGTATGCCGTGGCGTCAGTGTCTCCAACATTTCGAACACGAGCATAGATGCGAACCGTGTCGCCAACGTACAACGTCGATTGTGAAAATGAAATGCTGCTGCCATCAAGCGCGAGGTCGATGGAGGCTGCGTGAACAGAGGGCAAAGGGTAAAGGGCAAAGGCGACGAATGTTGCGAGCGAAAGCCTTGTCATCCGATAGAGGAATCGATTTCGCATATTACGATTGAATATCGCGAACACGAATGTGCGAACCAGAATGCAGCCACATGTCTCGCGCAACATCAGAATGAATGTGAAGTCTTGCACGATACGTTGGATGAACACGAACCACAACATTCTCGATAACCCGTGTTGCATCGCCAACAACATCGACGCGCACTGAAGCGCCGTTCATTAACCGAAGCGACGATGCTTCGGTATCGGAAAGGTGTAGATGACATTTCGGAACAATCACCGACGCCGTCGTTTCAATCGTGCCATGCGCTGTTCGTAATGTGCACGATCGAGCCAATGCAAGATCGCCAGACTTTGCCAAAGGCGCATCGATTCCCAAAAGCCGAGCTTCCGTTGGCGTCAGCTCCACTTGAGTCGATTTTCGATGAGGCCCCAAAACACGAAGCGTTATCCCTTGCCCATTTTGCCCTTTGCCCTCCCCAATCACCTCAACCATCTCCTCATACGCAAACTGACCAGTCTGCGAAAGCTCATGCCGCACCGTGCCCATGTGCCCGTCACCAAACAGAATCCGATGATGTGATTCAGACAGATGCACGTGCGATGGAACAACCTCCACGGGAATTGGACGAGACATACGCCAGATATTGTAACACGTCGGTTTTTATGCTAAAAAATCCATCGGAGCACCGCACATGAAGCGCATTCTTGGTTTCTGGAATACGAACAAGAACAACTGGGGCCATCTCCTGTGGATGGGGATCGTCATCCTCATTCTGGGAGGAATCATCGTCGGAACCGGCCACACCTCGTGGCTCATTCCCACCATGATCTGCATCGAAACGGCACAGTTCGAGCAGGGTGCATGTGATCGCTTCTATGATAGCGGATACCGTCACCCGATCCTTGCACGGGAGTTGGAATGGGTGCCGCTCGTCGCGATCGCGGAAATCCTCTTCTCAATCCTCGCTTGCTTGTTCGATATAGCAGACGGGTGGACCACAGGAATGATCGGATCCTGGATGCTCATCGGAGTGCAGATCGCGACATCACGGTTCATCGACCTGCTGGAGCACCGGGAAACCTGCCTGCAGCGCTTTCCGAACGCCGCATTCGACGAAAGCATCCAGGAAGGACTCATGATCGTCGCAACACTCCTGGCGCTGACGGGTGGAACGGCCCTTCTCGCTCAGTGACGAGACAACACGAAGCCCCGGCGCGACGCAGCGCTGGGGCTTTCAGGTTTTATTATCGAACTCGCTCGAGACGGCGCAGCGCACCGTCTCTACTTTTTCTCGTCGTATCCAAAACCGTACTTGAATTTGTTGTGACGAATTGGACCGATAAACATCAAATGGAATTCGGCGAGCACGTATTTGATTCCCATACTCCAGCGACCATCGCGTTCTTGGCGGCGTGTCGTCACAAAAATCTTGATGCTATCGAGGAATCCAAATTTCCCAACCTTCGCCGCACGACCGGCGTACTCATGATCCTCGCAAAACACAATCTCTTCATCGAACCCATGAATCGCCTCATGCACTGATCGTTTTATGAGGATGCAGAATCCTGGAGCGTGTGGATGCAGCGAACCGAGCAAACGAGCGTAGAAGTTGTAGAAGTGATGCGTAACGACATCGTAGAGGTTCCCACCAATGACACCAAGATCGCATGAAGCGATACCAAATTCGCGCTGCGTAAACTCGCTCACCGCTTTTTCTAAAAACTTGTCGTCTGCAATAATAACGTCGGCATCAAAAAAGAAAATCAACTCCCCCGTCGCTTTCGCGGCGCCACTGTTTCGCCCCGCACTCGGCAAGCCACCATCGACCACCATTGCACCGGCACGCTCCGCGATCTCTCGAGTGCTATCACTCGACCACGCATCGGCAACAATAATTTCCTTTGGCCGAAACGTTTGACGACGAAGCGCATCAAGAACGGCTGGAAGATATCGCTCTTCGTTTTTGGTTGGGATAACAACGGAAAGGGTTGGAAGCATATTGAGATATGACGGGAACCTTCTACATTTAGGCTAGTTTCGGTGCGCAAGGAGCAAAGTTCGCGAGACGTACTTCTCGGTACGTTGAGCGAATTTGCGACGCAGCAAGCCGAAAGTAGACAAATGTAGGAGGTTTCCTGGTGCACCCGATGTGATTCGAACACATGATCTCTTCCTTCGGAGGGAAGCGCTTTATCCAGCTAAGCTACGGGTGCAAATTCTTCAGTGCGTACATTGCCACACCGCTCGCAACCGATACATTCAGCGATCGTTTCTTGTCCATCGGAATCTCCACGATTCCGTTAAGCATAGCACGCGTCTCTGCATCGATTCCCTCAACCTCACTCCCGAGGACGAGTGCGAACCCTTGCCCATTGCCCCTTGCCCTCACATCTTCAATATTCATTGCTCCCTCCCCCGTCTCCAAGCCCCAAACAGCATACCCCTCCCTCTTCAGCCCGTCGATCACGGGACCAATCTCTCCAAATTCCCAGGGAACAAGATCTTCGGCGCCAAGGGAAACTTTTGCGATCTCCTTCCGCGGTGGCGTTCCCGTGATTCCGGTCAAAAACACCTTTTCTACCCCAAACGCGGCAGCATTCCGAAGAATGCTTCCGACATTGTGCAAGCTGCGGATGTTGTGCGCAATAACGATCATGCGGCGAAAGTATGACAGAAATTGCTCTTTTCGCAAAAAATTGCTAAGATTCCCGCGTTCTTGAGGCTTTCATGTTCATGAATCTTGGCTGGCTGATGTCGATTACCGGCACCACCGCAATCGCCTGGCTTTCGTTTCGTTCCTGGCGCGCAAACAATCCAGGAACCAAGCATACCCTCACCGAAGGGCAGGTCGCGATCAACATCGCACACAAGCTGAGCGTCGCTGTCCGCGACCATACCTACACGGAATCTCAGGTAGCGATGTGGATGCAGCATCCTCCCATCAAGGGAGCCAAGCCACTATGGAGGCAAGGTGAAGAGGAAAAATTCCAGGAAGTCGTACGCTGCGCCGTGAAACATATGAAGCACAACGGGTGGTCGAGTATCAGAGCGACGCGTTTCAAAGCGCGTATGCTCACCGCATCACTTGCCGAAATCAGGCGACTCAACCACTAATTTCACGAGTTCCGCACACGGCGCCCGCTGTCTGGTACGATGCCAGTTGGCGGGCGACACGCTTATCGCCAACATATTTCTATGCCAATATCTTCCCCTCTTTGTCCAAAACCTGATGTCTGCGGTTCGTGCGGATGGAGCCACATTCCATACGAAAAACAGTTACAGCAAAAACTTTCCGATATTAACGGCTCATTTGCCATCAAAAAGCTCGATCTTCAAGTTGAAGATATCTTTCCGTCGCCAAAAACAACGCACTACCGCAATCGCATGGACTTCGTGATCAGCTTCAAGGGCGAGGTCGGGCTTCGCGAAAAAGGAAAATGGTGGCGCGTAATTGACGACCACACCTGTTTTCTTGGCGACGAGAAGATCGAGGAGCTTTTTCATATTATCCGATCGTGGACCGCAACATCGGGACTGTCATTCTTCGATCGTAAATCCAACATCGGTACACTTCGTTACGCCGTAATCCGATCATCGAGCATCGGCGAAACGATGATCATCATTGTGACGAGCGCACCGAACGGCGAATCACAGTCGGGCGAGGGAAATGTCTCCACGATCGTTGAGACGAATGACGAAACTGCGAAGATCGAGGCGGCTCTCGCTGATCTCGCTAAGAAGGCTGGCGCAACAACTCTGGTCTGGTCGATCAATCATACGATCTCTGACGTTTCATTCGGCGACGATCTCCGCGTCATCGACGGTCCTGGAGCAATCAACGAAAGCATCGACGGCACAAAGTTCCGCATTTCACCAAACGCATTCTTCCAAACCAATTCGTACGCAGCACCAATGCTGCTTTCAACGGTTCGCGATTTCGCAGGCGATCTTACGGGGAAAACACTCCTCGACCTCTACTGCGGCACCGGCTTCTTCGCAGTGGCAATGGCGGACGATGCAAAAAAGACGATCGGCGTTGAACTTGTTGCCGACGCAATTCGCGATGCACGCATCAACGCAGAACTGAACAATGTTGCCGTCGATTTCCACGATGCGAAAACTGAGGACTTTGATTGGATGAAGCTCGGCGCCGACGTCGTCATTCTTGATCCCCCACGTTCCGGCATGCACGACAAGGCACTCGCCGACATCATCGCCGCAAAGCCAGCCCGCATCGTCTACGTATCCTGCAACTACAAAAACTTCGCCCGCGAAATGGTAGAACTCTCCAAGTACTACGACGTAGACAATATCCGCGCCGTAGACATGTTCCCCCACACGCCTCACGTGGAGCTGGTAACGGCGCTTGTTTTAAAGGCGAAAAATTAGTAGCCAAGAATTTTGTTTTGAACCGTACTTCTTAAAACATTCTCAACTCCGGTTGAATAAGCATAATCACCAAGAAAATAGCGTCGAAGACTGATGATAAGTTTTTCAAAGTCAATGACTCCTTCATGGTATGTTCCTCCGGATTTATCGTAGAAAGAACGCATTTCTCTCATTTCCTCTTCTGTCGGAGGATCAACATCAGGATTTTTAGTAGAAAGACGATCAAATCCGGCAGCGAGAAAAGCCGATTTCAACGAAACATGGAGATCGAATAAGTCAATATATTTCGGAAATTTTCCGATGTCTTTGATAGGCACGCGACGTACCTCGGTTGAATACTGAATCTCCCACGGCGTTCCACCAGCAAGAATCGCCTTATTGATCTTTCTCAGAGGCTCAATGATTCGGGAAGCATCGGCGTCCGTTTTCCAACGCCAAGATATTCCGGTCAACGGATCCCTCGAACCATAATCACCGGGCCGAGAGTCTAGCGCTTTCCGCAAATACAGCAAATACGTTCTTGAGGCATCTGAAGGAATCTTTTCAAATTGTCGCAAAAACTCCTGCATCATTTTTCCCCTCTGTTTCAGCAACTCCACCATCCTCTCCGCCGGAATCATCTCGCAGAACTTGTCAAAATATTTGAAGGCAATTTCTTTTCCTTTTGGGTGAGCGATGATGGAAAGGAAAACGAGATCTGCGCGAATCTCCTTCATCCGCTCGAAGTACGGCTCTACGTTGGTATCGCTTCCAATGCTTAACGATACAATCAATTGTTGCCCAATGAAAAATGCTCTATCTTCTTCACTGCGCCCATCGTCAACCAACCAATAGCCCTGTCCAAGAGCCGAACGATTGGCATAGTGAAATCGACTTGCGATTGTTTGTTCGGAAGCCCAATGGAATAACTGATCCCAGATCGCCTCAAAATCCTCACGGAAAAGGTCGTCTGGCATGATGAATTTCAAAAATTGCCTTGCGCGTGTTTTTTCGGAAGAAGATTTCGTTGTGAATTCCTCGATATTACTTGCGAGAGCAACAGCATCACGAATCGCAACCTTCACACGCAGCGCGAATCCTAAATCGTCTCGCGTTTCATCAATCAGCGGAATTCGATTATAGAGTTCTGGAAGAATAGTTGGAAAGCTCAATTCGTATTTTTCGGGGACGCCCTCACCGGATACCCAAGATGTCACGTTCCGAAACGTTCCATTCTCGATCTTCTTTTCAGAAAAAATCTCGCGAAGCTGCCGTCGAACGGCCAAATCATCCGTCGCATGTTTTGGAAGATTCACGAGATAATCTGCCAATTTCAACGGATGCTCGATATCATCGATCCGTCTGCGAAGTTCTTCGGCAATATTTTCCGGACTTGCTTCACGCATTGCTTCAAGCTGACGACGAACTTCGGCGTGTATTGCTATTCGTGAAAATGGGACCGCCATCATTATGAATGCTTGCGCCTTTGATTCCTCCGTCTGTGCTGCGTCAATCGTGCTCCTCATCTGCCCCGCCATTGCCTTTAACGATTGTTTTGAAACCACGGCCGAATATGTTTGCACAGATTCATCGAGCGTAAGCAGTTGATGCGTCATCGTGCGAAGGGCCATCTCGCCGAGTTCCGGCGATGCGTGGTCGACGACGCGTTGCGTGTTGTACATCGCTTTGTGCAAAAACGATCCAAAATACACGCTTCGTCCGCCCAGCAAAGGATCGATGCCGATCAATTCAAAGAAGAATTCCGGATCAAAATGCTTGATCACATCAAGGGAACGCATGATTTCTATGAGTGTTTGCGGATCCTCCATGCCTAAGTGATACAGCTCAAAATCACGTGGGTCAGGATCTGTGTAATAGATCTGCTTGTCCTCGAGCCAGCGTACAATACGCCCAGCAGCAGCGCGCAACACGTCGTCATCTGCGTGTTCAGCAATATTCTCCAGTTCCCAAAGCACTGATGTTGTTTTTTCTCCACTTAACAACACAATCGCTGTTTCTTTTCCGCGTGTTTCATGGACCGCACCAATTCGCCGACTCCAATACGCCGCAAGTGTATCATCGCTTGCGTTGAATGGATCGGAAACAACAATCGACTGCGGAAGTTCTGGCGGCACTTCAAGCGTCCAAATATTCGTTCGTTCCTCTTCCGGAAGTCGAGCATCACAATGGCGGAGCAATCCGATAATCGTTCTTCTCCGAGGCGTCACGGAAACACCATGCACTCGCTCATTTTGCACGAGTTCTCCAGCAGACAGCTTCTCAATGACTTCGGGACGACTTACCCCAAACCCGAGCGTCACCAACCGGTGTACCGACGGATACATACGAAGCGCGATGTTCGCAGTGCCGAGCAACAGCCGACGAGCTTCGTCTTTTCGATCTGCAAACGCGACATCATCGAGTTTGGCGAGTTCAATAAGCTCACGACCCAGCGCGCCGTCACCATCCTCAAGAAACGCGGCGTCGAGATCGAGTGCGGCATCGATCCACGCATTGTACGATTCCGGTGGAGGATCGTCATTCACCCTTTCCTCCGACTCCTCCTTCATTGCCCGCAGTCGATCAAAGTTTCCAAAAATCTGCTCAACAGCCTCACTCGCGGATTCGCTTGCCTGACGAAGCTCGTCGATGGATTCTGGCACTTTCACCTCTCGCGCACGCAAAAACTCTGCCGCAGTTTCATCAACAGCGTCAACGCTCGGAATATCAAAGGTCTGCTTCGCCATGCGAGTATTGTACCAATTTCAAAAGGCACCAATTCAAAACCGAGTTTTGACCATACGCTGAGAACGTCTTCCGATACGTTTACAACATTTTATGGTTTATATTATTGATCCAAGTGTTAAAGCTTAGCTTTAGCAGCCTCTGTTAAAATCTACGATCGATTTTCCTTCAGCGGTGAGAACTGACTTTTCAATACATTCTGAATCGATAAGAACATCGGGGTCGGTAACGTTTCCCACGTCGCCCAACGCAGTGCAGACATTTTTTCTGGTTCCATAATCTGCGGTTCTCCCCCCCAGCAATATCGGCGCGAAGGATAATGGTGATGTAATGTTTCTGTTCCTTCTCGTGAATATCATTCGTTACTCCTAAAAATTCTACATTCTCGATTTCAACGCCAAGTTCTTCCAGTGTTTCACGTTTCGCACAGTCCTCCCAAGATTCTCCATACTCCAGATGACCACCGGGAGGACACCACGACCCTTCGCCATGAACGCCACGTCGTTGCATAAGAACAATTTCGTTCCCACGAAACACAACCACACCTACACCAACCTTCGGCCGTTTCTGTTCGTCAAATACTCTCATAGGTTTACAAAAGAGACTTTTTCCGCTAAGCTCTGCGTATTATTCTTTCGGCCAATGGGCTGATGACCACCTAAATGTATGGCAAAGTCAGGAATGGTTGCGATCGTGGGGCGTAGTAACGTTGGGAAATCCACGCTGATTAACACCATGGTCGGCACAAAGGTTGCGATTACCACACCAAAGCCACAAACCACGCGGCGTCCTATTCAGGGTATCATCACCCGCGAACAGGGTCAGGTGGTGTTTGTGGACACTCCTGGAATCATGCAGAAGGCTCGCGACACGCTTACCAACAAGCTCAATGCGTACGCAAAGGACTCGTTGCGCGACGTGAATGCGGTCATGTACGTCGTCGATCCAACACGACCGATTGGTGACGAGGAAAAGCAGGCGTTCCGTCTTGTTGAGAAAATTACGATTCCAAAGTTGCTCGTCATCAACAAGATCGACGATCCGTCGTCGAAGAATTTCATCGACTACTACCGCGACCTTGGTTCAAAGTTCAGCGCGTACGTGGAAGTATCCGCAATGACGTCAAAAAACACTGACCTGATCGAAAAGTGGATCTGGGAGCAGATGCCGGAAGGTGAATTCCTCTATCCGGAATTCCAACTCACCAGCATGGGCAACGAAGAGTGGCTTGCGGAATTGATTCGCGAAAAACTCTTTCTTCGCTTGCGTGAAGAAGTTCCCTACTCAACACACGTTGAAGTGAACAGCATCGACATCCAAGATAACGGCACCGTGTTCGTGGATGCAACCATCTACACACACTCTGAACGCTACAAGCCAATGATTATCGGCGCTGGTGGACGAGGAATTAAGGAGATTGGACAGTCGACGCGTCGGGAACTGGAGACGGTGACGGGGAAGAAGTATTTTCTTCAACTGCAGGTTGCGGTTGATCCTCGCTGGGTGGAACGGATGGAGTAGAAAGAATGGTATAAATCGCCTGCGCCTTTTCCATCGTCTTCTGTGCACTTTCAATTGCCGCGGAAATTTCCGCGGCTTTTGATTTCGCGGCGTCGGTTGTTGCCTGTACTCGAGAAACAAAATCATCGGTGCATCCAGCGCCGAGCAATACGATCGCGGTAAAAACGATCGCAAAGCGCATACGATTATTTGCCTTCACCGATTCCGTTCGCCTTCTCCCCTTTTGCCCAGGCAATCACCGTCGCCTCATCGCTCGATCCACAGATGAATCCTTTTGTTTCGGTGTTATAAAAAAATGGCACGCCACCACAAAGGCCCGTATCGATTTCCTCCATGCGCTTCGCGTTTGCTTCGTTATTCCACACCTCAATCTTCTCAATCGAAACGCCAAGATCCTTTTCAATCTTCTCCACCATCGGCTTCATTTCCACACAGTGCGGACACGTGTCACCGTAAAACTCGAGGAGAGCCATAAAAGAGAAATAATAATCTTTGAACTGAAACTGATCCTTTGACTGGGTTGGGACGGAGAGAATGCTTCGGCACCGCGTGTGTTTTTAGGTTTTGAAAGTGTAAAGAGGTCTTTACACTTTTCTGATCGAAAACCCCAGTAAAAGCGCACATTGATATGTAAAGTCCTCTTTACACTCGGAGATTGGGCAAACGAGCACCCCACCCTCGCCGATAATCTTCTTTCAGCGCCCTTCCCAACCTCATCCAAGATTCCGCTCCATTTCAGTCCCGATCACCCGCCAAGAATACCGTACTTTTGTGCTGTTCGACGACACCGCCATGCACAAGCCTTGAAATCAACACATTGAATCGTGCCTCATCGAGGCTGGAAAGTTCCAATCGGGAACGAAGTTTCTTGAGTGTCATCGGCGATTCGCGAAGGGCGTCGACAATGCGGCCACGGAAGTAGCGGTCGGTGGATTCGAATTTTATCGATTTCTTCGGGCGTACAAGCCCCCCTCCAACTCCCCCCATAAATGGGGGGAGAGATGTCTTTGGCTCCTTCGATCCGTGGAGTGGTGCGAGCGGGCATAATCCCCAAACATGGCCGCGGGCGGAGCAATGCAGAGCACCGATGTCCATGAGTGCGTGGTTCCACGTCCATACGTCTTTTGGTGCGATCGACTTCGCAAGGCGTTGAATCGATTTTGGATCTGATCGATGGCACGGAAAGACGCGACGAAAGATTCTGGAAATATTTGTATCAACTGGTGCGGCATCGGCATTACGAAACGCAAAAGCGGCGATGGCATTCGCGGTGTAGTCGCCAATACCCGGAAGTCTCTTCATCGCATCGATGTCATTCGGAAGCTCTCCCCCGAGGTCGGTGACGGCTTTCGCGAGCCGATGCAACATGACGGCACGCCGGTTATAGCCAAGGCCCTGCCACAGTCGAATGACATCAGCAGTCGATGCATTGGCGAGATCGTTCCATGTAGGAAACGCCAAAAGAAATGCTCGCCATTTGGGAATAACGCGATCAACCTGCGTTTGCTGGAGCATAATCTCCGACAGCGCGATCGCATACGGACTCTTCGTCTTGCGCCATGGGAGATCGCGACCATTCTTTTTGAACCACTCAAAAACAATCCCGTGGAACGCATCAACGCGCCCAGTCGTAGAAGTCTTTGACGCTTTCACTTTGTGTATTGAACGTGATGTCTTTCGCTTGGTCATACGGCGGCAACGTATCGAAACTTTTCGCAACACCCTGTTCCATCCATAACACATCAACCCGATACAACCAACTATAATTCACCAAACTTATACGCTCCAATGCAGAAAACTGCTGGTCCCGCACATCAATGATCACCGGCCCTTCAACAACAATTCTGCCACCGTACAGCGCAAGCTCCTCCTTCCCCTCGCGATCATTAATCACCACAAGCGACGTGTTGTCGTCCATCCAAATCGTGGACGAACCAATCGACACTTTCTTCATCGCTCCACCGCATGTTTGAATATTCTCTCGTGTTGAATCAACACCAATACAATCCGCAAAGGTGGAATCATCTCGTTGTGTTATCACAATCTCCGATCGCGGACGGAATCCCTCTCCCCCAGCCCACGATGCATCAAAGTGCCGGCCGATGACGAGCGCTGCGGAAAGAATGAGAACGGTTAAAACGGTTAATCGGCAGATTACTGCCTCGGTTAAACGGTTATCCGGAATCCTAAATAACCGCCTTAACCAAGGGTAATCCCGATTAACCGTTTTAACCCCCTTCTCTTCAAATCTCATACCCCTGCATCACATGAGGAATCTGCACATCAACGCCAAGCGATGCGCGAAGATGCGTTGCAAACGTGTCCTTTATTGGCCCTTCGCCGTGGACGAGGAATACTTTCTTTGGCAACGCGCCGTTGCCACGGACAAACGTCGTCAATTTCTTCTGATCGCCGTGCGCGGAGAATGCGTCGATCGTTAAAAGCTCAGCACGAACCTCGTGTGGTTCGCCGTAAATATTGATTTGTGTTGCGCCGTTTTGGATTTTTCTTCCAAGCGTATGGTCTGCTTGATAGCCAATGATGAGCAATCCAGATTTCACGTCGTCGATGTAGCGTGCCATATGGTGCAATACGCGGCCGCCAGTCATCATGCCATTCCCAGCGATAATCACTTTTGGACGGTTGTCGTCATTAATCACCTTCGATGCATCAACAGTAAGCGTTTCGGTAAGCGACGGGAATCGGAACCAATCACCGTCCTTTCCTGGCGCAGATGGATGATCGAACGAAAGATAGTCGCTAAAGAATCGATACAATTCCGTTGCACGAATCGCGAGCGGGCTGTCGAGGTACATTGGAATCGATGGAATTTCCCCACGTTGCAGCAACTGATCGAGCGCGAACAAAAGTTCTTGCGTTCGCTCAACAGAAAATGCGGGAATGATTAATGTGCCGTTGCGGCCGATCACTTTCTTCACAAAATTCGCAAGCATTGGTTCGCGCACCGCAGCCTTCTCGTGGTCCTTCGCGCCGTATGTCGCCTCACAAACCACGTAGTCAGCCGCTGGACGAACCTCGGTGTCTGGAAGAATCGGCACGTCGTCGTTTCCAACGTCTCCACTAAAGATGATGGCCTTCGATTCCCCCGCGTCGTCAACAACAACGCGAACAAACGACGATCCCAAAATATGTCCGGCGTCGAAAAATTCGACCATTACTCCCTCGAATGGCTTCGTGACGTGGTGATACGGCACCGTCACCACAACCTCGAGCATGTTGTGCAGATCCTGTTTTTCGTACACCACAGGATCACCACATTTCTTAGAATTCTCAGCCATGATATGCACGGAATCCTCAAGCACGAGCTCCATGAGTCCTTTTGTTGGCGGCGTCATGAAAATCTTTCCCTTATACCCTTGCTTCACCAAATCCGGCAGCCGACCAGTATGATCGAAATGTGCGTGCGTCACAATAACCGCATCGATATGCTCGGGCTGGAATCCAAATGGCTCTAAGTTCACCTTTGAACACATGCGCTCACCCTGATGCATGCCGCAATCGATGAGAAGCTTCCCCTTTGGCGTTTCCAGCAAAAAACATGACCCCGTCACGCTTTCCACGGCCCCGTAAAAGGTGAGGCGCATAGATGGCTAGTCTGCCTGACGAGACTGATATTCCGAAAACCGTGCCTTCAAATGATCAGCATGACCCTCAAGATCTTGATCATCATTAAGCTCCGCTTCTCGACGCAAGTCTTCAATAATCTCATCAACAAGATCGAAATACGCTGTTTCGTCCACGATTCCCTGCATTAAGCCTTCCTCAACAATCGTTTCAAAAAGCTCCTCTTCATTAAATTCGATGTTTTGCGTCATATGCCAGGATTGTAACATAGCCTTGCGTTTCCTTCGCGCATCGTTTTACACTAGTGGTTCATTATGACCACCCTTGATTGGAAATTGCTTCCGCGACCAATTGTCGCGCTCTCCCCCATGGCAGACATGACGGATAGCGCATTTTGTCGTGTGGTAAAGGAAGTAACAGGGAACAGCAGCCCGCTCATCATGTTCCGCGAAATGGTGTCGTCTGAGGCGGTCATTCGCGGAAACGACAAAACACTCGGCATGACGGCGATTCATCCCGACGAGCGGCCACTCGTGCAACAAATCTTTGGGAGCGATCCCGCGACGATGGCAGAGGCAGTGAAAATTATCGAGGCCGAGCATCATCCAGAAGGTTTCGACGTGAACATGGGCTGCCCAGTATACAAAATCGTCAGCAACTTCAACGGCGCAGCACTCATGAAGGAACCGGAGCGCGCTGCCGCGATCGTAAAGGCAATGAAAGCCGTCACAAAAGTTCCGGTATCGATCAAGATTCGATTGGGGTGGTCCGATCCCACGGACGCGATTGGTTTCGCAAAAGTTTTGGAAGACGCTGGTGCAGACTTACTCACTGTCCACGGCCGAACGCGCATGCAAGGCTACTCTGGCGTTGCAGACTGGGAAGCGGTAGGCAAAGTGAAACAGGCAGTCTCCATTCCGGTATTATGTAATGGCGACGTGCATAAAGCAGAGCTCATTCAAAAAGCCCTCGACGTTTCTGGATGCGACGGCGTGCTCATTGCTCGTGGCGCACTGGGCAATCCGTGGATCTTTAAAGAGTTCAACAGCATTGCTGCAGGGAAAACTCCCGAGCCCGTTACACTCAACGAACGTATCCGCGTGGTGAAACTTCACCTCGCACTGCACCTTGAACAATACGGTCCGGAATCGGTGACAACGTTCCGCAAACATCTTTCCTGGTATTTCAAAGGCTTGCCTCACGTAAAGTCGCACCGCGAGAAGATGATGACAGTGAAGACACGCGAAGAATTGGAAGCAGTGCTCGATGAGATCAACGGTACACTTTAATACTCAGGTTGCATCATAGATATGAGGATCGGAATTCTCAGTTTCGTGGCCGGAAAGGAACAGATCGCCGTGGGAACGAAAAGTATCGTTGACGAAGCAAAGGGCCGCGGGCACAGCGTAAAGATGTTGTATGCGCACAATGTCGGCCTCGTCTTTGGTAACGGAAAGACACTCACGTACAAAGGGGAAATTTTAAATCCAGAAGATTTCGACGTCATCTTGGTTCGTCCGGGGTTCACCGCCGATCCGAGCGTGAACGCATCCATCATTAAACAATTCCAGTTGGCAAAGTTTTACGTCATCAACACGTACATTGGCGTGTTTCGTGCAAAGAACAAAATTCGTACGTTGCAGATGCTCAATCACTTTGGTCTTCCGGTTCCACGAACCCACGTGGTGGGCGATGCATCGCTTTTGAAAGTTGCTGCTGAGGAGTTCACCTTCCCTGTTATCGTAAAGACAATCTACGGCACGCACGGCACCGGCGTGTTCATCGCAGAATCCATGCGATCGCTCTCCCCAATCGTCGACTATCTCACCAAAAAGGAACATGGCCCAGTAAAGTTGCAGGAATACATTGAAGAAGCACAAGGCAAGGACATTCGTGTGTTCGTCGCCGGAAAGCGCGTCCTCGCATCCATGGAACGCTCCGCAAAGGCTGGTGAATTCCGGGCAAACTTTCACAAAGGCGGTTCCGTTGGCACAGTGGATCTTTCCGATGAGGAAAAGAAACTCGCAATCAAGGCAACGCTCATCCTTGGCCTCGATATCGCTGGTGTCGATATCCTTCGTACAAAATCTGGACCAAAGATTATCGAAGTGAACAGCAATCCAGGATTGGAAGGCATCAGCAAAGCCACCGGCATCAACGTAGCTGGCAGAGTGGTGGACTTCCTAGAGCGCCGCGTAGAAAAACACGGCTCAAAGCACACGGAGCTGAAGAAGAAGGCGATGAAGGAGTAGGAAACAAAAAAGACCACCGCAAACGCGATGGTCTTTTTTGCTATTTGAAGGATGCGAGCTTTTTGTATGCTCTAAATTCGCCTTCGCCATGAAGCGTCGAGTCAAAATTTCCGCTGTACAAGTCAAACGAATCTGTTTCGCGAACATAATGGATGAAGCCGATGTCTTCGTTTACCGTTCTCAAAACGGCGGTCTTATCAATGAGAATATTCGCATTCACGTCCCACAAGAAAAGTTTTCGAGTATCGTCATCGCGAGTCATTTCACCAACCGTAAAGACGATCTTGGTGTTTTCCCAGTTGTGACCAGGGCGAGAACTCACGTTTGCTGCATCGATTGATGCGAAGATTGTTCCATCCGCCACATTCCCCAGCGCAATCTTTGTGTTTTCCGAATTGACGGCAAAGAATGTGGTCATATCCCATTCATCAACAATATTTTTCACGCAATAATCGGTACGAGATATCACAAAGTGTTCCTTCTCCATTTTCGTCCGATCAAGAAAAAGAATATTCCGTTGACATTCGTTTGAATCCGGATCATCAAAAACGTGAACTTCTTTGTGTTCTGAGGCTCCGATAAGCTCAATATTCGGCGCTTTAAACTCTGGAGAACCAGGATCTCGCGACGGAATCGCATCGACCGTCGCGCGAACACTCCAGGACCGTGGACTGCTTGAACTGTAATCGTAATCATTGTAAATAAATTCTGTCTCTCCTTTTTCATACGTCACGATTGAAAGATCGTACAACGATGATGCAGAAAGAACTTTTCCTCGGACAATAATTGGAGAGAACGCCTGGGCGCCAATGAGAATAATCATCATCCCTACAATGAAAAATGCCGTGTTCCCGAGCGATCGCAATGCTTTCATATATACAAGAGTTTATGCCACATGTATGGCAATTCTGTGGCCCAGTCTGGCTTGAGGCCTTTAGAGGGGCTGGTGGCGCCTCTCTATCCGTTGAGGCGGTGTACGAATGCGGCGAACGCCAATACTAAACCGGTAGCGATAAACGTGCCGTGGATAGCCATCATTTTTCGTACGTACATTCGTTTTGGTATTATTCGTGACAAGAGATGCCATCCGATCAGCGAGCAAAACACCATAACAATGCCAAGCACAGCAATCTCATCCGCTCCCCAAACGTCGGGCGTCCAAAAAACGGTAAATATTACTGGAAGAATAACACTATATAAAAGAATGGCTCCGACGGTAAAGAGAATGAGAATGTGCATACTAAAGGTACTCGAAAAATCTCTTCTGAGCGCAGGTCTCAAGACCGTTATGATCGTTCCATCGCACATGCAGTACGTCGTCGTCTAAAAGCGTATATCCTGCACAGCTGATAATAGTGCCAAGAAATGTAAAAAAAGTATCGTCGGGTTCCGTGTCGTCGATTGTATGTATGTATGCAAGGCGTCCAAAATTACTCAGGCGAATCTCCAGTCTGTCTTGTGGTGAAGTCTGGTTCCATCCTTTTATCAACAATCCCGTGTGGTACGTAGCGTCCTGGATCTCCGGCCACTGGGCAACGAGAAACGTCCACGTTCCGTCGGGATGATAGCCCTGTGTGCCAAACTGTTTTTCAAATTTCTCTATTAGGCTTGACTCCAATACTTCTTTTGTAGCTATTTCCAAAGAAAAATTTAATGGGCGCTCACGTCCTAGCAGGTCTAATTCTTTAAATCTCTGCAACCACTGCTGCGATGACAACTTTTCTGTACTGGACATACTCATGCATCAAATACAATACTTCTCGATTATGATACTCTCGTTTGTCGTGAGGTGAAATATCACATGAAAAATTACAGCATCTCCTAGCCGTCGTATCCAAGCCGAATTCGAACCAACAACATGCCTTCATAATCCCAAAAATCGATATGGGAGCATGTACGAGGCTCATTCTTCAGGATGACTCAAGAGAAGATAAACGGAAACCCCCTGAACAACCAAAAGTCGGATCGTGGTGAAGGGCGGCGAGCTCATCATTGAAAAGGCTAGGAAAAGTAAGGGTCGCCAAGCAACACGCCAAATCGAAAACCCGCACTCAATGAGGAATGCGGGTTTTCTTGGGAACCCCCTGTCCCGACCTGTAGGAACAGATCGTGATGGCTCCGAGACTGCCGACATGGATGGCGATTCGCGTGTGGCGAGCGAGCTCGCCGCGCAAATCGCATTCATGTCTCGCAATGTGCGAAGCACATTGGCCAGCCTTTTGGCTGGCGAACCACAAAAAGACAACCCGGGTGGGTTGTCTTTTTGTGGTTCTGCGGCCCGGTCTCGCCTAAGACCTTTGAAGGCCTTTCAAGCACCCTTTTATATACTCACCGACCCTGTTCCGGTCGGATAGAACTGGGAGTTTAAGGACTAGTACTCGAAGCAAGCTAATTGTACAATCCAGGTTACATGGAAAACTTAGATGCCCTTATTGAACAAACCAACGCACTCGGCCACAAGCTTGAGATTCTTTCGCATATAAAATCGGGAAAAGAGGCATCGGTTTTTCGCGCTCTTTTTGATGAAAGATTGGTCGCAATGAAGGTATACAAAAATCCTGATGAAAGAAGTTTTCAAGCTGATGACAGTTATCTTGCTGGTAAGTTTTATAAAAGTGCTTCGGCGCGAAAGGCCGTCGCCAAAAAGAATACATTTGGAAGAAAGCTAAAACATGAAAACTGGATCAAACGGGAATTTTTCATGTTACAAAAACTTTATAAGGCTGGAGCCACGATTCCTGAACCAATACTCCAAATCGACAGAGCAATTTTCATGGAGCTACTAGGTGATGAAAAAAATGTTGCGCCACGACTAGTCGACGTAGAGTTAAGTCCAAAAGATGCCGTGACAGCCTTCAAGGACGTCGTCGAAAGCATGAAAATATTTTGGAATCTTGGTATTGTTCACGCAGATCTATCTGCTTATAATATTCTTTGGTGGAAATCAAAGCCGTACATCATTGATTTTCCTCAATCAATTGACGCTAGAACTCACCCCGAGGCACGAGGCATGCTGCACCGCGACCTAAAAAATGTCAGCAAGTATTTTGATAAATATCGCCCGATCGACCCACAGCGATTAGAAGCCGAATTCAAGTAAAAGTGAGTGTCACCAAACAATCACCCCAAACGAAAACCCGCACTCCATGAGGAATGCGGGTTTTCTTGGTCACCCCCTGTCCCGGTCTGTAGGAACAGGTCGTGATGGTTCCGAGACATGGATTCGAACCATGATTGAGAGATTCAGAGTCTCTCGTCCTGCCGTTAGACGATCTCGGATTATTCCTACAACTTCCTCATTTTGACGATTTTCGGCTTGCTGCGTCGCAAATTCGCTCACCGTACCCATGGAGTACGCATCGCGAACTTTGCTCCTTGCGCACCGAAACTCGCCTAAAATGAGAAAGTCGTAGACTCTGTGAACGGAAGGAATATACACGACTTTCGGGGTTCAAGTCAAAAAACGGAGAGCACACTTTTCTTCCACAATATGATAGACTTTTCGCAATCATTCCTTTAATCCCCTTTCATGCCTGGGCTTTCCTATCTCACATTTCGGAAGCAAGAAGCGAGTAAGGGCGTATTCGACGCAATTGTTATTGGGTCTGGGACGGGCGGACTGAGTGTGGCGTCGATTCTTTCACAGGCTGGACAGCGCGTACTAGTCCTCGAACAACACTTCGTCATCGGCGGGTATACTCACGCATTTCAGCGAAAGGGCTATGTGTGGGACGTCGGACTGCACTACGTTGGCCAAGTGCATATCAAAGGCACGTTATTGAATAAAGTCTTCCGCTATCTCACCAAAGAACAGCTCGAATGGGCGCCACTTGACGATATCTACGATCGTGCGATTTTCGGCGACAAAGAATACGTGTTTCCTCGCGGACGAAAGAATTTGATGACCGCACTCAAGGAATACTTCCCTGCCGCAGAAGACTGCACGTCCATCGATGCGTACTTCAAGCTCCTCGATGAAGTTGATGCGCTCGGCACGGCGTACTACGCGGAAAAAGTTCTCCCGCCATTCCTCGCGAAGCTCTTCGGCGGGCTGATGCGCAAAGGCACGTTGAAGTATTCGGATCTCACTACGCTCAAGGCACTACAGTCGATTACGAAGAACGAAAAACTCATCGGCGTGCTGACGGCACAATACGGCGACTACGGTTTGCAGCCGTCGGAAAGTAGTTTTTACATGCATGCTGTTCTCGCGAACCACTACATGGAGGGTGCCGGTTATCCGATCGGCGGCGCACCACGATTTGCTGAAACGACAGTGCCAGTCATCGAACAAGCCGGTGGCGCCGTCATCTTCTCTGCACGCGTAAACGAGATCGTCGTCGAAGGCAATACCGCCGTTGGTGTGCGCATGGCCGACGGAACCGTGCTCCGCGGCAAGCGAATCATCTCCGATGCCGGTGTCGTCAACACCTTCTCCTCGTTGTTGCCACAAGAAGTGGTTCGCAAGCACAAATTGGACGACATGCTCAAAAACCTTACGCCATCGTTGGCGCATATGGGTTTGTATGTTGGATTCAAAGAAGTCTTCGAATTACCAAAGTGTAACTACTGGATCTTCCCTGATGTTTACGACCACGTCGCGAACCAGCACGCCGCACAGTCGATCGACGCTCCGCTCCCGGTAGCATTCGCATCGTTCCCGTCCGCAAAGGATCCAAAGTCGCAAACATCGCATCCTGGCCGCACCACCGCAGAAGTGATCATCCTTACACCGTTTGATTGGTTCAAAAAGTGGCAAGGAACAGACAAACACAAGCGCGGTGAAGATTACGAAGCGATGAAAGCACGTGTTGCAGAAAAGATGTTCGAAATCTTGTTCCGCGCTGCACCACAGCTTCGCGGCAAGGTGGAATATTACGAGGCGTCTTCTCCAATTTCGGCGAAACATTACGTCGGCCATCCATCTGGTGAAATCTACGGCACATCGCACACACCAAAGCGATTCCGCCAAACATTCTTGAAGCCATACACGCCAGTAAAGAATCTCTTCCTCACCGGCCAAGACGCCATGATCGCAAGCATCTCCGGTGGCGTGATGGGCGGTGTGCTTTGTGCATCTGCTATCCTCAAAAAAAACGTGATATGGACCATTCAGAAAGCGATCAAAGGCTAAACAAGCGCATCGCCATCATCGGCGCAGGAGCTGCCGGTCTTTCGGCAGCTCATGCACTCAAGGCAAAGGGATATTCCAATATCACCGTCTTTGAACGTTCAAACCGCGTTGGAGGCAAATGTTGCACCGTTGAGATTGAGGGAAAGAATTACGAACTCGGCGCAGGCGTGCTTGCGGAAGACAATTCGATCGTCTTACGACTCGCAGAGGAATTTAATATTCCTCTTGCTCCTATACAATTTGATAACGACGTTACAGTTGACGGTCTATCTGGAATCGCAGAGCCAAAGCGAAACATCTTTGAGAGCGCAAAACTTCTCAAGGAGCTCGCGAAGTATTGCTGGCTCACACAAAAGTACCGAGCCACCGGAAAATCCGGTCTCGCAAACACTCCGCATGCACTCGCAGCCCCCTTCACCGAATTCGCAAAAAAACACAAGATCGAAAATCTCGCTCGCGAATTCGCATTGTTCTTTACCGGGTTTGGATACGATTACTTCGAGCGTATTCCGGCAGCATACGTATTGAAATATTATCGGTGGTCGACGCTCTTGGCATTTATGCAGCGCAAGGTGTATCGACTACCCAACGGCATTCAGCATTTATGGACCGCGGTTGCTGCGGCACACACGGTTCGATTAAATACTGCGATCTCACACATTGAACGGTCGGAGACATCGGTTTCCGTTACGACCGAACGAGGAACAGAAGAATTCGATACGCTCATCATCGCCTCCCCGCTCGACGAAACACTCTCGTACATCGATTCCACTGACGATGAACGAAATCTCTTCTCGAAAATTCAATACGTCGATTACGTTACCATCGCCTGCACCATCGAAGGAATTCTCGACGGGGACGGATATGTTCCGAGCAACTTCACTCCACATCGCGCAGGCCACCCTGTGTTCTGGCATCACCGTCATGCCGATGCAAGGGTGTACACGTTCTACGCGCTCGCCGATGGAAGTCAGACCGACACCGATCTCACCGATCACATGACGGACCTCGTGAAAAAAATGGGTGGCGTCGTCAGCACGATTCACAGCATCACGCATTGGAAATATTTCCCCCACATCTCATCGGAAATAATGAAAGATGGATTCTTCGATCGTATCGAGTCGATTCAGGGAACGAAAAATACATTCTACGTTGGTGAGTCGCTGAACTTCAGTACCGTCGGCCTTGCGTCTGAACACGCGAACGATCTGGTGAATCGATTGTTCTAGCGTACAGATCACACAGGCGCACAACGTATTTTCAGTCATCCCCGTGCGGGATGGGATCCATTCTTCCGGCTGAAAATACTCTGGCTTCCCGTCTACGCGGGAATGACCAATACGTAAAGAGAATCAATAACAAAATCCAGCTTCGCGGCTGAGTTTTGTGTTGTATTTCTTTTTACATCTCGAAATCATCGATCCTAAGGACGGAATCACCACCAAAGGCTGCGAAAACCGCGATACCGATAATCAACCATACAATCGTCGCGACAAACGTCATCACCCCAGCCTTCCAACCCCTTTTTGCGCCAAAGAGAACGGAAGGTCCGAGGCCAACAAGCAGATACATCATTGCGACTACAATACCGATTAATGCAATCACGAGCGGGCTCCTTGCATGACGAACGAACTGTGCCGATACAACATTTATCGCAACGTATGTCCACACACCGATAAGTAGTGCTGCGAAGAATCCGCTCACGAGTGGTGTGCCAGAGAGAATCGCATGAATTCTTTGTTTCATTGGAATAGGATTCGCCATCGACGCTTTTCGAAGGCGCCAGATACCAAAGCCAATCACGAGCGCAACGATCAATACGCCGAAGAGGATTCTTCCAATCGAGAGCCTCCACCAAAATTCGCTATATCGGCCAGTCACCGTGTACGACTCCCCCGGGAAAAGATCAGATGCAGATTCGCGAACCGTGTTCCCGCGCTTACTCGAGATTGTTGTGAGTGCTGATTCCGCAGAAAGTCCAGTCGCGTCGGCGAATGTGTCGTCAGGAAAGTCTTCAGTATATTTGATTTCCGTTCCCTCACCATCGATATAGAGATCGCTGTCGGTCTGTACTATCACGGACATCGATTCAATACGTTCGTCCACGGTTGGTGTTGCGAATGTGTACGAGAACAATCCGAAGCTCTCGTCCGTATATTCCTTCGAGCTATACGCGAGCAACACCACGGCGCTCGCGCCAGGATCGACTGATTGCGGAAGGCTCAGAAGGTATCCATCGCCAGAGTCAGTGTCGTCGACGATTGCCATCTTTTCATATGGCGCATTCGTAATATCTTTCGAGGAGACGTCCTTATATTTTGTACATACCGATGTTCCGCTCGATGTATCGAGCTTTGAACACGACTGTTCAACAACGACTTGATACGCGCTCATCTGTGTTGCATCTGTCACCGATAATCCCACGCGGATGTTTGTCAGCGGACCGGCTCCCGTATTTGGAATGGTCATCTTCCCCACCACAATCGCCCGGCCATCGCCACGAAGGATCACTTTGTATTCGTGCTTTTGCCCACCGAGAATAAGGTCGCCTGCACGCACAACCGGGGCAGCAGCGCCGAAAACAACGAAAAGTCCCAACAAAATCGCCGAACAGCGTTGAAGAAGCTTCATATGGGAGAAACTATAGCACCAAACGGAGCGCGCACAAAAAAGGAGTATAATGGAGGCAATATTTCGATGGTATGGCGACACAAAAGCGCTCCATTGTACATCGGTTCCGTGTACCAATTTTTGTGCTCTGTGCTATTGGAGTTCTCACGGGAATTATTATTGGGCTTCTTTGGACGAACCGCGTTGTTGCGTCAAGCCTCGTGCAGTCCCGCACCGGAACCCGCACATCAAACCAAGCAAATCCAACAATTGTCAGTACCACACTCAGTCCTGCGGCTGTTGCGGGACATTTACTCGTTGCGGTGGTTGGTGCAAACGGCAGTGCAACCATCACCGGGCCAACAAACTGGAGCACCGCAATCAATCAGAGCGGAACGCCAAGTCAAGCAATCTTCTACACCGTCGCGCTCGGCGGTGAAACGGCAATCTCCGCGTCGGTGAACGCAAGCCCAGGATCGCTTGGCATTCATGTATACGAATACGCTGGAACAGAGGTAATGCTCGCTGGAACTGGATCCGCAACAGGATCAAGTGATACGCCAACAAGCGGAACGGTAACAACAACAGACACAAACGAGCTCATTCTTGCCGCATTCACCAATGACGCCAACAAGCGACACACGAACAGCACATGGGCGAATGCCGGTGAAGGGTTCACTGAACTTGTTGATTTTGGAACAACAGGATCTGGGCGTGCGGCCGGATATGCAGGTGGCGATAACCTCGTGAATACTGCCGGTCCACACGGAGTAACAACGTCAATCAGCGCATCCGCAAACTGGCGCGGCCAAATTGTAGCGTTCCGAACACAAACCTCAGTCACAAATGTGACGTCTTCACTCGCAGATGGGACATACGGCACAACACAGGCTGTACCGATCCAAGTAACATTCTCTCGAACCGTTACCGTGAACACGAGCGGAGGAACCCCGCATCTCACCCTCAATAATGGAGCGCATCCTGATTACGCGAGTGGATCCGGAGGAACAACCCTAACGTTTACCTACACCGCCCGAGCCGGTGAAGATATTGCGGATCTCGATTATGCAGCAACAGATGCGCTCACGCTCAATGGCGGAACCATTCTTGATAACGCAAGCAACGCGGCGCTACTGACGCTTGCGGCTCCAGGCGCAGCGGGATCGCTCGGTGCGAATAAAAATATTGTCATCCATACCGACTCACCGACATTCGCTGCGCAATATTTTTCGGACAGTGCGCTGACGAGTTCGCTTGGAGATAACCCACAGTTAAAAACCGGAACATACTATCTTCGCGTCATCGCGAGTGAAGCACTGAGTGCGGCACCAGCAATCTCCATTCTCGCAGAAGGAACAGCAAACGATATCACCGATGCTACTGCCACGCCCGTCTCCGGCACCACATATCGTCTAGAACGAACAATCGCTCCCGATGCCGCTGCCATTGGGGCCGAACTGGAAGAAATCCATATTGCCGGTTCGGATCTTGCGGGAAACCAAACAACAAACGCTCACCCGTCAAACGACTTCACCGCAGCCGCATACACCGACACCGTTGTGCCAAGCATACCTACCATTACCGCGATTTCAAGCGATAACTACATTCATGCAGGCGAGAAATCGGCGATCGTTCTTACTGGAACTGCCGAAGCGGATAGCCTTGTATCCGCAACGCTTTCCGACGGAACCAATACAAAATCCGTAACACAGCAACTTTCCGGAGGGGCGACGCTTTTCTCAATTTCAATCGATGGCACAACAGCAACGCCCGCGGCACTCGCCGATGGAACCATTACGCCTTCAGTAACAGCCACGGACGCAGCGGGGAATATCAGCACCGCACGAACTACACCGACCGCAACACAAGAAAGTACCGCACCGACACTCTCCACCGTTACTATCGCCTCAAACAATGCGGACGTCACAAAAGCAAAACGAGGAGATACTGTTACACTTACCTTTTCCGCAGATGAGTCGCTACGAACGCCGACAGTCTCGCTGAATGGAGCACCAATCGTCGTCAGTGGAAGTGGCACAAATTGGACCGCGAGCCGCATTGTAAGCGCGTCAGACACTGAAGGGCCCGAGACCTTCTCCATTGCCTTTACCGATCTTGCTGGAAATGATGGCATTAGTGTTACGACCACGACCAATGGATCATCAGTGACTCTCGATGTGACACCTCCAGTTATCACCGAAGGCACTGCGATCGCATCTCCCACAAATGATGCGACGCCGGAATACATGTTCACCGCAGATGAAAATGGAACAATCACGTACGGAGGCTCATGTTCAAGCGCCACAACGAATGCTGTTGCGGGAAACAATACAATCACACTCACATCACTCTCCGACGGCACCTATACCAACTGCACCATTCATATTACCAATGCCTATGGAAGTAACAGCGGAACGCTCAACATATCGCAGTTCACCATAGATACCGTCAGTCCAACCATCACCAACGTCACCGTACAAAACGCAAATGGCACCTACGGCACCGGAAGCATTATTGAGGTGTATATTACCGCAACGGAACCGATATTCGCTACCGGAATTCCAACCCTAGCGCTCAACGCTAGCGACAGCGCAGTGGCGACGTATCATATAGGCTCGGGGGCCGATAGCGCGATATTCCTATATACAGTTCAAGACGGAGATTCGTCGTTGGATCTTGACTACATCGATACATCCGCGCTCTCACTCAACGGTGGAACAGCAACCGATGCTGCTGGAAATGCCCTCAATGGAACGCTCCCCATTCCTGGAGCACCAGGCTCGATTGGCGCAAACAAAGCCATCGTCATCGACACCGCTGTCCCAGATACCAGCACACCAGCAGTTCTTTACGTGCACAGCCTCACCACCAATGGAACGTATGGCATCGGGGCCAATATCGTCGTTCATGCCCACTTCGATGAAGCAGTCATTGTTACCGGCACGCCTCAGATGTTGCTCAATATCAGCGGCGGAAAACTCATCTCATACGCATCGGGGTCTGGTACGGACATTCTCTCATTCACCCTCACGGCACAGTCCGGCGACGACACCGCAGACCTCGACTATTCCAGTACCGATTCACTCACGCTCAATGGTGGAACAATTCAAGATTCATCCGGAAACGCGGCAACACTCACGCTCGCAAGCCCAGGCGCAAGTGGATCACTCGGCGACCAGAGCGATATCGTCATCCACACCATTCCTCCTGTTATCAGCGAAATCACGCCCATCGGGGAATACACTGCAGATCAAACACCTGTTTATACATTCACCGCCAACGAAACTGGAACAATTACCTATGGCGGAGACTGCACCAGTCCAACAATACACGCCATCGTTGGCACAAACACTATTGAATTCAATAGACTGACAGAAGGTACGCACAACAATTGCACTATTATCGTCACAGACGTCGCGAACAACGCCAGCAATACACTCGCTATTGCCGCCTTTGAAATTTCATTAGGTCTTCCGCAGATTCTTAGCGTGTCCCCAGCATCCGGCGGAACGAATCAGTACCGCTCGTATCCTGTCGCTATCACGTTCACTGAACCGATGGATCCAACAACATTCTCCATTGCCGACGATGACACGAACGCGTACGACGACCCAACATGGAGCAATGGGAACAGAACGGTTACCATCACACACACTGCATGGAGCGGGCTCACTCTCGTCACAATTTCTGTGGATGGGGCGGACGCGAATGGCGATGCACTCGGTGGGCAGAAGTCGTGGTCCTTTACCACAGAGGCCGCACCGGCGTCAGCCACTGGAGACAATCCTGGAATGCCCTATTCATTATCAACAACGTGTCATTTTACTCCGTGGAGTCAAATCGGGTGGGAACAGGGAGCAGACATTCTCATTGGATGGAGCGCCCGGGGAACCTCGATTGCCACCACACGCCTCTCCTACTCACTCGACAATCGAAAAACGTGGACGACAATTACCAATATTGCATTCCCGAATACGCTCTTCTCATGGTCGGTTCCACTTCTCGCTCGTGTTGGCGAATTTGTTTCCCTGAAGCTTGAGTGTCAGTCCTCTGATGGTGCAACACAATCCATCGCAGAGACTGCATTTCTCGTTAGCGCAGGATCAACTACAGAACCTGCAATCCCACCATCTTCCATGTTCTCTCCAGAGAATGAACGGATGAGTTCACAAACGATCAGCGAAGAGAAAAGTCTCGTCGAGCAACCGTTCACCAACGCGTGCGCAGGGGCAAGTCGAATCAAAACAAAAACAGGCCCCACCGTGTACTACTGCGGAACCGACGGGAAGCGCTACCCGTTTCCAGACGCCGGCACGTATTTCAGCTGGTACAAAACATACGACGGCATTCACATCGTTAGCGATGCAGCAATCGAAGAGGTTTCGATTGGATCCTCAGTGACGTACCGACCAGGAACACGCCTCCTAAAACTTCGCGGAAACAACAAAGTCTTCGCTGTTTCCAAGGGCGGCACGCTCCACTGGATCACATCAGAACGTGCGGCGGCACAAATCTACGGCCCGTACTGGAATACAAAAATCGACGACCTTTCAAATGAAACGTTTGGAAACTACACCATTGGCGAACCAATCGAATAAATCAAAATCCCCGGCGGTGCACCGGGGATTTTGGCTGTTCTCTCATCACAGCCTACTCCGCATCGAACCCACTCAGGTATTGCGTAATCGCTGCAGCATCTGGATCGGTTCCCATATTGTAGAACTGGATCATGTACGTGTATGTCGGCCCAACCACTTCTGCCGCAACATAATCGTAATCCGAACCCCCAACGCCATCCACCGGATGCACGCCCGAGAACACACTCGCCGTAACGCCATCAATCATCGTTGTTTTTACTTGAAGCCCAATGCTCTTCATTTCATCGACGAGTGTTCCACCGTCCGCTGCACCAAAATCGTGCTCAAGTTTCGCCTGCGTTGTATATGCGACCGCTGACCAATGCGGTTTTTCATAGGCGTTATCATTCACAATGATTCCACCCACTCGACCGAGGCGATCCGTGATGCTCGAGACTGTTTCCGGGTTCGCCACGATATCGGCGTCACTCGGAACCGCAACGCTCAATTTGAGCGATGGGTTTGTGTACGTGGACCACCCACTTGGAATGGCCGCGGAAGCAGACGATTCCGATGCTTCACGCATTTCATGAGCTTGTCTCAACACAATCGCCGCAAGCACCACCGCGCTACAAACCACGAGCACAATTCCAGCAGTCATCATGCGACGTGAACGAAGTGATGGTGTTGAGCGACGAGCCATACGGTGAAATTCATTATTCTTCAACCGATATCATACCATTCTCCTCAATCCACATTCGTGCTAATCTCCGCGCATGATTAGCCAAACGATTTTTGAACCACCGAAGATGCGTTAAGAAATAGGTTTTATTTCTTAACCATTTTTATGCATCCACGTATTGCCGTTGTTCAATTTCGTATTACGCACCTCGACACCGAAGCAAACTTCACACGCATCGAAGAATTCATCCAACGTGCAAAATCCGATTTAGCAGATGTTGTTGTCTTTCCAGAAGACTGCATCACCGCATCAATCTTTGGTGATCTGACGAAGCTCGATACCGATCGTACGGTTCGTGATCGGTTCCGATCGTTGGCAAAAAAGTACGCGATCGATATCGTGACAGGATCAGTAATGGAGAAAACGGAGGAAGGAAACTTCAACACGAGTTATTACATCGACTTTGAAGGTAATGTTCTCGGGACCTACCGCAAGAATCATCTTTACCCCGCCGAGTATCGATTCCTTAATCCAGGAACCGACGCTCCCGTATTCGAAACGCGGTTCGGTCGCGCCGGAATCGTCATTTGTTGGGACGTGCTGTTCCCAGAAATCTTCGAACGGATAAGGAAACAAGGCGTACAAATCGTTTACTGTCCGAGCTACTGGTATCGCGAAATTGCGGAATCGATGGCAGAATACAATCCACGATCAGAAGAACAGTTGCTCGACGCGCTGTGTATTGCGAGGTCGGTGGAAACGAACGCTGCGCTCGTGTATTGCAACGCCGCCGGCGTGATGACGTTCCCCAACGGATCCACCGACACACTCATTGGTCATTCGCAGATTGTCATGCCAGTTCTGGGCGCAATTGAACGAGCAGAGCACAACGAGGAGTCGATGATTACCCAATCGATCGATCTCACGCTTCTCGACGGCTCCGCAAGAATCTACAGAGAAAAATGATATACTTCATGCATATGAACAAAGTCCTTTCCTTCGTCGCACTCGCGGCACTCCTTTCGTCCTCATTCCCCGCACATCGCGCGTTTGCCGCTGGAGCAAATGATTTGGTGAAGTGTCCGGATTTCTCATCGGTGTACTACATCGCCGACGACGGGGATCGGTACGTGTTCCCGAACGAGAAAATGTATCTCAGTTGGTATTCAGATTTCAGCACCGTGAAGACGATTTCATGCGACGACCTTGCATCGTTTCCTATCGGCGATCGCCTAGTGTATCAAGCGGGAACACGTTTGGTAAAAATTCCAAGCGATCCTTCGGTGTATGCCGTTGAAAGTGACGGTGTCCTCCGAGAAATTCCCGACGAAGATACCGCAAAGAACCTCTACGGCGACGACTGGAGCAGCCGCGTTGATGATGTTTCTGAGGCATTCTGGTCCAGTTTTACCGTTGGCGCTCCGCTTGAAGACGGAGAGATTCCAGAAGGAACCGTTCTCGAAGATTCAGATGGCAACCTATTCCGCGAAGAACAAGACGGATCGGCAACGGAAATTGATGCCGCATTAGATGCAGACAAGGAAAAAGTTCTCAAGGAACATGCGTTGCAGGTTGACGACATTGAAAAGCGTCTCGGTGTCGCACTCGCACTCACGAAGGTGGACAATCAAGCAGCAATCGATGTTCTTCAGGGCATTATCGACGACCTTCGTCCAAAACATGTAAAGGAAGAAGATCATACCGAGGTGCCAGACGTCGCAGAAGTCGACGACGCTTCAGAAGAAGCGAACGACACCGCTACGCAAGACGACAATACAGATGAAATAGAAGACAATGGAGACTCAAAAAATCAAGACACGGTTACTGAAGACACGCAAACAGAAGATTCATCAACCGACAGCGAAGATTCATCGGATAGTGATAGCTCGGGCGGATCCAGCGACTCCTCAGGAGAGTCCGCGTCACACTAGTTTTACAAGAATACCCGGTCATTTCCGGGTATTTTTGTTTGTGCTACAGTGAATTCACTATGGCAATGCTCACGGGAAATGTCATTCATGGTGATGGATTTGCCGGTGAGGGATATGGAATCCCTACCGCGAATCTTTCGCTGCTTGAACGTCCAGATCTTGCCCCTGGCGTGTATGCCGGCTATGCGACGTGGGGCGACGAGCATTTTGAAGCACTCATCTGCTTCGATGCTGACCGGCGTGGAAAATTCGAAGTGCATCTCTTCGACTTCACCAGCGACCTTTATGGCACACGATTGAGTGTGGATGTCCGATCAAAACTCTCGGAACTCGTTCCCTGGACCGGCGAAGAAGCCATGCGCAAGAAAGTTGCAGACGACGTGAATCGAGCTCGCGCATACTTCGAGTCACAGACCCACCTCGCGTAATCGATTATGCAAGAGACCCGCCGAGCTGACTGACGAAGTCTGTTACTGCGTCGCTCGTTTCTTTTACGGGAACATGAACGGAAACGATTGTTACGCGCTGTTGCAATACTTTTTCAATCGCATCTTCAACGAGCGTTCTTGCTTTTGCTTCTTTCAATGCATCGGCGTGAAACGCGTACGCACAGGAAATCGTCACCACCGATCCTTCAACCTTCACCGGAACAGCGCCACGAAGAACGAGCGGAAGTGCCACGTTGTCTTCTGCGATGATCGCGATACACCGTTCCCATTTGTTCACGATTTCCTCGAGGGGAAAGATTGGCGCTTCTGCTAATCCCGACGGCTGATCCGCAACAACAGATTCCATTTGCTGAATTGGTGCAAAGTCGTATCGAATCGGTGCGTCTGGGGTGGCTGGCTCTTCGATGACACGTGACGGAGGAAGGACAGGAATCACTCGGGCGGCGGGAGCGGCAATCGCTCTCTTCACCCCCTCCGACTCCCCCTTCGTAAGGGGGAGCGATGTCGCCGACCTCTCCCCCTCCTTTCGAAGGAGGGGGTCGGGGGGAGGTGAACACACATCCAAAATCGCAATCTCAAGTGGGATCTGCGGGATTGCCGGCAAGCTCGATCGCGTTCTTGCGGACAACAGCGCGTCGAGGAACATTTGAGATCGAGAAACTCCGAATACCGATCCCGCTGCGCGCAATCGCTCAACGGTCTTCGTGTCGTACGCATCCATCGTGGTGTCGCCGAATGCGGCGAACATCACCGTACGAACGTATTCAAGAAGCTCTTCGATGAGATGTTTTATCGAACCCCCGTCAGCAACAAATGTTCCGACAATTTTCAGCGCCTTTTGCGCATCATTCACCGCAACTGCATCGACGATATCGGTAACAACGGCAATATTCGTCATCGGCAATACCAACGAGGCCACCGCGAGTGTGACGTTCTTTTCACCCAGCGCGAGCACTTGCCCGAGCAAACTTTCTGCGTCGCGCAAACAGCCCTCACTCAAGCGAGCAATCTGCGCAAGAACATCGTCGTCGATCGTGAAGCCCTCGGCTTCCGAAATCTTCTTCAGGCGCGGCATCATCACTACTGGCGGCACGCGATGAAACTCGAAACGCTGGCAGCGTGACGCGATGGTTGCGGGGATTTTATGAAGCTCGGTTGTTGCGAGAATGAAAATAGCATGTGCCGGCGGTTCTTCGAGCGTCTTCAATAACGCGTTGAATGACGAACCGGAAAGCATGTGAACTTCGTCGAGAATAAATACCTTGAACGACCCGCGGCTTGGAGCGAAGCGCGCGTTCTCGATGATGTTATCGCGAACATTGTCGACGCCAGTTTGCGATGCGGCGTCGATCTCGATGCACGACATGAATCTGCCCGACGCAAAGTCGGTACACGAGGAACACGTGTTACACGGCTCCGACTCCCCCGCCTTGCGGTTCTCGCAGTTGAGCGCCTTCGCGAGCAATCGGGCGATAGTCGTTTTTCCCGTCCCGCGTGGACCAGAAAACAGATACGCATGTGCAACCGTATTCTTTGCCAACTGCTGCTGAATTGTTCGTAAAACGTGCTCCTGTTCCGCAACATCCGCAAAGCACTGTGGACGGTATTTTCGGTAAAGCGTTTCGGCCATAGTGCCCCGATTGTAGCCTGGAAATCGCCGCTCGGCGAGCCGCCCTGAGGATGGTTTTTATCGCCCCTTCATGAAAGCAAAAACGGCCACCGGAGCAACCAACCACAACGTTCTTTGAATGTCATCGACGAAAAGAAGCTTCATATGCGGCGAGAGTGCCGTAACCACATCGGCAGGGAGAAACGATCCAAGAACCGCCAGAATGAATCCGGCAATAAGCACTGCGCACATTGCGAGTTCAATCTTGCTCGGCATAGCGCTTGGCTCGAAGTATGAATGTCTTCGAAAAACAAAACATGCAGCGATCGTCATGAGCGCAAAGATGAGAATGTGCTGCTGATACGCTGGCCAAGCGCTTATTCCGGGAACGCGCCCCACAAACGGGGCGAGTGCTGCAAACGTCGCACCCATACCAAGTGCAGCAATCGTCGGCACAATGGAATACCGACCGATCGTATAGACAAAAAGGAAGGAGGCCGCGATAACACCCGCGGCGATCATTGCATCGAACACGAACAACGAGGAGTAATCAAAAGACATACTGCGAACAGTATATCGCATCACCCGCGTTCTATTTTTCTCGCAAGTTCATCTCCTTCAACAACTCTTGCATTCGCTTATCAAGCTTCGTTGGCGTAATCACTTTCACAATCACAATCTGATCCCCACGACCACGGTTATTCGGCACGCCTTTTCCTCGCAATCGAAGCTCATCACCACTCTGCGTTCCCTGTGGAATCTTCACCTCAACCTTTCCATCAACCGTATCAACATCTACCGTGTCGCCGAGCGCAGCCTGCGTAAAGCCGATGTTCTTTGTGACATAAATCGTAAACCCATCGCGCTTGAATCGCGGATCCGGTTCAACACGAAGGCGCAGATACAAATCTCCCGACTCGCCTTGCGCACCAATACTTTCGCCTTCACCACGAACGCGAACGCTCATGCCGTCGTCCACGCCAGCTGGGATATCGAAACGAACTGTTGTTCGACCGTGAACTGCGCCTTTGCCATGACACTCCGTACAATCCTTCTCCGGCTTCTCACCGCGACCGTGGCACTCCGCACACGCCGCTTTCATCTGCATCGCGCCAAGCATGGTGCGCTGCATTACTACCCGGAATCCTTTTCCGTCGCACGTCGTACACGTTTTCATTTTCGTTCCAGGCTCTGCCGCCGTTCCCGCGCATCGCGGACATTTTGAATGCTTCGTCAGTGGAATTTCTTTCTCCACACCGAACACAGCTTCTGAAAATTTCAACCGAATACCAATCTCAAGATCCCCCCCCTTTGGCTCGCGTTGCTGACGGCCACCGCCACCAAACATTCCACCAAGAATGTCGCCGAGATCCTCGAACCCCGCACCACTAAAATCAAATCCTCCGCCTCCGCCGAATGGATTACCACCACCAAACGGATTTCCTCCGCCACTTCCATCGAACGCTGCGGAACCAAATTGATCGTACTGCGCGCGCTTCTGCTCATCGCCCAATGCTTGATACGCCTCGTTAATTTCCTTAAACTTCTCTTCCTTTCCACCCTTATCCGGATGGTGCTCATGCGCCAGTTTTCGAAACGCACGCTTAATATCGTCTTGCGATGCAGACTTTTCAACTCCGAGAACTTTGTAGAAATCTTTACCAGCCATAATCGCCTTATTCCTTCTTCGCCTCAACGTCGATCACTTTCTGATTCGCTTTTCGTTTGCCGAGCAGTAAGTTCATCAACCAATTCCGCACCGCAGGAAGAGTGAGAACGTACAAAAAACCTGCGAGCATGGTTTTCAGTGTTCCTGATGTAAATTTTCGCCAACGCTCTCCCATATTATTTGCAATCACAGTCGCAATCCTCGCCGCAACAGGATTTCGATTCCGCCGATGGCGCCTGGCAACATTTGTCGCCGATTGCGCACATCGCTTCCGACATCTTTTTGGATGTCATGTCGTCCGGACGCTTTTCGTCGGGCGAGCCGTCTTTCACAAACATGAGCCTAATGCGATCGAGGATTTTCATAAAAAGGCTTCGAGGGTTACGCGACTTTCGCTTTCTCTTCCGCATACCACGTACACAGCTCCAACGGCTCCGATCCATCCACGCGCGACCAGATGCGATACTCCCCCGCCTTTGGTACCGTCATGCCCCCAATGCGGACAAGAAGGTTCGCGTTCGGTCCTTTGATCTGTTGCTTAAACATTGTTCCTTTTTCCACCAACGTATTCGATCCATCGGTGACGTACACCTCGACGTTCGAAGCCTCTGGAAGATGCGTCAGCCGCATGGCAAGGAATCCGCGAAGCACCGGCGATTCGCCTGCTGGGAACATCGTGCGGTCAAACACGTGCATGAAGCTGTTCAATCCGTTTGTGGATTGTGTCGCGAACTCGCAGAGCAGTGCGTATTCTTTGTTCGTGGTCATAGAGGAAGTTAGGTAGGCAACAGACCCTGAGCGAATGCGAAGGGCCTCTATCAGATGTTTCGATGGTTCCATGTGGGCACGGTCGAGATCCTTCACACGCGTTCAGGATCTTGCGGAGTTCATATTGCGTTATCGGCAGCAGTCTCAGTAATATCGACTAACTCCGGTTTCTCGATTGCGAGATAGTCAGTGTACTGCATTGTGACCGAATCTGTCAGACTCCCGGCGTTGAAGTGAATAATCTCGTTCTCTGCCAGGCGCTTGTCGCAATACGTCTTCAGGCCGATCATCGATCCAAGCGGCGGAACGCTTCCACGAACACAGCCTGTCACCGCCTCTGGCTCTGGTGCAAAACTGAACTTCTCGCCAATAATCGCCGTGACTTTCGCACTACTCAGGCGCAAATCCGCCGGCATAACGAACAACCAATACTGCTTCGTCTTATTGCCCCGAATCACCAACGCTTTTGCTCCGGCATGCAAGGAAACGTTGCGAATTCTCGCGGCATCTTGGCTAGTAATGGTGGTTTCGTGATGCTCAGTCTCGTATTTCACGTTTCGTGAATCAAGAAGTGCGAGAATTTTTGTGTAAACCTCCGTCATATCAGCCGAAAGGCGGGGCACAAACCCCGCCTGGAATTACAACTTAGCTTTGTGCTGCATCGTCATCTTTCTTCTCCGTGAATTCTGCATCTTTCGCCGTCGATTCTGCTTCTGGTGCTGCACCAGCTTCTGCATTCTTCGCAGCGTCGTCCTTCGCGTACATCGCACCACCAACACGCTGAGCCTCTTTCGAAAGATCGTCTCCAGCAGCTTTGATCGCTGCAAGATCGTCCGTGTCCTTTACCTTCTTCACGGCTTCCATCTTTTCCTCGAGAATTTTCTTGTCTTCTTCAGAAACTTTCTCTTTATTATCGACGAGCATCTTCTCCACGGTGTATACCATGGTATCAGCGATGTTACGCGCCTCGATCAACTCCTGCTTCTGCTTATCCTCGGTAGCGTGACTTTCTGCATCCGCCTTCATCTTTTCGATTTCCTCTTTCGAGAGACCGCTCGATGAGGTGATCGTGATCGTCTGCGCTTTTCCGCTTGCCTTGTCGGTCGCCGACACGTGCAGAATGCCGTTCGCATCAATATCGAACTTCACTTCAATCTGCGGAACGCCACGTGGTGCTGGTGGAATGCCGGAAAGATCGAACTGACCAAGCACTTTGTTGTCGTTAAACATTGGGCGCTCACCCTGGCCAACGCGAATCGTGACGGCTGGCTGATTATCTGCCGCGGTCGAGAACACCTGCGACTTGCTGGTCGGGATGGTGGTGTTGCGATCGATGAGTTTCGTGAACACGCTTCCCATGGTTTCGATTCCAAGGGAGAGCGGTGCAACATCGAGAAGAAGCACATCCTTCACATCGCCTTGCATCACACCAGCCTGAACCGCAGCTCCGACAGCAACCACTTCATCTGGATTCACCGTTACGTTTGGCTTCTTGCCAAAGAATGCTTCAACCTTTGTAAGGACGAGTGGCATGCGAGTCATACCACCGACCATAACGATTTCGCCGATGCTCTTTGCATCCATCTTTGCATCTGCAAGCGCTTTCTTCACTGGCTCCATCGTTTTATCGACGAGTCCGCCAACAAGTTCCTCCAGCTTTGCGCGTGAAAGGCTCATCACCAAGTGCTTCGGCCCTTCAGCACCAGACGTAATAAACGGCTGGTTGATTTCGGTGGTCTGCGCAGTCGACAACTCAATCTTTGCGCGCTCTGCCGCGTCCTTAATACGCTGCATTGCGAGTGCGTCACCAGAAAGATCAATTCCTTCGAGCTTCTTAAACTCATCAAGAATCCACTTCATGATCGTCAGATCGAAGTCATCGCCTCCAAGATGCGTATCGCCGTTGGTTGCGAGCACCTCAACGGTTCCTTCGCTCACGTCGAGCACGGACACATCGAACGTTCCTCCACCAAGATCGTACACAACGATTTTCTGTCCAACTTTCTTATCAAAACCGTACGCAAGCGCAGCAGCCGTTGGCTCGTTGATAATGCGAAGCACCTTGAGACCGGCGATTTCACCAGCATCCTTGGTTGCCTGACGCTGCGCGTCGTCGAAGTACGCAGGAACAGTAATGACAGCCTCGGAAACCTTCTCACCGAGCTTCTCTTCTGCATCTGCTTTCAATTTTCCAAGCACCATCGCCGCGATTTCTTGTGGCGAAAAATCCTTATCGCCCATCTTGATCGCGATTCCCTCGCCGCGAGCAACAATCGCAAACGGCATCAACTTAATATCGCGCTGAACTTCCTCATCACTAAACCGTCGACCGATCAATCGCTTAATCGAGTACAACGTATTCTTCGGGTTCGTCACCGCCTGTCGCTTTGCTGGCTGTCCAACAAGTCGCTCCCCATTCTTCGCAACCGCGATAATGGATGGCGTGGTTCGCATTCCCTCCTTATTCTCCAACACCTTCGGCTGTCCGCCTTCCATAATTGCCACACACGAGTTTGTTGTCCCTAAATCGATTCCGAGGATCTTTGACATAGAATTATTCATTAACGATTACTTTTGCAGGTCGCAACACGACGTCACCGATCTTCCAGCCTTTGATGAGTTCCTCGATGATCTCGTGTTCTTTCTTTCCAGGCTCCGATCGTGAGCCACCACTTTCGTGGAGGTTTGGGTCGAAGATGGTTCCGACACTTGGGATCGCCTCAACTCCCATGTTCTTCATCGCTTCCGCGAATTGGCGTTCGATGTGGCCGATGCCTTGGAACCAGGTGTCGAACTTTTTCTTAAAGTCGTCGGGACAAGCGGTGATGTCGGGGACGTGCTTGGTGACGTAGCCGAAGTTGTCGACGACGGGGAGCAGATCCTCCGCCAAATTCGATCGAACGCGTCGGCGGTCGTCGTCACGAGCGCTGGAGTTTTGCTTTTGCAGATTTTCGTAGTCTGCGAGGGCACGCTTCCAGCCGTGAAGGTATTCGGCGCATTTCTGCTGGAGAGCTTCGAGGTCCGATGATGGATCCCCGCCTGCGCGGGGATGACCAGAGTCATTTGGGATGACGGATTCCTCTGCCCCCTGCCCTTTGCCCTCTTCGTCTTTCAATTCTTCGTCCGTCATAATTTACAAATCATTTTCTTCTAAAATTCTTTTTGCTTCGGAAAGGAGAGCAACGTTTCTTGCGTAGTTCATTCGCAGAGGACCTACGATACTGAGGACGCCGATTTCGCCGTTTGGTAACTGGTGGCGGACGATGACGGTGGCGAGGCGTTTGCCCATGGGGCTTTCTTCGCCGAGAAGGATTCGGACCTCGCTCGGGGCAACGTTCATCACGCTGGTGGCATCGCGCTCAAGGCGCTCGATGTCTTCGGCCAACGCGAGGAGCATGTTGTCCTCCTTGAAATCCGGCTTTCGCAGAAGGTTTGCCACGCCGAGGGCCGACGTTTGATGTTCATTGGTGACGATGACGGCATCCCCGGAAAGATCGGCAAGTCGGCGCCCGAGGAATTGGATTTTCGATTCAAGCGATCGAATCTCCTCCATCGCGCTTCGGAGCTCGGTAGCGACCTTCGGCTGCTTGGCTTGCACCACGTTGGCTAGGTAGTACCGATAGCCTTCTTCCGTGGGAACTCTGCCAGATGACGTGTGGGGTTGATACAAATGCCCTTCTTCTTCCAGCGCCATCATGTCGTTTCGGACCGTGGCCGGAGAACAATCCAGATCGAACCCAGCGCAAAGAGCCTGGGAACTGACTGGCTCAGCCGTCCGGACGTATTCGTCCACCACGAGCTGTAAAATATGAGATTGACGCGTGTTCATAGGGCCTGAGAACGCTCAATTAGCACTCGGTAGTATAGAGTGCTAACAAAAAAGTGTCAAAAGAAATTTGTCCCCAGGGGTGAGCCCTGAACTGATCTTTTAGTGGGTTGTGATAGGAATTGCGATGAACCGGCATCATCGGCGAGGAGGGCATGCTCGATTTCCCGATCCACGAGTGTAAAGAGGTCTTTACACATCCATACGCATTTTCATTGGGGTTTTCTATCAAAAGAGTGTAAAGCGGACTTGACACTCGCCAATTCGAAAATCCAGCATGCCGGGCCACGAATACTGTCAGTCTCGCTGTCGCTCCGTCACAACCCATTCCAAGATCAGTTTCTTTTTCCCCAGAAACGGCAACACCTCGATCCCACGTCAGGGTTCGAGGTGCGCGTAGCGGCAGCGCCGCATCAAGCGGACGGCCAGGTGATGGTGAGGTTCGGCACTACAGCCACGTGGCGGAAGCGTTCCATCTGGCGAAGCTGGTTCCAGGTGACGACCACCACCGTGCCATCCAAACTCGGGATGCCCCGAGTAAGAATGTTGTCGGCCATCACCGTCATCCTCGTAACGAGGTCATCGTTGTGCAGAGAAAGCACCGAACGAGGGCCGTGATCCCGGAATCGACACTGCGGATCGTTGGAATTCACCATAGCGATCCGGAGCACCTCCCCCTGAAAAAAGAAAAACGTCGCCACCCGATTGTGTTTTTTCCCCCCATGACGCGATGCCTCAGTATTCTGCCCCTGTTCCGGCCGGAGAACGATCTTCCGAGTCCAGCGCCTTCCTCGCTCCTTGGGTTTCCGAGCACCCATGTTGTAGTGAACAATGCCGTCCATCACGTCGGGCACCCAGATGGTGCAGTCCGGAGGGTACGACACCGCCCGAACAACAGGGCTGAGCGGTTCAATCGGCACGGATGCGCGTTCGACACGAAATTTTGCAGCACTCATGCTGCCTCCTGAATGGAATGCGAGTATAGGCCAAAACACACGAATGGTCAACGCCAGCCGTGTGTTTCTTGTTCACCCTATGCCGCAACGCTGTATCGGTTTTCAAGGTGATTTGGAGTATTTGCTGCAACTTCCTCCGAAGGGATCGTTCCTTCACTGGTGAAAAATTGTCGCTTTGCATTTGCCGCCGCGATGTACTGCCGGGCCTGATCTGGAGTGACGGCAATCACATTTTCGAAATTCGCCGCCTTCATGGAACTCATTCCTTCGTCTTTCACGAGCATCGCATCAACCTTACTTCGCTCAGCCGGTGTGGCGAAATACATCACCTGCGAATCTGGATCCACCGAAAGCACCATCGCTTCGCCGAATCCCGGAATCTCAATCTTCTGCATCTGATCGATGCTCGGCATTGGTGGCCGTTCCATCTTCGTTACCATCGGAACAGCGTCAGCCATCTTCATGAGCACCGATCGCGCCGTTACAAGCTTTTCCTGCGTTTGAATCTTCGTAATCTTCGCTCGACGAATCTCTGCAGCACGTACCATCGCTTTTTCACGCATCGCTTTATCTTCCGCTGCGAGCTGCTCGGCGCTCTTCTCAGGAGCAGCCTCCACCGCAGCTTCTGGCGCAGCCTCAACCGGAACCTCGACCGCTGCAACTGGAATCGATTCCGCAGATGACATGCTCGCCACCGCTGTCTTTTCATTGATCGCGCGGATCTGCTCAGCAACACGGTCGTCCTCGGCAGTATTCACCGATGCATCAACAACGTCCTTGGATCCGCCCTGTTCGGCAATCCGTGCAGCAAAACGATCACTCATACTCATGCGAGGTTTCTGCAACACGAGCGGCGGTGCGGTGTCGTGGTGAACGCCAATGGATGGACCTTCAAATTTCATCATCACCATAGAAAAATATTATCCACGATCACTTACCCAGTGCATGTACGTTTTTGCCAACGTACTCCATGCCGTCTTCTTTTCCTTCCGTTTCGCCAAAAACTCGCCAAATCGTTCACCGGAAAGAATACTCGGCACAATCACAAACGTTGCACCTAAATCATAGCATCGCTTGGCATCTTGCGACGACTTCACGGTAACGACAATCGATGCTTTGCTATGACGATGACGGAAGAAATCGAGAATCGCATCGTTCACGCTCATGTCGGGAATCGTTGAAATGACGAGTTTCGCCTTATCTACATGCGCCATCATCAGCACATCTTCACTGCCCACATCGCCGTACATCACCGGCTTGCCGTCTACAAGTAAGCGTTCAACCACGGCAGGATTGAAATCGATGATGCGATATTCGTCCGTCATCTCCTCAATTTTCGGAAGGATCTCAAGGCCCATCCGATCGTACCCAAGAAGCACAACATCACTTCCCGTGTGCTTCACGTCGTCGTGTTCGTGTTTCTTCGACGGAAAGAATACGGAAAGCTTTTCATAAATACTTTCGTTATATGCGACGAGATAGGACGACCCTGCAATAGTGATGAGTCCAACGATCGTGGCGAGCGTCATTGCTTCTGGCAACACAAACCCGCCAGCGATTCCGGCTGCGAGCATGATGAATGAGAACTCGCTAATCTGCGCCACGGTGGTTCCGGCAAGAAACGCAGTGCGCGAATGGTAGCCCATGAATCGCATGATGAATTGTGCAATGAGCGGATTACCGATCAGCACATATGCGCTCAGCACCAGCGCCGGAATGATCACATGATCAAATGCACCAAGCGTAAGGTGCGTACCAAGAACAATGAAGAAAATGATGAGGAAGAAATCGCGCAGAGAGCGAATCTTCGCTTCAATCTCATGCTGAAATCCTGTTCCTGCAAGTGAAACACCGGCAAGCAACGCACCGCTCTCGATACCGAACCCGAAATACTGCAGCGCGCTTGCAACAGCAAAACACCACCCGAGTGCAATCAAGAACAGCAACTCCTGACTTTTTGCAGCATAGGAAAACACTTTTGGCACGACGAGCTTTGCAAGCAACCACAATACAAACATCGTCACCAGCCCCTTGCCCAGCGAGAAGGTAAGAATCGCGCGCAAGTCTTGTCCGTCGTGCATCGCAGAAAGAACGAGAAGGATGAGCATTGCGATAATGTCTTGAACGATGAGCATTCCCACGGCAATGCGGCCGTACAAGCGGTCGAGATCCTCCTTATCCGTGAGCAGCTTTACGATGATGATTGTGGACGAGAAGGAGAATGCGACACCAAGAAAAATCGCCGTTGGCAACGGAACGCTGAGCGCAAGCGCGATGCTTGTGCCGATGATGGATGTGATAATGACCTGTGCCGATCCGGCGATAAGCGCAACGCGACCAACATCTTTGACGTTGCGCCAGTTGAGATTTAATCCAACGATGAACAGCAGGAACGCAATACCAATACTCGACATCGTTTCGAACACATCCACCGAATGCGCAAGATTGAACAACCCCGGCCCCACCACGATTCCCGTGGCGATGTACGCGATAATCAACGGCTGCCTTAACTTATACGCGATGAGCGAAAACAACCCCGCAGTCATCATGACCGCCGCGATTTCGAGAAAGAGGGAGTTGATCATAACCAATTGGGAATCTATATTCGCTATTCGTCGCCGTCATTGTCGTGCCATCCGATAATAGCCTCTTCCCATGGAGCATCAATTCTCTCCGATGTTTGATATGCATAGCGCCAGTATCGACCGCTCGTAATTCCATTATTGAAATACAGTTTTCCTCGTGAGAGGCGCATTAATTCGCCAAGGCTCTTTGCTTTTCTTGCTTCATTCGTAAGCCTTCCTGACTGTTTAACCGCGGCTAACGCGTCAGCAAAGGCTGGAAGCAACGTTGGGCGTTGTTCACTATATAAAACGATTCCCAAAACGTCGTGGCCCTGATCCATTCCAAGCACACGATCGGATCCATCTCGACTGAACATTGGTGCGCGCTGAATTTTTTGAAGAAGTTGTTCGTCCGAAACCCCGGAAATATCCGTTCGTACCTCAATTGTTGGAGTTTTCTTCTTGAGCAATGTCTCTGGCTGAATACCAACATATCCCATGGCTCGAATCGCCGCATACACCGCTTGAACATATATCGCGTCCTCACGAGTTTCGAGAACAGCTGCACCATTCGTGCGCACAAACTCTTCGACAAGCTCGCGCACATAATAATCCTCCCCCTCTTTGCGAAACGTTCCCGTGAAAAGATAGTTCTCGTATGCTTCCTGAAAATGATCGAACGCCATCAAGATTACGGATCGCGAAAAATTGCTCGACGATTCATTATCCACTTCCCAAAGGTGCGTATGGCATGCAATCCGGATTTCACCAAGTCCACGAGTTTCGTCGTCTTCGCTGAGCAAATTTCGGAGAGTGAACAACAAATCGTTCACCCCACCGGCCACTTCCTTCTTTTCCAAAGAGAGGCCCGATGCAGCATCCAAAATTTCCTCCAACCGGCCTTGTTCGATTCCTTTTTTTGGTCCGTTTATTGAGCTCAAAATCTCTTCCCATGCTGCGCCCAAAAACTCTCGACGCCGTTCGATTTCTTCCTCTCGAAGATCCTCGTGATCGATATCAACATCACGAGGAAGTCCCCAGTGCGGGCCCTCGGGCACCATCCTCGCGTCTGAACCTTCAGAATCCGTATTTTTCATTGCGCCCATTAATTGTTCAAATTTCGGCATACATACATCGATAAAAACGAATCAAAAGATCAGATCATTTCCTTGTGTGAAGTATATCAAACATCTGAAATTGTCCCGATTTCTACATAATAGACCTGAAATAAAATCATCGGATCTTTGGCATCTGCGACTCACGCAGCGGGGCCTTGCGAAAAATCTCGTCGATTTTTTCTTCAGTGTATTGAAATACCTTTGCATCACGAACTGCTTCTGGAAATGTTTCACGAAGTTCATGCGCCGTTATGCCAAGCATCCCTGACGCAAGTCCCGCTCCCTCGGCCGACCGGTCTGTTCGTAAAAGCATTCGTTCCTCGTCTAAAATTCCCGCCGCATATTCAGGTCCAAACACCACCGTCTTCCCCTCATAACGCCAACGTTTATTCCCTGGCTCTGTTTTGGAAAGAAGAGTCGGATCATATCGAAACGCTGGCTGAAGGAGTCCAAACATATAGCATGAGTATACCAGATCATCTACTACGATCTGGTACGGAGATCAGTAAGGAATTCATCAACTGCAGACTCTTTCGTGGCCCAGGATGCAACGAGACGGATGGACGAATGGTCTGCATCGATCTTCCCCCAAACGTAAAATCCATAATCAACCTTCATCTTCTCAATAAGTGCATTCGGCAGAATTGGGAAAATCTGATTGGTCGAAGAATCCGCCAAGAAGGAATGCCCCAACGCCACGATACCATCACTCAATTTTTTTGCCATTGCATTCGCGTGTTTCGCAAGATCGAAATACAAGTCGTCGATGAAGAGCTCGACGAATTGCACACCAAGAACTCGGCCCTTCGCCAAAAGTGCGCCGCGTTGCTTGAGGAAGTATCGAAAATCTTTTTTCAGCACCGGATTCACAATCACCATTGCTTCGCCAAGCAACGCACCGTTCTTTGTACCACCGATGTAAAACATATCAGCGAATTGCGCGATGTCAGAGATTGTCACATCGGATCTCTCACTCATCAGCGCCGATCCTAAACGTGCGCCATCAACGTAAAGATACAAATCATTCTTCTTACACACGTTCGATATTACCTCAAGCTCGGCCTTTGCGTAGATCGTTCCGACCTCGGTGGCCTGCGAAATAAACACGACTCGCGGTTTTACCATGTGTTCGTCGGTATGCGAATCAACAACGCCTTGAATGTCTTTCGGTGTGAGCTTCCCCTGAGCGACCGCGATAGTATTGATCTTGTGTCCGGTCGATTCGACCGCACCAGCCTCATGCACGGCGATATGTCCCGAATCCGCAGCGATCACCGATTCGTACGGTCGCAACATCGCCGCCATCGCAATGAAATTCGCCTGCGTGCCAGCAGAAAGGAAATGAACGTCCACGTCGGCAGTACCCATCTTCGATTTTAGGATCAACGCAGCCTGCAGTGAAAACGAGTCTTCGCCGTATCCCGTCTCTTGAGAATCATTACAACGCTGCAAAGCCTCGAGAATTCGCGGATGCGCACCTTCAGAATAGTCATTGAAGAAATGGCATTTCATATAGCGAAAGATATTCGAGTGTGATTCTCCTAATGTACACAAAAACAAAACGTCTGTCTTGCTATACTTCCCCCATATGCAACAAGCCCAACGCAGTTCGCCCGTGTTCTTCATTGCAAGGGCCGTTGTGGGATACGGCGTGTGGTTTTTGACGGTGCCAGCGATTATTTTGCAATTGTTCGGTGTGTGTTTGGCGTTCGTGGCGATACTTGGCCTTGCACTCTCGTGGAATCCAGACCTCGGAAATCGTCTCTTTGCGGCCATCGCATCCGCGCTCCCAAACCTTCACGTTTCCGTTCAGATCAACCTCATTCAACCGTTTCTCGTTGCCTACACGGTGTTCTGTGTAGTAATGAGCCTCATTGAACCGCTCATCCATTGGAAATTCAACATTCAATGGAAGTGGACGGCACAAAAATCTCTCTTCGCGCTCATAGGACTCGCAACGATTACCTACGGCAGCACCGCGCTTTTAGCGCTTTCACTCCACAAAGATCCGCTTGTCGCATTCATTTTTCTCGTCATCACCGCCATAACATCTGCCGTTGCCGTTGTCGCGAATGCATTGGGGACAAAGATTATCGACCTTTTTCGGTGAGATGATAGAGTTGAGGCGTATGAGGACGTCCGGGAAACATACTCGTCGGGTCAAAACCAAGAAACGCTATCATCTGCACATTGCTGCGGCGAGTTTAGTATTTGCGGGTTTTGGCATTTCCGCGGAAAAGATGTTTTCAAATACAATACAGATGGCTAGCGAAACATCCACCGAAATCGTTGTTTCCGGAAGTCCCGATCTTCCCGTCAATGTAAACCAGATCGAATCACAATCGACATCATCGGAAATTGCAAAAGTGGTTGCGCCAAACTGCGGGAAAGCGAAACCGACACATGCGCCGGACGAGTGTGGCACACAGCAATGGACGGGATATTCAGAAACGAATCCTGCTGCGGCGGCATGGTTGGCGATTGCAAATGTAAGCGATGCAGCATGCAGCGCAACAATTACCCGTCTCGAACTCAGCTACCGATCGGAATCCGCAGATCGCACAAGCACTACTCGCACCATTCTCACATCCGACATCAACGGCGTGCAGCTCCTTACCGATGGGACGAATTCGAATGACTGGGGATCGTACCTTCACGACCTCACGCCAGGATCCACGTTTACTATTCCACCGAATGCTCACGGCTACGTTCACCCATTCGGGTCAATTGTTGCCGTGCCGGAAGACGCAGCCGAACTTACAATGAGTTTCGCTGTCACACTTTCCAACGGCTGCATTGCATCCGGCGGCATCGATACCTTTGAAGAGCTCGCGATTCCAAACACGAATCCTCCGTACACCAAAGACGGATCAATCACCGATTTCATTAAGGAAGCAATAAAGACGCCATGGATTGCCAGAACCGTGGATCCAGATGAACCAATTTCGTACTCCATCACCCGATTGCCTCGTGAAGAGCGGACGGGATGGGCAAAAGACGAAACGCTCTCGGGTGAGTAATGTGCTTCACCTCAAACTTTCACACGCGAGCCCATCGTTATCATTCCCATCCAAACGATGAATATCGGAACCAACCTGTGCCATGCAACAATCGTAGACGGCCTGAGCGGCGGCATGCGTAGAAAAATCCGAACAGTTGTAGGTGTTGGAAGAACACGAACAGCTCGAACTCGGAGGCGTCGACGGCACAGAATCGGCGGGATTCGAAGCAGCGCTCGGCTCTGACGGCGTAACGGGAGCTTCTACCGCTGGCGCAACTGTCGAATTCGATGTGGATGTCGGCTCCACGGTCGACGTCGGAGTATCCAATGTCTCGGATCCGTCATTACACGCCCCACTCGCCCAGAGTCCACGCTCGTTCTTTGTGGCATCAGCCTGCGCGTCCTTGTATTCCTGCTGATAACTGTACGGCGTGGAATACGTGTACTCGTACGCAAACCCTTCAGTGATCATCGTCTTCCCGAAATTCGATCCATCCGGCAGAAAAACGTAGCGCAACAATCGTCCGTATTTATCTTGTTCACCCTGTGTGGCATCGGCCTCGAGTTCGATCGTCTGGCTTGTAAGCAATTCCTTCGCTCTCGCCGACGCCTCCTTTCCAAAACATTCCACCGGCTTACGCGGATCCACCGTCTCCGGCGTGTTGATGCCGATGATCCGAATCGTCTCGCGAATACCGGCGATATCGACCTTTACGGTATCTCCGTCAACAACGCTCACTACAGTCGCACGAACTCTCGATGAATTCCCATCCTCAACAACGCCGTTTTCCGCATCCAAAACATCAGCATCAATGTTCGGCACCGTGTCTTCGACCACTGCTACGTCGTAAGCCCCATCATCCGACGTCGATGGCGCAATTGGCGTAGCCATCGCGATGCTTGCAAACAACGAACCGAACATGATCGCACCCAACAGTTTGGCGATTTTTCCCCGCGTTACACCTTCTTTGAAGAACCTACTAAACACCGCCGGAACAATCATTCCCACCAAAAACGCGGGAAGCGACACGCAAAAGATAAGGAAAAAGAATACCGACATATCACTAAGTATACGCCATGTGCCCTCGCGACAAACTCCACAAAAAGACCACCCATTGCTGGGTGATGTTTTTGGTGAACGAAAAGCTAGCCCTGCTTCGGTTTAACTTCGGAGAGGTTGTTGTTCCAACATAGCCAAAAAAGTTCAGAAACCGCCGCTAGACATATGGACAAAATGGCGGTTTTGTGTTATTCTGCTTCGTCGCAAGGCTCAAAAGCTCCAAGACTTCACCCCGCACCCGGATCACTCCCATGCGTATTCTCGTCGCCTTCGCGGTCTTCATGTTCTTCTTCGCTCTCGGCTGTGGCTACACCAAGGGCGACGACCCGGTGCTCGACCAGCAGATCGAGATGGCCTGCGCCAATGTCACGGACACCAACTGGCGGACCTCGGTGATGGCCCAACCCTCCAAGGAGGTGTGTGAGGATGCCGTCTACTACCAGGGCGGAAACGGAGTCACCGTTCGTCCGTGTCTGTTTGGCGGCTATCCCATGCTCTGCTCGGAATCCGATCGTGGGATCGCGCTCTACAAGATGGGTATGGCTCCCGCCAGCATCCTCTTCATCGAGCACGCAGATCTGGAGAAGGTCCGTCCGAACATCGTCAACTTGTGACTCCTCGCCCCGCGCGAGACGACAAGCCCCCTCTACTGGGAACGCTGTCGTTCTCAGCACGGGGTTTGTTGTTTTATTGGAATCAACATGGACAAGGCAGCGTCTAGATGCTACTTTGACGTGTCGCAAGACAACCCTATCGGCAGGGCAAGCCGGTTCTTTCAAGGAGTTTCACCGTGTACGAAGCAGCCGTGCTGGTAACAGCAATGCTCATGCTGATTTCTGCGGTGGACTACGTTCGCCGCGCTCAGAACAAGGAGACCAACCCCGTGCCCGCGGCGTGGGTGCTCATGATGGTCATGATGACCCTCTCGTGCTGGATGTACTGGCAAAGTCCAAGCAAATCGTGGACGGGCAACATCGCCGTCCCGACGGGTACGCTGAACGTCGTGTACATTCTGTACCACATCATCCAGCTCAACAGGCGGCGTGGCACCCTCACAGTAGCCTTCGACCGCGTGCAGCGACTGTGCCTTGCGGGAGGCGCAGGAGTGGTCGTGTTCTGGTTCATCACCAAGAACGCCCTCATCTCCTATATCCTCGTTCAGTGCATCGGCCTCATCGCGTACTTCGCGACCGCTCGACGGCTGTGGAATGCCGAGCGTGTGACGGAACCGATCTTCTTCTGGTGCTGCGTGCTGTCCGCGAATTTGTGCGCCCTGTACCCCGCGTGGGTGCGTGACGACACATATTCGTGGATCTACCTCGCCCGGACGATCCCTACCACCTCGGGCATGATCTTCCTCATCAGCCGTGTGCAACGACGGATGAAGCCGTGACCGCAGTTCTCGCCCCGTGCGAGACAACGACCCTCACGCTGAGGATGACCGTTGTTCTCAGCGCGGGGTTTGTTGTTGGGGCGGTTCGTTGCCATACTCTGTGTTTTTTGATACGCTCCTCCTGCAATTTTCGGCTCCATCGTCTAACGGTTAGGACAGGGGCTTCTCAAGCCTCTAATCGGAGTTCGATTCTCCGTGGAGTCACCAGAAAAACCACCTCATAGCGAGGTGGTTTTTCTTATGTGAGTGTTATTCTCTATCGCCCATCAGGCTCGCCGATGTCGTACTGTATACCAACGCTATCAAACATTTTCCGAGAATCTTCTAAAGGGTTATCAAAATTGCCGTTATGGTTTGTCCGATGATGAAGAGCGACAATGGTTCTAATACCGGTCTTCGCGATCTTTTCTGCGCAGCGCGGACATGGAAACAAGAGAGAGTAGAGCTTTGCATCTCCAAGATCCAGCCCCAACTCTATGGCCTTGTCGATTGCATCTGGCTCGCCACACTTCATGGCGTCATAAAACTTGGGTCTCACTCGGTCTGTAATCTCTTGCTCGGTCAGGCCGTGACCATCCAAGAGACGGTTCGCACCAAAAACTTTTCGTCCGCTTGGCCAAACCAAACAAGCAGCTACGCGTGTTTTTCTTTCGCCAGACGCTTTTTCCGCAAAGTCTTGCAGCTCCCGCCAAAGCTCCATCTCCATGTTGGTGTAGGTAGCCATATTCTGCTTTTTCAATAGAAACGACCCTTCTCTACCTTCTGCCAAAAAGTCCCGCAATCACTGCTGAAAATCCGCGTTTTATTTCCCTGTTCCCTTCATTCGGCTGCTCCCACCATCGCCGAAGCCGGCCCATCGTGGCCCGATCGTGCTCGTCCAAGCCGACTGTTGTCATGTTAAACATTCGAGACGTTGCTTCGCGCAGCCGCCCGGCGTCGGCTGGCGTAAGGCTGGAAAGGTTCGGCTCTAATCGCTCAAAAACCCTGTAGAAATCCCTCGGAAGTCGTGCCTCTACCGCCTCGTCAACCTGAATCCGCAATTCATCATTCATCATATCCAAAATTTTAGCACGCTCGGCACACGACGAATCGCTTTATGTTCAACCAATTACGTCCGTCAACTTATCCTCAGACAGACTTGCTCTACATTTTCGACGGGACTATTGTCAGGTGATCGTTCTATCCATAAACAAAAGAGTATGTGTGGAATTATCGGGGTTGTAGGCGATACAGATAGTGTCAGCATAATCGTTGACGGGCTTTCGATCCTGGAGAGTCGCGGATACGATTCTGCTGGTGTGGCCACGGTTTCCGACAATGGCATTATCGTTACGACGAAGTTTGCGAGCGGCGTTGCCCCAGATGCCATCGCTCGACTTCGGGAACATTTGCCCGACCATGTGGGGAATCGTTTCGGCATCGGCCATACCCGCTGGGCAACCCATGGCGGAAAAACCGACGCAAATGCCCATCCGCATTCGGACATGAAGAATCGCCTCACGCTTGTTCATAACGGCATCATCGAAAACGCACACAAGCTCAAAGCCGATCTTGAGGCGACGGGAATTATTTTCAAATCGCAAACTGATACGGAGGTTATCGCACAGCTCATCGGAAAGTACCTGGACGATGGAGAACCGCTGGACGTTGCAATGAAACACGCGCTCGCCAAACTGGAAGGCACGTGGGGGGTCGCGGTTGTATCGCCACTGATGCCGAACACGATTCTTGCGGCTCGAAACGGCAGCCCCCTCGTCGTCGGCGTTGGCAAAGGAACGATGTATGTTGCAAGCGAACCATCGGCGTTCAATAATCACACCCGCGAATTCATCGCGCTCCAAAATGGCGAGTTCGCCCTCATCACCCCCGAAGGCACCACGCTCGATACCTCAAGAGTCGAGCTCGCACCAGAAGAAGTCATCGAGCTCTCCCCCGCTCCATTCGAACACTGGACCATCAAAGAAATCATGGAACAGCCGGATGCGTTGGCACGAACCCTCAACCACGGCGCACGTATTCCAACGGATTTTGATATTAAACTTGGTGGATTGGAGCGCAACAAAGAAACGCTTCTCGGTATTAAGCATCTTGTCATCGCCGCATGCGGAACATCGCTCCACGCCGGAATGTACGGCGCACTGGGCATGCGTGCCATCAAGGCGTTCGACACAGTTCAAGTGGTCGATGCCTCAGAGATCACTGAGCATCACTTTGCTCCGCACGGCGCAGGCCTTCTCGTCATTTCACAATCGGGCGAAACCAAGGACACCCATCGTGCGCTCGTCATCGCTCAAGATCGCGGCGTACCAACATTCTCCGTGGTGAATGCGGTCGGTTCGTTGATTGCACGGAGTACAAAATGCGGAGTGTACCTCAACGCTGGTCGCGAACACGCGGTTGCGTCAACAAAAGCCTTCAGCACGCAAGTCGTCGCACTCGAAATGATCGCCGCATGGTTTAGCATGCATCGAGGAACAGAGGTTGAGCGACGCAAGTATCTCATTGACGAACTTCGTCGCCTGCCAACGCTCGTAAAAATCGCGCTGAACACTCGCGAGGCGTGTAAGGAGATCGCCAAGACACTCGTGGATGCTGAACACTGTTTCGTCCTCGGCAAAGGGCCGTGCGAGAGTATCGCTCGCGAAGGAGCACTCAAGATCAAAGAGATCACCTATCTTCACGCTGAAGGCTACGCTGGCGGCGCGCTCAAGCACGGACCATTCGCGCTCATCGAAGAAAACACGCCAGTCATTCTGTGCATTTTCGACGACCAACACGGCCAGCTGATGCGAACGGCAGCAGAAGAAGTACGAGCTCGCGGCGCGCGAACGATTATCATCACGGACAATCCAAAACTCGCAGAACGTGTGGCAACAGAAACGATCATTGTTCCAAAAAACGGTGCCCTCACTGGACTTGTTGCGAACATCCCGATGCAAATCCTCGCCTACGAACTCGCCGTTCTCAAGGGCATCAACCCAGATCGTCCTCGCAACCTCGCAAAAGCCGTAACCGTGGATTGATGCGGTAGCTGTATAATTACACACAAGCTACGTATTCTATGAACAAAGACTTTCCAACATGGGATTTTTCTGAGAATCGACCACTCACGCCAGAAGTGAAGCACTATGAAGTTGAAAACGTGCGCTCGGCAGTAGATCAATCTAGGGAACATTTGAGTGCATTTGCGGCAGAACGGATAAAAGAATGCAGAACGCGCGCGCACTGTGCAACAATAGCCAACGAAGTCGGCTCGTTGCTTGTTGAAAAAATTCCCGGAATTCGATTGGCAACTTCCGATGATACAACGAGTGAATATCACCCGAATCATGCGTATCTTGTTGTAAAAGGTCTCACGCCCGACACCGATATCATCATCGATCCAACGGCCGGTCAATTTATCACCGGACTCAGTGAGATATATATTGGAACGCGATCGAACCTTCGACAACTGATACTCAACCCAGAAACAACCATACAAAACACGTCGTCAAAAGATCATCGCGAAGAAACATTCAACAGAATTTGGGGAAGCGGATCAAAGATCACCGGGCTTCTCTATAATGATTAAAATACCTGTATTTCTCCTTGCCGCAACACCACAACACCACGCGCGTCGTCCCAAACAATCAATGTGGACGGCGCGCGTTTTGGTAATTCACCAGCATCGAAAATAACGTCCGGTTGAATAGCTTCTCCGCTGAACCGATCAAAGATCTCCTTCGCACTATATAACTCCGGCTCTCCCGAAATATTCGCGCTGGTCGAAACCAACGGAACACCAAGTGCATCGACAAGAGCGTTCGCGACAGGATGACTCGATCGACGAACAGCGAGCGTGCCGTTCGTAAGATACGCTGGAACAATCTCCGACGGAGCAGCCGCCGGCAACACAACGTTCAGTGCGCCAGGCCAGTGCTTCTCTGCGAGCTCTCGAAGGGCCGGTGGCCACACTAAACCGATTCGATCACCCCATTCGTTCTTTGGCAACAACGCAGTGACACCCTTTGCCTGCGGGCGTCCCTTTATCGCAAAAATCCTATCAACCGCCGCAACGTTCGTTGCATCGCAACCAATTCCATACGTTGTTTCCGTTGGATACACAACGACACCGCCGGATTTCAGCGTGGAAATAACAAGATCAATGTCGGTCGTGAGTTGCATAGCTAATTCTTCAGCCAATACTTTTCTTGTCGCACCAAAAGCTCCGATGCGCGCAACGGCTCTGCGACGATATCTTTTGTCGCTTTTTCCATGCGCGCACTTTGGGAGCCTTTCACGAGGACGATATCGCCTTCTTTCACATTCGCATCAAGCCATCGGCCAGCCTCCACTGCGTCGTGCACACGAACTACTGACGACAGCTTCATTCCCATGCGCTCAGCTTCATCGGCGGCACCCTGCATTTCACTTCCAGTAGCAACAAAGATATCAGCAACTTCAGAAACTCGACGACCGACTGCTGCATGCTCGGCTTCGGAATATTGCCCAAGCTCTGCCATCTTTCCCAGCGCGGCGATTCGCCGGCTTCCCGGTCGATCCGCCGTAAACAATGTGAGAGCGTCGAGTGCGGCGATGGTAGATGCTGGAGCAGCGTTGTATGTATCGTCGAGGATCAACGAGCCTTTCACCCCGGCAAGCGGTCGAAGGCGCCCAGGTGCGGGAGCAAACGACTCATTCAGCGCTTTCGCAGCCTTCTTCAACGGAACGTCGCAATGCTTAGCAACGAGAAGCGCTGCAGCACACGCGAACACCGGCGTGTCGCCCAAACAATTCGGAAGCTTCAAGTCCACCGTTTCGCCATCAATCTCGATTGCTGCCTTCGTCAGTACTGCGACATCATTCAGCACATAATGGTCATTAAGTACCGTCTTCACGTAAATATCTTTGATGTTCGCCTGTCGGCCCGACTTTCCGTACGTTGCCGTTGTTGCTGTGAAGCGATCGCGCATGAGGTTCACCGTCTGATCGTCCGCATTCAAAATGACCAATCCGTCTTCTTTCACATTGTCACCGAGCGTTGCCTTCTCGTCCGCAAGCGCGCCGAAGTTCGTGTAGTTTGATGCATGCACCGGTGAGATTGCCGTAATCACCGCAACATCCGGCTTGGCAATATCACACGACGCTTGAATGTCGCCAGGGCGATCGGCGCCGTATTCCAAAACAAGATGCGTTGGAAATTTCTTCACGTTGTACTGACGTACAAAAAGCTTCAGCCACTCCCACACATTCTTGCCCGGGCTCATCTCCCCCATAATCGCCAATGGCACACCAAACTCGTTGTTGTAGTTTTTATTCGCCGTTCGCACATCGAATGCTGCACCCAGCGCAATCGCAATCGCATTCTTGGTGCTCGTCTTCCCCACGCTTCCCGTGACCGCAATCACCATTGGGTGAAACTGAGCGATTTGCCGCTTGGCTAAGTATCGAAGGACGCGAATAACGATGGGTTTCATATGCAGGCAGTGTAGGGGAAAATGGGGGAAAAGTGAACCTCAACTGACCCTTTGAGGGGTTGTGACGGGATGGTGATAGCCCTCCCCCATTTACTTGTCCCCGGATGGGGATGGGGGAGAAGGAGGGGGCTCGTGAACTCCGGGAGTGCGAGGTACTGCGGCAGGAATCGATACCCTCGAATTTTGAGGCTTTAAAACTGAGCAACACAATGTGATCTGAGCCGGAAATCGAGAAACAATGAAATCGATTTCAGAAATACACGATCAATGATCGTAACTGGCATTATCGCCGACCACGCAGATCGCTACAATCGACCAGCGTTTTCTTAACGCAAATGAGTTGCGTTAACAAAACACCCTGTTTGAAATCGAATACCCCTCACCCTCCTCGCCCAACTCAGGCTCGACGAGCGTCGCCGATAATGCGTCACTCCTGCCGTTCTCATCACATCCATCCAAGGTCACTTCACGATCAGACCCCTCCTAACTCACTCTCCTCACCCGCTTCAGCTCGTCGAGCGCCTTCGTAAGGGGAGGGCTTTGTCACGGACTACCTCGTCGGTGGAATGCGGTAGTACTGCATAAGGAACTTTGCGATTTCACCAAACACTGGAGCGGCAGTTGCCTCGCCCCATGCTACACCAAGGTTGGAGACGGTCTTTGGATTGGAAAGCTTTACGATCATCGCAAATTTTGGATCTTCAACAGGACCAAATCCTGCAAACGATCCATTAAACGCAGTCTCTGAATATCCACCGTTTTCAGCAATCTGCGCGGTTCCCGTTTTACCTGCAATCCAATATCCCGGAACCGATGCGCGCTTTCCATGGCCATTCTCCACCACAGACACGAGCATTCCCCCAACCGTGGCCGCAGTCTTTGCGTCGATAACCTGACGAATTTTTACTGGCAGTTTTTTATCAATGGTGCCGTCGGAATATTCCATCTGATCCACAATTTGTGGAACCATCAACGCTCCGCCGTTCGCGATTGCGGCATAGCCCATCACAACCTGTAGTGGAGTTGCTGTGATGCCTTGCCCGAAACTCGCGGTGCCGGCATACACAATTCCTGGTTCATCGAGCAACGCAACGGTTCCTGAAACTTCTGTGTTCAGCGTGATACCTGTGAGCGTTCCAAATCCAAAGTTTTTGACGTACTGCGTAAACGTGTCTTTTCCGGTGCGCTGCATGGCATACACCATTGCGGTGTTCACCGATTCTTCAAGACCCTGGGTCATCGTAATCTTTCCATACGACTTCTGGAGCGCGTTGCGAATGGTTCGGTCATCAAGTTTTACAAATCCAGGATCGTCGAAAATTGTATTTGGCGTAATTGCGCCCGTATCAATACCTGCCGCAAGCGTAAACGGTTTAAAAATCGATCCCGGTTCGTACGGCGTAAAAACTGCCTGGTTATTAAAATCAGAAATGCTTCCGACTTTCGAATACTCTGCTGGGTCAAAATCTGGACTGCCGCACATCGCGAGGATTCTTCCCGTAGATGGCTCCACAATAACGAGCACGCCGGTATCGGCATGATATTGCTGCACACCGTCGCGAAGCATCTTGCATGCGGTGTACTGCACCGTGCGATCAATCGTCAGCATTAACGAACCACCGTCAATCGCTGGGGTATATGCTCTACTCGCGAGCTGAGATGAAATCTCCCCCGGCTTTCCTGAAAGAAAATCATTAAAGTATCCCTCCAGCCCATAATTCCCCACTGGGTTATCCGAATCGTCCTTTCCCACAAATCCGAGTACATGGCCACCGAATCCCTTTTCTGGATACGATCGCGAATCCTTGAGGACATATGAAATGCCGTCGATGTTCAGAGCCAACAACCGATCAAGCGATTCTGCATCGACACCCTCGGCGACCGGCTCATATGGATCGTCGTGCTTTCCAAGACGCGCGATAAGATCAGTAATCTTTTTGACGTTCGCGTCTTCCTGAAGGCATTCATCGGACTCCGCGACGGGTTCGGGGGGTGGGGTCGGAGTGACATCGGCAACATCGGAGTCGACACCCCCTCCAACTACGCTCTCCTCGCCCAACTCAGGCTCGTCGAGCGCCTTCGTAAGGGGAGCACATGCCGTCAATGATCGGAGCGAGTCGGCTTCGTCCTGTTTTCCTTGAGCCTCAAGGCTCGCGATCAGCGCGTAGCGATCGTATTCGTCTACACCTTCCCATCCCAACGCCTGCGCGATGCGTTTACCCGCGTCGGTCGCGTCCGTGATTTTTCGAGGATCCGCAGTCACTACCGCTCGAGGCTCGTTCGTTGCCACGTCGTATGGCGTAGAATCATCAAAATCGTGAACGGTGATCTTGCCGCGTTCTGGAACCAGCTCTTCGTACAGCGAATATTTCCCGTTGGCGATGTCTTGATAAAACTGGGCAGAAACCACCTGAAGCACGAATAATCGGATCCAAATCACGCCAAAGACAGCAAAAAGAACACCTCGCAACATTCGGAGGCGTTTCCCATATGTTCCACCATCGCGTTCACGGAGAGTGACCATAAGGGAAGTATAACAAAAAAGGACGCCGAAGCGTCCTTGTTCTGTTTATGCCTCCTGAATTTCCTCTTCTGTAACCACCGCGCCAGACGATACCGTCGTGTCGCCATTTCCCTCGTCTGTGGTAAGGCGGATCCGTCGGCCGTCGGCGCTTTCAAATTCGCGGAAGGTGTACATCGCGGCAGTGTCATCGTCTTTCAATGTTGCAGAACCTTCGTATGAGAATTCAAAGTCGTTTCCCCCGTACACCACCACATCGTCTTCAGGCTCCAACTCTTCATTAATATCCTCGAACTGCATAATCTCTTCCCCACCTGGATCTACCGAAAGCCAAATTCCCGCATCGCCGTATGCCCAAAACACATTCTCGCCGGAATCAAGAATCACCGTCTCCAAAGAACGCGTATGAAAGGTTTTGTCGCGAACAATAACGTCATTTCCTTCTTGAAGCGCGGCAACAATCTCAGCAATGGTCATAAAAAATTTGATGATGGCAACAATGGTCGGGATCAGTATACCCGGCTCTAGAGAACCCGAGGGTACACGTATCCACAACAGAAAAAGAACATACACGAAATTCCCATTTTCAGCCAATTAGAAATCTAATCCCTCCCTTGCTGAAACACCAGAATAGAAATAATGCCTTTGTAATTGCATTTCTGTAACAAGATGCGCGGCATCGAGAAACTCTTGCGCAGGGTTGCGCCCCGTCAAAATCACCTCCACATTCTCGCCCTTGGATCGCAACGCGTCGAGCACCGATTCCACCGAAAGCATCCCAAGGTTCTGCGTGGAATTGATTTCATCGAGAATCACCAAGTCGTACTCTCCAGACATCATCGCCGCCTTCGCGAGATCGATTCCCCGCTCCGCCTCGCTCCGATCGAGATCGTTGATAGAAAAATCAAATCGATTCGTCACCGGATCGATCCGATCGCGACCAGTGGCGACATAATCGATGCCATCGATCAGATCGATAATCGCCCGTTCCGAATAATGCGTCGTCCCTCCCTTATCAAAATACACAATCAACACCCTCTTCCCCGCCCCTGCACACCTCACGGCCTGCCCCAACGCCGCCGTCGTTTTTCCCTTCCCATGACCATGAATGAGCTGAATGAGCCCGTAGCCTTGCCGGCCTTTAATACGTTCGTCGAGGATTGGTTTATCGGGCATAAAAACAACACAAGACGAACCAGCCCTTCGCGGGGCTGGTTCGTTGTTATTTTAAGATATCGACTTCTGATATCGATCAACGATCGCACGATACGGGCCTACGAAATCGTCTGGGAGATCAGCAATTTGAAACCAGAAAAATTGTTGGTGTTCCCAGGACAATGTAGCGCTCACATTCGAAACTGGAACTATCCAAAATGTTTTGTAAACATTTTCCTGTGCTCGATCGCCGAATCCCTTGTACCAACCGACGTGAAAAAGCTTTGCCGCATTCACGTCGATTTTCATTCCGACCTCTTCCTGAATTTCTCGATCAAGCGTTTCGAGTGGCGATTCACCTTCTTCCATTCGTCCTCCCGGAAAATCCCAATGATTTCCATATCCGTCTGGATCGGTGCTCTTCAGAACAAGGACTCTTCCGTCCTCATCAATGAGCAACGCTTTTTGTGCAACGGGCAACATAACCAATCAGGAGCATCCGCTCGTGCTGCCGCAGTTCAAGCATTTGTAGCACGCTGCGTTGCGCACCATGATGTTGCCGCAGGTGTCGCAGGCTGGAGCGTCGGCGGTGTTGTTGAAGGTGGAGGTGAGGGATGATTTCTGTGGCGCTGTGCCAGGAGTCATCGCTGGGTTTGCGTCTGAAGCTGTAGCGAAGATGGTTGGCTGGAGCTCCGTGGCCTGTGCTGGAGATACCGCAGAATCCGTTGCGCGATCGGCAACGATGGAATCGCCGATTGCTGGAACGACGTTGATGCCGACAGCGATCTGCTCCTGTGGCGAAAGGAACTTGAGTGCCATCCAGCGGAAGATGTAGTCCACGATGGATTTTGCGATGCGAATGTTTGGATTGTTCGTGAATCCGGATGGCTCAAAGCGCATGTGTACGAACTTGTTTACGAGCACCTGAATTGGCACACCGTACTGCAAACCGATGGAGATGGATGTCGCGAATGCATCCATCAAACCGCTGATCACGGATCCTTCCTTCGCCATGGTAATGAACATCTCGCCTGGCGTGCCGTCGTCGTACAACCCAACCGTAATGAATCCCTTGTGCCCACCAACCAAGAACTTGTGGTTAATTGCACGACGCTCATCTGGCAAGCGACGACGACGTGGTGCGTTTACGTTTTCCGCAATCGGAGCAACTTTCACCGTTGAAACCTCTGCCCCTTGCCCTTTGCCCTCAGCCTTCAAATCCGCGTTCATCTTTCCCGAATCCTTTTCCTTACTTGTGGTGAGCGCCTGCTGACGCTTGCTGCCATCGCGATAAATGGCGATCGCTTTCAAGCCCATCTTCCAGCCTTCCATGTACACCCTTTCAATCTCTTCAACCGTTGCCTCGTTTGGCATGTTTACCGTTTTGCTGATTGCGCCAGAAATAAACGGCTGCACGGCAGCCATCATACGAAGATGGCCCATATAGTGAATCGAACGAACACCGTTCTTCGCCTTAAACGCGCAATCAAAGACAGGGAGATGCTCAGGTTTTACGAATGGTGCGCCTTCGATGGTGTCTTGCTTGTCGATAAATTCGAGGATCGCCTTGCGCTCGTCTGCACTGTAGTTCAAACGCGTCAATGCTTCTGGAACCGTCTGGTTCACCATCTTGAGCATACCGCCACCCACTAACCACTTGTATTTGACGATGGCGATGTCTGGTTCAATTCCTGTGGTATCACAGTCCATTAAAAACGCGATGGTTCCTGTTGGCGCGAGCACGGAAATCTGTGCATTGCGCAAACCGTGCTTGTCGCCTTCTGTAACAACGTTGTCCCACGCGGTTCGCGCAGCAGCAGCAATGTCTGCCGGCAATGCCTCAAGATTCATCGCGTATGTTGCGTCGCGATGCATGCGCATCACTTCCATACATGGCTCTTTGTTCAGCTCGAAGCCGGTAAACGCGCCAATCTTCTCTGCAATATGTGCGCTCTGTTCGTACGTACAGCCCGAAAGCAACGACATAATTCCACCAGCGATGTTGCGACCTTCGTCAGAATCGTACGCAACGCCGCGGCTCATCAAGAGCGCACCAAGGTTTGCGAAACCAATGCCGAGTGGGCGGAAGTCGTGGCTATTCTGCTCAATGGATGGCGTTGGGTAGCTCGAATTTCCGACCGTAATTTCCATCGCCGTGATCATCACCTTTGCTGCACGAATGAAAGAAGGGACATCAAATTCCATGACGCCATTCACTTCCTTGCGGAACTTCATCAAGTTGAGCGACGACAAGTTACATGCGGTGTCGTCCAAGAACATGTATTCGGAACATGGGTTGCTCGCGTTGATGCGGCCCGTGTTCTTTGACGTGTGCCAGCGGTTGCTCGTCGTATCGTACTGAATACCAGGATCGCCGCACTGCCATGCACATTCCGCCATACTGCGCATCACATCACGTGCCTTGTACGTCAAAGATGGCTTGCCCGTCGTTACCTCGTGCGTTACCCATTCACCATCCATTTCCACCGCACGCATAAAGTCATCCGTCACACGCACCGAGTTGTTTGCGTTCTGGAAGTAGATAGATCCATATGCTTCGCCGTCCATGCCACTATCGTAGCCAGCATCTACCAACGTCCAAGCCTTGCGCTCCTCTTTTGCTTTACACTCAATGAACGTCATGATGTCTGGGTGGCCGACGTTCAAAATCACCATTTTTGCGGCACGGCGGGTCTTTCCGCCAGACTTCACAATACCCGCGAAGGAATCGAGACCCTTCATAAAGCTCACTGGACCTGATGATCGGCCATTGCTTCCACCAAGATATTCCTGTGTGGAACGGAGGTTCGAAAGGTTTGATCCGGTTCCAGAGCCTTGCTTGAACAACATGCTCTCTGTGGCGGTGAGATGAAGAATCGAACGCATGTCATCCTCAACACTGTTGATGAAACACGCTGAACACTGCGGATGCGGATTGATACCAACGTTAAACCACACTGGCGAGTTAAATGCCGCCATTTGATTTACCAAAATCCAGGTCAATTCATCCTCAAACACCTGTGCATCATTCTTCGTTGCAAAATAGCCGTCCTTACGACCCCAGTTCGCCATCGTGACGGCAACGCGGCTCATGAGCTGCTTCATGGACGTTTCGCGCTCCGGTGTACCGACTTTTCCGCGGAAATACTTCTGCGCAACGATGTTCACTGATGTTTGACTCCACGTGCTTGGCACTTCAATATCCTTTTGTTCAAAAACAACTGCCCCCTTTTCATTCGTGATACTTGCGGTGCGCTTTTCCCATTTCAAAAGATCGTATGGGTGAACACCTTCCTTGGTGAAATACCGATCCATCGAGATACCCTTTCCGTACTGCTCAGCAGCAACAACGACATCAGATTTTCGATAGGACAAGTAGATGCGAGCAACGTGCACGAGGTTATTGTCGATAAGAGCGACCGCGACCATTTCTCGAATAATTCCCGACGTTGGCGTGGTATGGCCATCGAATCGTCGCTGGATACGGGAAAGAATATTTCCAGTAATACGATTCACGTAGCGTGGAAGATCTTTTTCTTTAAATCCTGCCGCGATCAATGATTGGATCACTGAACGCTCGAGCTTCTCCGAAGAAAACGCCGCATGCGTTCCATCGCGTTTAATCACTTCCTTCACCGACGTCATGTAGCCGTAGACGGCAGATGTGACATCCGCGTCGTTCGTTTTCACTGCGCCCTCCTTCACAATAGATGCTGACATAGAAGCGTTCGGCGTTGAACTAAATAAATGAAATACAATTGGTCGCGAATTTGAGACAAAAAATCCCAGAAGAAGAATCTGGGTGGATTCCTCCTATCGACGACGCAACACAATCGCTTGTGGTGCATTGGCGAGTATAGCACTACATCTAGTGGTACGCAGTTCAGCACTCCGCAGAAAAAGTGGATAACGCCGTTGTAAATTCTGCACCCAAAAAAAACAAAGAAAAAACACGCTCCGGAGTGTTCCGGAGCGCGGTCAAGAGAACATATCCACGGGGATAACTTCCTAGAAACCCATGGTGAGGTTCACGACGGTCTTCTCTGGAACCGGCGTGAAATTCACCGGAATTAGCCGACGCTCGCCAGATCGGTCATCGAACAAAACATATCCATTTTTCAGGCCGAATTCGTATACCTCTTTTGTGACTTTCACATCTTGCTGACAATATTCACGGATTTCCTCGATCTTCCCCTCTTTCCACCACGCAACAGCCTGTAGACCATGACTCGATTTCCGGGTTCCGATCGTGGCAGCGGCAACGTCGTCAAGCTTAATACGGTACCCAAGAGACTTTTCGATCTCCTTCAAAATATCGAGCTGGGGTAATTTCAAAAGATCGCCAGCATAATAATTATTCAACACCGGCATATCGAAACCGATCGAGTTGTAGCCGATAATTCTCCCGCCGGTTTCCAGATTCTTAAACATCAACGGGAGCTCGTGCTCCAAATACGATTCGTACGTATCCGTGGCGTAGTAATACGCAACAACAATGGAAACCTTGAGCTTATCGGTAAAATATCCGCCAACTTCCTCAAACGTGTTCTGTGTTTCGATGTCTAAAACGATGTCATTATTCATATTACGCCCCAATCCCCGCTTTCAATTCTAAAACCTCCACACGTTCTTCTACCCGATTGAACTGGGACCTTGCCGCAACCAACTCGATATCGAACTTCTGGTTCTGCTGCGCAAAGCCATCGATGTGTTCGAAAACCTCGGATTTGAGACTGCCGAGATCATCCTTCGTAGCCACACTGTCTTTAAGGAACTCAACATCTTCCTTAATGGCCGCAATATCGCCCCGAATATCAGTAACGTCATCCTTCGTGGCAAAATTCTTAAGGTCGCCTTTCGTAGCAAAATTCTTAAGGTCATCTTTCGTGGCGAAATTCTTGAGATCATCCTTCGTGGCCATAACGCCCTGAATTGCCCCAATATCATCCTGCATTGCGACCATGGTCTTCTGCATGGACTGGACGATTTCGAGCACCGCGCCAAGCTGGATTTTTTCGTCGTCGGTCATAGTCCTTTGATCGTATCAAAACGATTGATTCCGGGCCATCGATTATCAACATCGCCTTACCACGTTGCACGAATAACAATTCCGGTTGGAAGCTCGAAGGCACGAGGAGATTCTTCTTTTAAAGTTAATTCGACCGCGGCAATATTCTTCACAAACGGCATCGTCGTGCGAACGAGATTTTCGAGAGCTAACGCTGGGAACCCCAGAGAATACGCATTAAGCAAAAGCATCCCGGATTCTGGCTTCAATAACTTCGCACAGTCTGCAAGCAACGCTGGCAGATGCTCTTCAAACTGCCAAAGCTCCCCTTCTGGCCCGCGACCAAATGCCGGCGGGTCAAGCATGATGACGTCGTAAAAATTTCCTCTTCGAATCTCACGCGAAACGAACTTTTGTACATCGTCGACGATCCATCGAATCGGTGCAGCACCGAGTCCAGAGAGCTCGGCATTCTCCTTGCCCCACGTTACCACCGGCTTGCTCGCATCACAATGCGTTACGTCAGCGCCGACGCTTGCCGCGGCCAATGTTGCACCACCGGTGTACCCAAAAAGATTCAACACCGTCATTCCGGGCTTCACGTTCTCACGAATCCACTTCCAGTTGCTCGCCTGTTCTGGAAAAAGCCCCGTGTGCTTAAACGACGTTGGACGAATGCGGAACGTAAGATTTTCCCACGAAACGTTCCACGATTCTGGAACGGATTTATGAATAGTCCATTCCCCTTCGCGGCCTTGGCGCTTATACGCCAAATGCGCAGACTGCCACACTGAAGGATTCCCAACATCCCACAGCGCCTGCGGTTCTGGACGTACCATCACAATATCGCCGTAGCGTTCGCACTTTTCAAAATTTCCAGAATCCAAGAGCGCGATATCGCTCCAGACTGCAGATTCGCGAACAACGGGGGTAGACATACGCGGCTACGGTACTCGAAAATGAACTATCGGGCAAAGAAGATCAGGACGACGATGCCAAGCACAATTCGGTAATATGCGAACGGAGCGAATGTTTTATTCCGAATATATTGGAGAAATAATCGAATAACGACGAGAGCGGAGGCGAATGCAGTCACGAATCCGATCGTGAGTATGGCGAAATCATTTCCGCTCAGCGTGACTGGAGTCTTCAATAAAGAATACGCCGATGCTGCCGCAATGGTCGGCACCGCAAGAAAAAACGAGTATTCCGTTGCCGCGGTTCTTGAAGCTCCAAGAAACATCGCGCCAATGATGGTCGCGGCAGATCGCGAAGTTCCCGGAATGAAGGCGAAGCACTGAATACAACCAATCGCAAACGCTTTTCCGTAACTCATCTGTCCAAGATCAGTAATTGTCTGCTTTGGACGAAAGCGCTCAGCGACCAGCAAAAATACGCCGCCAACAATAAGCGCAATCGCAACAACCGTTGGATTGAACAGTGCCTTCTGGATCGCTGATCCGAACAAAGCTCCAATAACAAGCGCTGGAATTACCGAGACCGTAAACCGTTTCCAGAGTTTCAGATTCGATGGCGTTCGAGGAAGTACCCGCTTCGAAAAAACCACGAGCACCGCAAGAATCGCCCCAAGCTGAATCACAATATCGAACATCTTCGTAAACTCCGGCGCGAACGAAAACCATTCGTTGAAGAGAATGAGATGACCGGTCGATGACACGGGCAAGAACTCGGTGATTCCCTCAACAAGCCCAAGAACGAGTGCGGAAATCACCGCCATACAAGAGAATTATGAATCGAAACTGATTCGCTCGCCAGGAGCGACAGGGGTTGGAACCGGTCCGGCAGACATCGCCGCAGCAACAGGATCTTGTGCTGGCTTTGGCACAGGCACCGGGATTGGCGACATCGATGAACCAAGTCCAGACGACTTCTTTTTTCGACGACGCTTTTTCTTTGCCGGCTGACCCTCTGCAGTAGGCACGGTTGGCGCCGAAGCTGCAGACCGAGGAATCGACGGCGCAGGCTGTGGTCGGGGCGCAGGAGGAACGACAGGAACAAGCTTATGCGTATGGCCGTCGTTCGGTGTACTTTTGAGTTCGGTGCGATCGGCGACGAGAGCCTCAGGAGCCGGCGGAGCCTCGGGTCGCGGCGGTAACGATTCTAGTAATGCCTCTCCAGGCGTGGGAATAACAACCATTTCGCTCGCCGATATCTTCGGTGGCTCAGGTGGGTATTGCTTTCCTTGCGGTGGCTTCGATGATCCCTTCTTCTTCCGCTCTTCCACCATGAGGGCATGACAATCGTCGCAGTAGATTGGACGGCTCTTATCAAGCTCCACTGGCAACGTAAATAATTTTCCACAACGAGCACAGGTGTACTCGTGAGCGAATCGGGCCTTCTTCGCTTCTTTCTTTTCTGCAGCAACCTTTGCAAACGCTTCGCCAACATCGAGATCTGGATTAAATCCGCTCCATGTCATCACATGTTCCTCAATCATCTTCCGATTTCCACCAAATCGTTCACGTGATTGTTCGATGACCTTTTCCTCACTTCCCGTTCGCTGACCGATTGGCGGAAGCGTCGCTGCAGAGAACGGCTGGCTACTCACACCATCAATCATCAGTTTCAAATAGATATTCCACTTTGCAAGGTTGATAAGATCCTCTGGCGTGAATCGAGGCATGAACTCACTTTCCAAGAATTCTGCATCCTTCGCACCAATACGGAACGTAATCATTGTTCCGACGTTACCGAACACCGCATCCCGAACTGCGGTAGACGTCATGCTATCAAGCTGAGCGATGTACTGATGGGCGATAATGAGATTGAGACGATATTTTCGAGCTTCTGACAAAATGTCCGCAAACGATTCCGTGGCAAAGTTCTGGAATTCATCAACGTACAAATAAAAATCTACGCGCTCGTTTTCGTCGCGAATATTCACGCGTTCCATGGCAGACATGTAGATTTTTGTAATCAACATACCACCAAGAATACGCATCGCGTCCTCACCAATCTGACCTTTCGACAGGTTGATGAGCAGAATCCTCTGTCCATCCATCACTTCGCGGAAGTTGAACGACGATTTTGATTGCGCAACAATGTTTCGCATCATCGTTGATGCGAGAAATTGACCAACCTTGTTTTGAATTGGCGCGGAAGCCTCTGCGGCAAATTTTACGTCGTACTGCGCAAATTCCTTCAACCAAAATGCCTGAACCATTGGATCCTTCACGTTTTGGACGATCTCTGTGCGATATTCCTTATCGGACAGCATGCGGTTGATACCAAGCAGCGTCGTGCCTGGAGTATCAAGCAACGCAAGAATCGTGTACTGCAGAATGTATTCCATGCGGGCACTCCACACGTTCTCCCACACCTTCTTAAAAATCGAAAGAAGCCCATACATGACCTTTGCGTTGTAATCCTTTACGTTCTCCCAACCCTCCGTTTTCTCCAACATGTTGAACGCAACAGGAAAATCACCGTCCGCTGGATTGAAATACACCACGTCGTTAATGCGCCACGATGGAATATAGTCGAGAATCTTTTGAACTGTGTCTCCGTGCGGATCGATGTACGCACAGCCGTGGCCAGCGTAAATATCCGCAAGAATCATGTTTTCGAGAAGTACCGTTTTTCCCATACCCGTTTTTCCCACAATGTACATGTGGCGACGGCGATCATCGGTTTTAATGCCAAACCTCCGCATTTGATTGCGGAAGTTGGTTTGGCCAAAATAGACAATGTCCTTCTCGTGGTCGTGTTCGTAGCGCATAGCGAATTACATCGGGAGATTCGGCGGAACATCGTCGGGCTCATGCGGCAACGTATGTTCAGTAGGAGACACTGGCGTTGGAACGCTGAGCGGAGCAATAGGAAGACTTTGGACGCGCTCTTCTTCCTTGGCATCCGCATTCTGAAGCTTCCAATTCTGAAGCTGCGGTTCGTCGTGCATCGCGACCTGCAATGTACTTGGCGCTTCAGCACGACGGGCTCCGGTGGTAGAAAGCACCGGCGTACGCGCATCTGCCGCTGGGAAGTGAAAGAGCGTTGCGAGCTCCACGGTATTCAACATTTGCCAACTTCCACCTTCGCCACCACTACGACGCTGGAATCGAGAAACAAGGTTCTTTTGTTTCTGCGGCATCTGCCATGCTTGCCAGAAGTAATCGTCCTTTGGCACGGCAGGACCGTGCAAACTTAATCCATTGAGATTCTGGTTCGTAAATACTGCCCACATGCCCTTCATAGAACTCGCCATCAATCCCTTACGGAACGCAGTTTTTGGACCGGCATATAAGTAACGAATCTTTGTTTTCCAGCCAACTTTGGAAATCTTTTCTGCCACAGCATCGAGCATCAATCGTTCCTGCGGCGTCATGCGGAACATACGGAAGTCGTCCTTCTTTTCTTCCTTATGGTCGCCCGGAGCGCCACCAAAACCAATCAACTGCGACGCGATACCCTTTGGAAGCCACAGCGCGTTCTCCGACAAAGAATCCATGAACCCCGGCTTATGCTTCTCCTCCTTGCCCATCATCTTGTTCAAGTAGGCGATACCATCTTTCGTCCAATGCTGATCCTCTGGCGGACGAATAACAAACTGGATCCAGTAGTGCTCTTTCTCTCGCATTTTCCCCATCATTTCGATGATTGGCAGCAATGGATCCTTGAATCGAAAATCTTTCTCACCCTGATGCTCAAAATCTTCGAACGTACGGATTGGAAAATACGACTTATTCGACAACGCCAATTCACCGCCAAACACGTCGTATTCATTGTTTGGATATTCCTTTGGAATTTGCATGACGTAGTCAGGAACTTCCGTGAACTGTGCTTCTGGATACTGTGCGTACAATGCCGCTTCAACCAAATCACGGTATTTATCAATCGTGCGGATGAGGAACTGAATGCGCCCTTCGTTGCTGACGATTTCAAAACTAAACGACGCCTGCTCTTTTCCAAGCAGCCAAATTTCGCGCCAGGTAATGCCAGATTTCACACCTGAAAGGTTCATGAAGAAGTTCTCCATGCCTTTTGGCGTATTGATCGCGTCCTGCGGAACATTCACCTCAAGAAGCACCCATTTTAAGGACTTGCTGTAAATTCCTTGCTTAAAATCCAACCAGATGTGCGTTAAACCCCAAATAATCACGCCAAGAATTGGAACCCAACCCACGAGCAGCAATGCCTGCGTCATCATGAGAGGAAAAGGCGTGACATTCAGGTAGTGCACGACAGCGTTTGGGAGGTGGATGGCGATGCCAATCATAGGCGATAAAGTCCTTTAGCACTTCCTCATTTGGTCTATTTTCGACTCACTTCGTCGCAAAATCGCTCAACGTACCGTGAAGTACGCCTCGCGATCTTTGCTCCTCGTTCATCGAAACTAGCCTCAAATAAGGAAGTCCTGTCCGTTGAATTATAGCACGCCGCTCCAAGTCGAACCGAGTCATCGCGAACGCCAGTGGTGAGGATACATTCTTCCAACGAGCACGCCGCCCCACAGCTGCAGTCGAGCATCAGCGAGACGTCGCAGCGTAGGGGATTCGCGCGGAGTGCAGAAGAATGTATCCGAGCCACCAGCTCGCGATGTAAAGGTTACCAAATCAAAACGAGCCCTTTCGAGCTCGCTTTGATTCTGAGGAATTTTTAGGTCCGATGCGCTCTCCATTTCTCCCATTCCACGAGCAGTGGGCTTGCGACGAAGATAGATGAATATGCTCCGGAAAGCATACCGATGATGAGCGCGAGAACGAATGGACGAGTGGTTGATCCGCCAACAATGAATACCGCGAGAAGTGGGAGCAGCGTTGCGAATGTGGTGTTCAATGAACGCGCGATAGTTTCCAAAACACTCTTATTCACAATGTCGCCGAACGACGCATCGCCATGACGATGACGGATAAGGTTCTCACGCGTTCGGTCCAGAACCACGATGGTGTCGTTAATGGAGTATCCGAGAATCGTCAGCACTGCCGCGACGAAGGCCATATCCACCTGGTATCCAAAGTAATGACCAAGAATCGCGAACACGCCGAGCGGAATAATCACGTCGTGAAACGCCGCGATCATCGTAACCACGCCGTATTTCCACGACGCAACTGGACGGGTCACTTTGCGGAATGCCCAAGCAACGTAGAGTGTAATGAGAAGGAGCATCAATGCGGTTGCCTTCAACGAAGCATTCTCAAGCTCGCCGCCGATCACCGGACCAACGGTATCGAAACGGATTTCCGTTGCATCAGGAGAAACCGATTTCACCGCGGTGAGAATAGTTTGGTGTTGCTCTTCTGTCACTGGTGCAAGACGAACAAAGTACGCGTCACCCTCACCTTGCTGAACCACAGGCTCAAATCCCGCAGTCGTTACTGCGTCGCGCAACAACTCAACCGTTGCAGTCGGCGCGTTCACCTGAAGTAAGCTTCCACCGGTGAAATCAATGCCGAAATTCAGTCCGTATGTGAACAGCGCAATGAACGCAGCAACAATGATGCCGCCAGAGATCGCCAACCACAGTTTTGAACGGCCGATAACGTTTAAGGAGAGTTTCATAGGATTAGAGACCAAGGAAGAAGAACGACTTTCGCAGTTTTGGCATACGCGCAAGACGACGAAGAACAAAGCGCGACACCACGAACGCGCAGAACAACGACACGAACACACCAAGCGCCAAGGTGAGCGCGAATCCACGAACCGAACCAGATGTCATCGTGTACAGAATTCCGGTCGCGATAAGCGTCGTTGCGTTACCGTCGCGAATCGAAGGCCATGCACGGCGGAAGGCTTCCTCCATTGCCGTTGGGAGATCGCGACCATTGCGAAGCTCTTCCTTCAGGCGCTCAAAGATGAGCACGTTCGCGTCCACCGCAATACCCAGGGAGAAGATGAATCCAGCAATACCAGACAAGGTGATGGTAACGCCGAGAATCTTGAAGAGCGCCAAGTTGATCAAGGCGTATACGCCAAGAGCACCAACGGCGACCACGCCAGGAAGGCGGTAGTATCCAATCACGAACAGCGCAACAAGAAGGAACCCGATGAGGCCCGCTTTCACGCTCAGATCAAGCGATGCAGTTCCAAGCGCTGGACCAATAGTCTGCTGGCTGACCACCGAAATTGGCACTGGCAATGCTCCAGCGTTCAACCGCTGTGCAAGCAGCTTCGCCTCAGCGATAGTGAAGCTTCCAGTGATAGAAGCCTGACCGCCGTAGATTGGCTCTTGAACAACAGGCGTGGTGATTGGCTGACCGTCCAAGAAAATGCCGATGACTTTTCCAACATTATCTTTTGTGAGTTCACCGAACAGTTGCGTACCGTTTTCATTGAAATCGAGCACGATGTACGGCGCACCAGTAGTCTGATCGAACGCCACCGATGCGTGCTTCACATCCTTTCCAGAAAGTTCTGTATTCTTCCAAGGATCCACCGTCAAAATGTCAGATGCGGTCGTCCAAGGCATTTCGATCTGCGCAATTTCGTAGCTACGTGATGGACGGGAACCGACACGATACAAAATATGATAACCATATTCTGATTCCACCACAGCGGAAATTTTGGTATCGCGCGTTGCATATGCGGCGTCTTCAAATGGCTTCACCATTTTGCCTCGCGTAACATATCCAACGTCTCCGCCAACATCCTTGCTCCCACCATCGTCGGAATTCGTTTTTGCCAAATCAGCAAAGTTTTTTGTTGTTGCTTCTGCCTGAAGCTGTGTTGCAAGCGCGAGTGCCTCTTCCTTTGTTCGTGACTGCGTACAGCTTGGAGCGCCAGCGTAACAAATGAGAATGTGTGAGATCCGTGGCTCAGATTCTGTTTTCTTGCTGATGTACTTCACGATATGCATTGTGCTTGTGCCTTCGTACAAGCCATTGACGACACCGAACTTCGTACGGCCCTTTTCGAACTGTGTCACAAGCCCGTCGTATTCTGCGTCGTCGGCAACAACAAACCCAACATATCCGCCGATATCCTTAGTGGTTGCATCAATGGAATATTCTTTTGCGAGCGCTGCAAAGTCTTCGCCGGCAAGTGCGCGATCCATCACCGCAAGCGCAGCAACACGCTCAGTCTTCTGCGCGTCGTCAATTTGCTGCTGCTGTTCAGCAGTTGGCGTGGTGCTCACGTCGGTAATTGGCGTACGGAAGGCCAGCACCGGCGTTTCACCAATCTGCGCAATTGCATCTTTCACGTCGGTAACGCCAGGAAGATCCACCAACACACGGTAGTGACCGTCGGCGATGTTCGTTTGGACAATTGGTTCTGCAACACCGAATGCGTTCACACGACGTTCCACCACATCGCGCACTCCACCAAGCGCGGTTTCGCGTTCAGCTTCGTCGATGGACGACATGTCGGCCTCATACACCAAGTGTGCACCGCCCTTCAGGTCTAAACCAAGGGTAAAGTCGTTTTCCGGAACATACGGAAGGTGAAAACCTACCTTGTCCTTCATTGCAGCCATTGCACCATTCCATTCTTTCGGAAAGGACAGGACACCGGCGCCTACAGCGAACACTACAAGGAAAAATGCACCAATCGCGGTACGATTCATAGTGCGAGCATTCTAGGCAAAATTCAGAGTTTTCACAAGGGATTCGCTGTGCATTCACGAAGTTCCTCCATCATTCTCAGATAAAAGCCCAGATTTTGCAGTGTTGCCAGCCGAAGTCCGAGCGTTTCACCGGTTTTAAAAAGATGACGCAGATACGCCCGAGAAAACGTTTTTGACGTTTCAGCGTCATTCCAGAAATCAATCGGTGTTTCGTCGGCAGTAAATCGTTCGTTCGTGATTTGGATCTTTTCGTACAACGCTTCCGCGATACGAAAATCTGCCGCGCCGTCCATTGCCCGAGTAAACGCCTCGCGAACTGCATCCTTTGGATTTCCCTTCCAGACAAACAACGATCCGTGCCGAGCGTTGCGTGTAGGCAACACACAATCGAACATGTCCACACCAAACGAAACATACGCAACAATTTCTTCTGGCATTCCACCGCCCATAAAATATCGTGGCCGATCCGTTGGCATTTCTTTTGCCAACGATCGCACAATACGAAATGCGTCCTCACGCGATTCGCCAACAGAAAGTCCGCCAATCGCGTATCCATCAAAGCCGATATCAGTAAGGCCCTGAAGCGATCGCGCGCGAAGATCGAGGTGTGTGCCACCTTGGATGATGCCAAAGAGTAATGGTCGGACCCCCTCCAACTCCCCCTTCGTAAGGGGGAGGGTTGTCGTGGAAACAAGTTCATTAAATTTTGCCTTCGATCGCGCGGCCCAACGGAGCGATCGTTCCATCGCTTCCGTGTACCGATCGCGAGTCGAATTTCCTGCCGCGACGTCGTCGAACTGCATGCGAATGGACGAACCAATTGCATCTTGAATTTCCATCGATCGTTCCGCAGTAAGCCGATGCGAACTCCCGTCGATATGTGACTGAAACGTTACGCCATCGTCGTCTGTCTTATTCAACTTGGACAAACTAAACACTTGGTATCCCCCACTATCCGTCAGCAACGGACCGTCCCAATGCATAAATGATCGAACGCCGCCGAGCTTCTTCAATTCCTCTTCGCCCGGGCGAAGCAAAAGGTGATACGTGTTCCCCAAAATAATCGACGCGCCAAGATTCGTCACCTCGCTTGGCAACAACGTCTTTAACGCACCAGCCGTGGCGATCGGCATAAACACCGGCGTTTCTACGACGCCGTGCATGGTATTCAAGGTGCCCCGTCGCGCAGCGCCATGCTGCTGCAAAACACTAAACGGTGATTTGCTTGGAGCGTTCATACAAAATAATTGACGTTGCAACACCAACGTTCAGCGATTCGAGCGCTGGATTATGTGGAATTGCTACAGATGTTCCCGCAACAGGAAGCGTAATTCCCTTCCCTTCGCTGCCCGCAACAACCACGCACGGCTCTATGCGAATTTCGTCCGGCAGCACCGCACCGTCGCGCAACTCAAGCCGATACACTGGCCTGTGAAATGATGCAATAATTGCACCAGCGTCTTCTCGGGCCACGGTCATCCACGGTGTTCGCAAAATTGCACTCGCCGATGCGCGCACCACCTTTGGATTCGTCACCTCCGCAGACTCTACAAGGAGAACACTCGCACCAAATCCGAGCGCAGCACGCAAAATGGTTCCAACATTTCCTGGATCCTGCACGCCATCGAGCACAACAATTGTTGCCGATTCCGCAAACCGTTTCATTGTGACTTTTGGAATACGAGCAACAGCAGCAAATGCCTGGGGCGTTTCCGTGGAAACGTACTCCGCGAATCTCGTGGTATCGGCAGGCGTAAACGTAAACTCCACCAGTCCGCCAGCGTCGCGAACAAACTTTTCTCCCTCAATCACAAACATTTCCGCCTCACGTCTGCCCCGCTTGGTGGTGAGCTGCTGTAAGAGTTTTTCTTGAGCTGGTGTGAGCATAGAAAGATGGATGAGCGAGCGCTACGCGCGGGCGATCGGGATTACCCTTGAGCGAATTGAGCGAGTGAGATGAATATCGCGATCGCCAGTGGCGAGGGTGCGTGTTTCGCGACGAGCAGTGCACCCATCCAGCAGTAGTCGAGCGCAAGCGAGACGTTACGGCGTGATGGCGTTCACGCACAGTGAAGAAACATGTACCCGAGCCACCAGCTCGCGATGAATTCTGGATCCCCGCCTGCGCGGGGATGACTAAGGAAAAGTGATGACGGAAGAATATTATTTCGACTCAGAGAACGTCTGTTTTGCAATATTCCAGAGCGAAGGATCACCATGAACCTTCTGGTAATACCACCACTCCGCACCCCAAAGCAACACTTCGTGGATTCCCGTTCGTTTCACAAAATCCATGTGATCAACGAAATCGTCGACGGTAAACGGAACAACCATCGATTCCGGCTTTTGTGGATCGTCGGTAAACCACGGCTCCATTTGCAGCTCAGAAATAATCACATCCTTCGCGAAAAACTTGGTAATGATGGCGTGAACACGGTAGTACAGCGGGCCGTACGGAAACGCGACAGCGCCAAGCACGTCGTTGTACGCAAACCGATACATACTTACCCCAATCGTGTCTGCGATGCTGGATACATCAAGCCATGGCTCTTGTTCGCCGCTCACAGTCAGCATAACGGGATGTGCGGTATCGAGCGCACGAACTAAAGAAACCTCGCGTGTGAGACGTTCAAGCGACGGCCTTGGACAATTGCCATATGGGAACAATGGCTCATTTTCCACCTGCCAACGCGCCAACGCAGGATACGTCTTTGCATAACTAATCAACGCCTGATCATACCGATACACCGCTGCATTGAGTTCCTCATCGTTCATACCGTTCACAAATAGTGGCAAGTAACACTCCGGCCACCGTGGAACCTTCATGCCAATAGCGAGCGTCACTTCTGTCCCATGCGCATCAGCAATCCGCATCAACGAATCCAGCGCAGAAAAATCGTACACTCCGGGAGCAGTTTCCTGATCGCTCCAATACACTGGAATGCGAACACGTTTCGCACCAAGGTCGCTCACGAGCGCCGTAAAAACCTCCTCGGGATCCAAATCCAAATCCTGTGAATACGAACTCGAGAACGTCACACCAAGCTTGTCTGCGCCAGGACGAAAAAGAATAACAACACCGATACACGTCATTGCCACAAACGTCACCAAACACACCGCAGCAAATGCCACAGCTTCGCGCAACCCCCGCACGCGATGCCTTCGTTCGTTCATGCCTGTATTCTACCACTTAAATCTCTTCCTTTTTTTCCCTCACAAACGTCAGCCAGCTCTCGACGAACTCAATCGCAACCTTCAGAGGAGCCTCCACAATGAAGTCGAAGAAATAGATGAACACGTTAATCTTCGCCACGCGAATCGAGAGCCATGCTCCAGCGCGAACAATCGGCAAGAGCACAATATCGAATGCGGTGCCGATGAATCCGTTTCGTGCATCCGAAGCCACCACATCCTTGGTGGACGATCGAATACGAATTCCGAAGAACGTGACTAAAGAAAGGAAGAACACGAAAAGCCCGATCGATAACGCATGAAAACCGAATCCACGAAGAATAGACGCGATAACGCCAAACACCACAATAAAGAGCAGGGCGTACAGCACCAAGAAGACATTGAACCACGCACCGCGCGTTTCGCGCTTCACCCGAACCGTGAGGAGCTGGTGCTGCGCGCCAACCGCGATGGCCCGAACAGCAGCCTGGTAGTCTTCTACGTTCTTCTTCTCCGGGATCGTCACTGTCAAACCGATCAACGCAAGAAAAAGCGGATGGAACGTAATGTTCACCAACAACGGATACCACGATGCGTCCTGCACAATAAACAAATCGTAAGGCACTTCAAGCACCAATGCGAGCAACATCTTGGTGATAAACAAGAAGAGCACCGTTCGAACAACAGTTCGGCGCAAACGAATTCGGAAATCATCCGTACGATGATGGAGCGATTCTTTCACCGCGTCATCGAGTGCGCCCGCGTCGTTGAGTAATTTCGACGAATCCTTTGCGTGAATAAACGCATCACGCAATACGCGGAAAATCCCCGCCTTTCGACGAAGCACACGAGACAATCGATCCGTAAGTGGATGGAAAATTTCTGTTTCGATCGTTTCAATAACACGAACGATGTTCGCCGCAAGCTCGTCGCTCAACGCCGATGTTGCTTGCGCGCCAGCCCATGTTGGGTAATAGAGCGTGAGCAATCGGAATCGCAGCGTCGCGGCATTACTCTTTAAAAGCGTGCGGTGAATCGCGGTATACAATCGCAAATCCTTCGTCTCGTCGCTCAATCCAAATTTTGGATCCCAATCAATACGCGAGCGCATCTCCTCATACATAAAACTCGCCATTGCCTCGTCGGCCATCGGTGGCGCGAGGGTGTATTCCACCTCTGTTGCAACAACATCCAGAAGCCAATTATTTAAACGCTCACGATTCGCCTTTACCGCCATAACCGCCGCAAACAACGGTTCGTACTTTCCCAAAATAATCGCGATCGTGTTCCCGAGCGATAATGGAATAGTCTTGTTCGGCAAGTACTTCGCCCAAACAAGCTCCTTCAACAACTCACTCGCCATACGATCTGGTGATTCCCCTCCCCCGCGGTATCGTCGAAGAATGCGTTCAATAGCATTACGACGAAGCAGATGTTCCTCTTGATAATCGAGTGTATTGCGAACTTTCTCGTAAATGGATGCCGCGGTAGACGCAGGAACGCTCACCTCGATAGTCTCTTCACCATTTGCCGCAGCAACAACGCTTTCGCGATGCTTCAAACCGGACGCAAGTTTCGCTAATCGTTCGTACATAATCGTCTAGAATAGGTGGCGCTCTGGGGATTTGGAAACAATATCGAATGCTTCGTTTGCGGAGTCTACCACAGTAAATAGGCGCAAGTCGCCCGGATCAATAGCGTCCTGCGTACCGTACACGCTACTCTCGAGCCAAGCAATCAGCGGCGCCCAATGATCCTTTCCCACGAGCACAATGGGCATTTTGCTCGATTTCCCCGTTTGGACCAATGTTAACAGCTCAAAAAGCTCATCCAATGTTCCAAAACCTCCAGGGAACACAACATACGCCTGCGCCGCCGCCACAAGCATCACTTTTCGCGTAAAGAAGTAATGAAAGCCGTGCGAAAGCGTAACGTACGGATTCAGTCGTTGCTCATGAGAAAGCTCAATATTCAAGCCTACCGATTGCGCCCCGTTTTCAAAAGCGCCCTTATTCGCCGCCTCCATGATGCCTGGGCCTCCGCCAGTCACAACAGTGAAACCATTCTTTCCCAACAATACTCCGAGTGCATACGACTCTTTGTACCAATGGCTCGACGGCGCACATCGCGACGAGCCAAATACGGAAACCTCACGCGTAGTTCGCGTGAGCAGCTGAAACCCTTCAACAATTTCTGCCATGATCCGAAACACGCGCCAGGTAATTTCTGATGCATGAGGAACAAGCCCGCTCTGCTCGCTTTGGGCGCGTTCTTGATCGCTTAATGGAAAACGACATTTGTCTCCCGAGGATTTTGAAGAGGACCTACGAAGCAGCGCCATAGACGACCTCATTATACCTCATCGAAGAACGTATCGTGGGTCGATTACACAGTCCCCTCGCAGAGTTTTCAGAATCTCGACACGCTCAACGGCGGAAAATTCGGGCCAATCGGTCATAATCACCACTGCATCAGCTCCACGGAGCGAATCAGCTGCGCTTGATGCCATCTCGACTTCACCGAATTCTGATGGGAGCGATCGAACCAATGGATCAAAAGCAACGAGGTCTGCCTCGTCCGCCATACACCGGCGCAACAATCCGAGTGCAGGAGCGTCGCGGACATCATCGGTACCCGGCTTAAACGCAAGCCCCCACACAGCGATACGCTTTCCTTTCAAATCCACAAGATGCTCGACAAGCTGACGGTACGGCAATCGCTGACGATCCGCATTAATCGCAGTTGTTGCTTCAAGGATACGCAGTGGCACCTTCACCGATTGTCCAAGATGCATCAGTGCTCGCACATCTTTAGGAAAACAACTCCCGCCGTATCCAGGCCCAGGCTGCAAAAACTTTGCACCGATACGATCGTCGAGCCCCATGCCTGTTGCAACAGATTGCACATCGGCACCAATCACATCGCAGAGGTTCGCGATGTCGTTAATAAAACTGATCTTCGTCGCGAGGAAGCTATTCGACGCGTACTTAATCATCTCGGCAGTCACCGTGTTTGTGGAAACAATTGGTGCACCAACATCCTTGTACAGATCGGCAAGAATCAATGAAACCGATTCGTCATCAGCCCCAATGACCACTCGTGTTGGATTCAGCGCGTCTTGCACTGCGTTTCCTTCGCGTAAAAATTCTGGATTTGCCGCAATACGCAGTTTTCCGTCTACAAATTCTGAAATCGACCTCGACGTTCCCGGAGGAACCGTCGACTTCAGAACAAATACTGCATTTGGCGCGATGTCGGCGCAGGTTTTTGCGACCGATCGCACAAACGAAAGATCCGCCGATCCGTCAGCTGCGCTCGGCGTTCCCACGCAGCAAAAGACTATATCGCACAGACACGCGCTCTCGAGATTGGTAGTAAAAGTCACGGGAGTCGATGCCGTCGCGAACACGTCGCCCATTCCCTCCTCAAAAAATGGAAGCTCGCCAATCTGAAGTTTCGCGATCTTCTTCTCGTCGATGTCGGCGCACACCACCGCAAAGCCACGCGCTGCAAAACTCGCTGCTGTTGCCAGCCCCACGTATCCAGCCCCCAGAACACCGATAGTCATAGGCAGTAATTATTCAAATCTTCCTTCAGCAATACGGTTCCCCGATGGCTCAGCATCCCCATCATTCGGCTCGAGCATGATGACGATCGTTGGATAGTCCAACGGATCTTTCGCGCTAAATGTTGCGGCCCAACTTCCGTCCGCACGTGGGTTCAACGCTCCAACACTCTTCACGTCGGCAAGGCCATCCTTCACAAGCCATGCCTCGTACATCGTATCTGGAGCAAGGGCAACAAGATTCGCTACAAGACTGTACGACGGCACCTCTACCGTTCCCGAACGCACAACAGTTCCAGCCGACGACCCATCGGATACCTTCAGCACTGCAGTACTGTTAAGTGACGTCGTCAAAGATGCTTTTGCATCAACCGTATCAACCGCCGCGGTAACCACATCGTTCGCGATCGTCTTTGCACTACTCGAACGGAACCACAGAATAAGTTGATACACCACAAATACTCCAACCACTGCTGCGATAATCAGCAAAATACTTCCCCCGATTCCGGAGCTTTTCGCACCACGATGCCTGAAGCTTTGCTGTCTCATACGCTTTCGATGGCTTTCGCAATTGCCTCCGCTGGATTCGTCTCAATAATCCTTGGAATGATATTCTCTGCCGTTGGTTCTGGAACCATACCCGCCAACGCCGTTGCGGCAGCAATTTTCATGACACTCGTCAGCTTACTTGCTCGGCGATTGAGCAATCCGCGGAACAATCCTGGATACACAAGGACATTGTTGATTTGATTTGGATAATCACTACGCCCGGTGGCGATGACAGCAGCACCGGCAGCCTTCGCGTCGTCGTACGCAATTTCTGGAACCGGATTTGCGAGCGCGAAGATGATTGGATTTGGCGCCATAGACTTCACCATGTCTTGCGAGACAAGATTCGGCTTGCTTACGCCAACAAACACGTCTGTTCCCTGCATTGCTTCTGCGAGCCCGCCCTGCACTCCATATGTGTTTGTTAATGCAACGAGGATCGCTTTCTGGCCCGAAAGGTCAGATCGATGATGACCAATAACGCCCTTAGAATCGACGAGAATCACATTGGCAACCCCGGCATCGATAAACAGATATGTGATAGCGATTCCCGCGGCACCGGCACCGTTCACCACAACGTTCATGGATTCCAACGATCGACCAACAACTTTCGCCGCGTTCATCAACCCCGCAAGCGCAACGATTGCTGTTGCGTGCTGATCGTCGTGCATGACTGGGATGTCGAGCATCTCGCTCAACCGCTGTTCAATTTCGAAACATGCCGGTGCGGCAATGTCTTCCAAATGAATTCCACCAAATGTTGGTGCAATCATGCGCACGGCCTCGATAATTTCGTCCGCATTCTGACTTGCAAGGACGATCGGCACCGCATCAATGTTTGCGTACTTTTTATACAATACCGCTTTCCCTTCCATTACTGGCAATCCCGCCATCGGGCCAATGTTGCCAAGCCCGAGCACGGACGATCCGTCGGATACAACAGCAACAGCGCGCCCTTTCATCGTCAAATCATATGCAGCCAACGGATCCGCCGCAATTGCCAAACACGGCGCAGCAACTCCAGGCGTGTACGCAATACTCAAATCGTCCGCAGTTTCGAGCGGCATCACGCTTGTAATAGCCCATTTCCCGGCATGAAGCTTATGCGCATCCATCGAACGCTGTGCGTAGTCGTGATTGGACATAGTGGAGAGGAAAGATGAGCGATCGCTGCGCTTGGGCGATCGGGATTACCCTTGAGCAAATTGGGCGAGTGAGACTGACATCGCGAGCGCCAGTGGAGAGGATACATTCTTCCAACGAGCACGCGCCCCTCAGCTGCAGTCGAGTGCAAACGAGACGTTGCAGCGTCGGGGATTCGCGCGGAGTGCAAAAGAATGTATATCCGAGCCACCAGCTTGCAATGATACTGGATCCCCGCCTACGCGGGGATGACGGAAAAATTAATGATCGCCGAGAAACGAACCAGGTGCACTCTTTTTTACCATTTTCTCCCCCATGTCGTCGAGAACGATTGTGGGCTCTTCAAACTCGTCGTGCGCACGATGGCGAGACGAGGTTGGCGTACTGTACGACGACGACATGCTCCAAGCTGGCATTGCGCGACGTAAACGCACGGTTTCCGCCATGCCGAACGGAATCTCATCAAGAAACATGGACTGCTGACGAAGCTCAACCGATTCATACCCGGTCGTCATTGGATACGTGAAATATAGCTTCGACCGCGCTCGCGTCGCCGCAACGTAGAACAGTCGTCGCTCTTCTTCGATTTCCCGCGACTGCCCCATGCTTCGATCACTCGGGAACGTTCCTTGCGCACAGTGCAGTACGAACACCGCATCCCACTCCAGTCCCTTCGCCTGGTGAATCGTCGACAAGATAAGTTTGTTTCGATCGGACTCTTCACGGGCTCCCGATTCCGCATCATCGATCCTTCCCGCGAAATCGCCAGCCAACGTCATCGCGTCTAAGAATGCACCAAGATCGCGATACTGCTCCGCAAACACCGCGAGCTGATCCAAGTCTTCAACCCGTTCACGCGCATTCGGATATTCGGCTTCAAGATACAGCCGGTACGATTCGTGATTTGCAAATGCGCGCACAGCCTCCGACGGCAGCGGTGCAGCAAACATCATGCGGAGAATCGATCGTGTTCCGGCAAATCCAGACTGTACCCGAGGAGAAAGTTTCATCGGCGCCTCAATGGCATCGCGGGCAGAGTCGTACTGACTCATCGTTTCCGCAATCTTCTGGCTTGTGGTAATGCCAAGACCAGGTTGAATCTGCAGCGCTCTGGCCCATGCAACAAGGTCGTGACCGTTTCGAAGCAGCCGAAGATGCGCAACGGCATCCTTGATGTGGGCGCGTTCAAAAAACTTCATTCCGCCACGATATTCGTACGCAATCCCCCGCTTCATCAGCTCGAATTCCAGAGCTTGCGAGTGAAACGCTGCACGGAACAGCACCGCGATTCCCTGGAGCTCGATTCCCTCATCGATCAGCTTCAAAATCTGTTCAACAACATACTGCGCTTCTTCTCGTGCATCGTTCGCCGGAACAATGTTTGGCTTTTCTCCAGAAGACTTGGCCGACACCAGTTCTTTCGCGAACTGCTCGCTGTTATTCGAGATGACAGCGTTCGCAACCGCAAGAATCTCCGGCGTGGAGCGATAATTCATCACCAATCGATACGATTGCGCATCCGGATACCGTTTCTGAAAATCAAGAATGTTCCTAATTTCTGCGGCGCGGAAGGAGTAAATACTCTGTGCGTCGTCGCCAACAACGAGAAGATTCCGATGGCCGGACGAAAGAAGATCGACGATGTCGGACTGAATAATGTTCGTGTCCTGGAACTCATCCACGAGCACGAATTGAAAACGATTGGCCAATTGCGTGCGAACGGATTCGTTTTCACGAAGAAGCTTGAGGAGCTCGAGCAAGAGATCATCAAAGTCCATCGCCTTCGCTGTGCGTTTTGCGGATGCGTATCGCTCTGCAACCGCCGTCACCTCGTGAAGAATTCCCGCGAAATGTTCTGCGCGGTCGTTCAGCACCGACTGAAGCGATCGACGAGCGTTGTTGGCGTACGACAAGAGTCCGCGCAACACTCCAACACTCGGGAATCGTCGCCCCTTCGTGTCGATCTTCAGCTCCTTGATACACATCTTCATCAAATCGTTCGCATCTTCCTCGTCCAAAATGGAAAAATCGCTCCCGAAGCCAGTGTACGCGCCGTACATGCGCAACATGCGGTTTGCGATGGAGTGAAAGGTTCCAGACCACAATCCTGTTGGATATGCGCGAAGCAATCCTTCCACGCGCGCCATCATTTCTTTTGCCGCTTTGTTCGTAAACGTGAGCAACAACATGTTCTCCACTGGCGTACCGTGTTCGAGCAACCACGCCACACGATAGGTAATGGTTCTCGTTTTTCCACTCCCCGCACCCGCAAGTACCAGCATCGGCCCACCACCGCCAGAAACCACGCGATACTGCTCCTCATTCAACTCCGCCTGATAGTCAATATGAAGATTCGGCGAGGCGTGCTGGTTGGAGAGAACAAAGTCTTTCATAGCGAAGGAAGTGTATCCGAAATTATCGGGGACGGGAACCTTAGCCACGGCGCACGTGCAAACCTATTAATTGTTCTTTTTCTTTCTTCGACAATCGCTTCACATCCACCTCCGCCTTTCGCGCATCGGTCGCGCTCTTCATTGCCGCACTCCACACAAGCACCACGGGCAATCTTGCTCTGGTGTACTTCGCCCCTTTCCCCGCGTTGTGCAACGCGATTCGCTTTACAACATCAATAGCGATCCCCGTATAGAGACTCCCATCGCCACAGCGCACCATGTATACGAACCATGTTGGCATACTCATCGCAATCGAATCTCGTGCTCCCGAATCTCATTTCGCCGACCTCGCCAATCTGGAATGGTCTGCGCAACCAGTTCCCAAAACTTTTTCGAATGATTCATCTGCGCCAAGTGGCAGAGTTCGTGAACGATGATGTAGTCCGCAAGATGCGGCGGCAACAATGCAATCTTATAATTGAAATTCAAATTCCCCTTCCGCGAACAACTCCCCCATCTCGTCTTCTGATTCCGTATTGCAATCCGTTTCCACGATAATCGATACACAAGGTTGAAATGCTCGATCCGATCTCGAATCAACGCCAATGCGCGATCTTTATCATCGGCGATCTCCTTCTTCGTCCTCTTCGGCGCCACCGGCTTCGCGTTCTTTCTTGCAATCTCGAGTTTCTCCAAAATCCATTCCCTCTTCTCCGCAATCATCTTTTCGATGGTGCGCTTCCCGATGAGAACTGGTGCTGTAACCACCAACCGTCCATCCGCATGTACCGCAAACCGCAGCACCCGCGAAAAGCGCTTGCGACGAAGAACGTACGGGATATGCTCGGCGTGAAGCATCTAGAAGCAAACTTTTTCGTCGATGCGCATACCCATTTCCTCAATATCAAACACGATAGTTAACACGTCACCCTCGATTGAAATACGCTTAATCGTGGTATCCGTGCCATCATAATTAGACCACGTTCGCGAGCTCTCCCGTTCCATTGTTGCACGCACCGCATTGCGCTGCACATCCGTCAGCTCCGGAAACTTTGCAACAAGATCCGCAAAAAACTTTTCCCGCCGAGCAAGCTCCCTCGCTTCCGCCGCCTCACGATCCCTCCGAGCATCCTCCAATTCCTGGCTCAACGCTCCCGGTTCCTCAACAATCACAACACCTTCCTCCACAAGCGCCTCTCGCTTTTTCTGCTCCCTTGCGTGCACGGCAATTGTTATCACCCGAGAACCCGGTTCTGTCTCAACAGCAGGAACCTTCACTTCTGCAGGATTCAATTTTGGGGTTTCAATGGGCATATTCAAAAAAATAGTTTTATCGAAGGGTGGATTGAAAGTACCTTCGAAGATCGGGGTCAACGATATAGACATACGTTCCCAGAATCCCCCGAGTCAATAATGTTTTGTAAATATTAATGATGTATCGCTTTAATTCTTCTTGATCTACGATTCCACGATACCCGTTGGCATCACGATATTCTTCTTTCTTAATCACTATACAATTACGTGATGCGTCAAACGTTACTTCTGGTCCAACGATCACTCCCGCATAATTTAAATCATATCCCTGAATTGTGTGGATGCATCCAACTTCATTTATGGCATTTGGAGAGTTTACCCAGTCCTGAATTGTGCTATTCCAAAAAAGCTTCGTATTGCCAATTATGATATCCGGCGTCTTAGCATCGTCCCGAGAAACCCACTCCCAAGCATATCCAGCGACCAATCGACAAAGACCGTGAATCTTTTCCTTTTCTTTCAACTCGCGAATCATCTCAGAAATATCTTCAAAAATTTGAAAATCATATTTTGCGACCTGCACATATTCCGCCGGCTTTACCTCAAGAATATTATCAACAAAATGTATGTACTCCTCTCCGCCCTGCACTCGAATTTGTGCGCTTAAACGGAAATGCGTCTCTGCTGAGCTCTTTATAACTTCAACAGGAATATCTGACGGTCGAACCGATTGATTTTCATCAAAAAACAAAATGACTTGTTTTGCGGAACGAGAAATCCAATCCAATTCTGTTCCTTCAGTACCTAATCCAAATCGCTTATTGGTCTGATCAAACGATGCATAATTTGGGATATTTCTCCTTCGACGAAGCCTGTGAGCTTCATCAACAATCAACGTATCGTAGTGACGCTTTGTTACATCATTTGGTCCAATGACCATGTCTGACCGGAGGCCAGGAACTGCTCGAAAAACTTTCTTTAGCGTATTCCGCAACGAAGTCATCGCAATGACCAGTGCAACATTCTTTTTTCCTTGTTCGACGAGCTGCTTAACAATATAGATTGCAAGAATCGTTTTCCCCGTTCCAGGACCACCATGAATAAGATATCTCCGCTCAACATCCGCAGTCAGATCGGCGAGAAGATACGTTGCCAAGAAGTATTGATCATCTGTAAGCGTTTTGTACGGAGAATATTTAAAAAGATCAGTATTACGGATATGAAAAAGACTATGTTGCGCAATATGCATTTCTCGCAACTTCTCCCAAAGAACCTCAAACTTTGCTTGGTATTTTTCACGATCAAAATAGTCGTGATTTTGTAATCCACCATTCCCATTCTGAAGAGAATACTTTCCATCAGCCGCAAAGTATTCTATGAGCGAAGATTCTGCATCTAGAGTTGCTGATTTATTAAATTCATCATCAGAAATGACATGAATCGTTTTCAATGTTTTACGTTCTGGGTTTTCAAGATGCTGCTTTGTTCGCGCGCTCGCGTGAATTGTCTCGCCAACATATAAATCCTTCCCGTTTTCAATCAAATACACAATCGGCCAATCGATTGCATTTGGCGACTTTCGCATTTGCTGGATGCCGCTTTCTGAAAATGGAAAAGTCTTAATGTCTAACATATTTAAAGTTCTGTGTATTTCTTATGGTTCCCCTTCGCCTTATCCGCCGGATACTTCGCGCGATTCTTTTCCATCTTCTTCTCCAACGCAGCAACAAGATCGATATTCAGATCATTTGCCATGAGCAAAATCCAATACAGCGTATCAGAAAGCTCATCCGCCACATCCTCCTTATGCGACTGCACATGTGCAGCCATTTCCTCCGCATTCTTCCACTGAAAATGCTCAAGTACCTCCCCCGCTTCTAACACCAACGAAATCGCCAAATCCTTCAAATTATGAAATTGCTTCCAATCTCTCTCATCCCGAAACGCCACGATATCCTTAGCGACCCCCGTTAAATCAATATTCCTTTCCATAGATACCTCATAATGTAGCCCATTCAGTATGGTGACAAGGAGGAAGGTGGATAGGTACTGATCGCTCTACATCTCTGCAGGGGCGACCGGTTTAACCTCCGATTAAGCCTCCTTTATCACCTCCTTCAACCCCCAGAACATGCTGCTACCTTCTGTAATAAGTCTGCTAATCAGATCGGAAACCCTTACTTTCATTGCAGCATCACTGCCGTCATAAATTACACCAAGAGATTCTCTTATTTCTCCATCGAGACTAAAGAATGGAACACGCCGATTTGGGTTAAGCCTACCATCGTTACCCAACAGAAGATGTTCAATGATCTCCAATGTCGAATCACTATTTTTTGCAGCAAGCGCCGGCAATCGTCTCAAGAGACCGTAGTCCCAATCTATTTCACCATTTGATTTCTTGAGTGTCTCCGCCATCTTCTCTGCAACAAAACTGTCATCCAGAATCTCGTGATCCTGATTCACCCAGAAACCGAAACCAGACAAGGCTTCAGGCTCAGTAACATGCCCCACCGCCCAGCTCCAAAACGCTATCAGTCTTTCTTTATCGACCTTATTCTCTTTAAACCACCTGTCCCCGGCACCATCTTGAGTCAAACATGTACGACCGATAAACGATATAAACTCCTGATGCCTTTTTGGATTCTCGATGCTCCAAAATTTAACAAGCAAAGGATCATTTTCAATATCCAACCCGAAGTAGATAAATGCAAGCGCAAGATGCACGCCTAGAGCCTCATCCAATCCGGTTGAGTATTTTCTCTTCGTATATTCAGAGGGACTCAGCGCTATCGCATGATCATAGAAGCTTCCGAGATCAATAAATAGCTTCTGGTATAGAACGTTGGAAAGATAGCCCTCCCAACTTGCGAGATAAATATCCTTTTTCTCTGAGTCATCTTTAGGAAAGATTTCAGCAAAAAGACCCCGAACGAAATCAATGTCACGAAAATAAAACGAGGCTAGATAGCGACCAATGACGAACCTCACCGCAAGGGATTCGTCACAAAGTATCGCTCGATATACAGGCTTCACATCTTCCCTTAGTGTCTTTCCGTCGTTCTCTACCAACACAACAAATGCCTCATACGCCCTGCCTCGTACGGAATTGATTGCGACGGAATACGGCTCACTAGATTCAGGGCCTTCGTCATCCCTTGAGGGGCTGCCATTAACGGTGAAGAGATAAGAAAGGAATGAAAGAACCCAAGGACGGGAACCCTCATGCTTTTCCCCCCTGTATGTCTTATCTCTGAGAATGTGAAGAAGAACATCCACAGCAACACTGTGAACCCCAATCCAATCTGCGAGCCAGGACTTATCGTCACTACCCTTAAAAGGCGCCCTCTCCCCACTTATCTTTATCAGCCCGAACAATCCAAATACATTTTCGATTTGCTCAAAGCTAAGACTCTGATCGTTACGGAGCATCTCTTCAATACCGCGCAGCAATGAGTGAATATACGAAGGATGAATATTCTCACGATCAAAGAAGAGTTCAATATTATTGAGATAGTCAGCAGTACGCTTCTTTACATCCTGTTTTATAGACTCGCAAAGCCCCTCGGCTCCTCTAGGCCGGAAATAATCTTCACTCTTGAACTCTTCAGATAATCTTTCTGGCGTCCAATTTGTTTTTAATCTCGATATGATTTCTTTAATTGTATATTTCTCTAATTCATCTGGTGCTTGATATATGACGGTACCGGACCTCATTCGACCGATTGACGGCTCCGGAACATATTCCGCATCTAATTCCTTTCCAAAAACCTCTGCAGCCTTTTGTTTCTCCGCTCCATTTAAATCAACAAAAACGGTCGAAAGAATTTCATATCCGGTTTGTTTGTGCCATTTCTGTTCTGGATTATCTTTCGCTTTTTTTACAAAATAATTTATGACATTCGCAACATAAAGCCGTTGATCATCTTCGTCTAAAAGGGGGAAACAAATTTTTAAAGCTTGCTTGTATTCTGCGCCACCCTCTATATCGTAATCATTTTTACCTTCAAACAACCTAAAGAACGAATCTTTAAGTTCACTCTTAAACAAAAGAGGTTGCTGCGCTAGCACAAATAATCGCAATCTCCACACCAGACGACTCGAAGGAATATTATCTATAAGATCAAGAACAGACCTCTTATCTTCGTCGCCTGTAGATTTCTTGTTCATCTCACTCTCGGCAAGAACCTTTATAGTTGTAACAAAGTTTTTTTCATTCGCGCGATATGAGCCCGTATGGCCACCCTCAAAATCTAGATTAAAAAAATCAACGTCATATAAGCCAAATGCATCCTTATACTCAAAGACTCCCCCTTCATCTGCTTCTGACATCTTAATGATAGCCGCCATGGTATCCGTAGTAACTTTAAGTGCAGCAGTTAAATAATGCTCATCAATAGTAATAAGCGCACTAAAAATACCCGACTCATCAATATCTTTGACGCAGAAAAAATCGTCTCTTCCAAAATCTCCGTTTTTTGCTCGTATATCGTCCTCATCCTTTAAAGTCAAAAGGGCTTGAGATAACTTTAACAAACCAACGCTCTCTTTCTTTTCCACTAATACTTTTACAATCACTTCAAAATCGTAACTCGACCTATCTGAATCTCGCATTAAATAAACCCATCGTTCCGATAGAATCTTATCGATGAGCGGTACAATTTGTTCAACCGGAAAAGTCCCGATAATCCTTAAAAAACTCAATAATACTTCCGGACTACAATTGTCTTCGGAAATCTCTACCGATTCAATGATCTTTGAAACTCCGACCGGATTTATCTTACAAATTTTCTCGAGGTAGCCGAGTTCGGGAAGCCGATATACACCTCTAGGTGCGGTATTCGCCCCTCCCTTAATCGCGTCAAGAAATCCGAAATCCCAAAGCCATTGAAGCCATACTTCATTGGCTTGGTCGAAAAAATAACGCCGCGAGTCTTCATTCTGCAATAAACTTTGCGCAAATTGAAGATTAGCTAGCTTGATATCGCTTCTGAAAAACCCGTCAATCGCGTTATGTAATTCTAATTGTTTCATACTCCTGTAAGTCTAATGAATCCTACCATCTCATAAAAAAACATTGCCACTGTCTTGTTAAACAAATCGTCGGATATATCTTTTATCTCCCTATCGTCTCGAATGGATTTCAATGCCACTAGAGCGTCCGGATGGTGATGATGACATATCGAAGAGAAAAATTCATAGTACCAACGCATCCTAGCATACAGATCCCTACCATTCTTTGCTGTTGGAAAGTTATTCGCCCCCTTTGGCCTTATTTTGGTAAAAGCAGAAACAATCAAACCTTCACTTCCCTTCCACTGATGAAAAAGTTCACGGAGAGAGCTGGCGCAATGTTCTTGCCACTCAAGGTTTCGATGTCTCTGGGAAATTAGCGCAAAGAGTGCGCCCATAATCAAACAGTGACCGTTTCTCCAATTTCCGTTCTCTTTAAAAACCCTTTCAAAAAAGTCGATCACTTTTTCAATATCGCTCGATACTAAAATGATAGAGCCGTCTGCATCTGCTAAAATTTTCAGTGCACCTGGGACCAGGTCACCATCATCCCCAGACACCGGTTCACGCGAAGGGACGGACGATTCGCTTAGCAGCAGATCAGGATCTCCGACTCTCGAGACATTGTAGTAATTGTTAACTACCTTATCTCGACCAATACGCTCACCCTTTTCGATCCTTTGAAAGATTATTTTATTAAAAAGCTCCTTTCCTCCAAATAACGCAAGAAAAGCGAGAATAAGTTTTCCGAGAAGCTCAATAGAATCAGAAGTCATGGGAGCCAAAGCTTACGCCCAATTAACACTTTAATAGCGCAGTGATCTTACTATATCAGCCGAAAATTGAAAAAACTATCCCCAATAAGTTAAAACGTCAAAACCAACTTTACCCAGCTTCCAACATCTTCCTTCTACTCTTCACCACCGCAGCCGCCAGGATCAGTACCGTCGCCAATGGAGCTCCCCATTGTGGGAGGTGGATGCCGAAGGCTTCGCACATCATCATGATGCCCAGGATAAGTAATGAGTACATCGCGCCGTTTTTGAGGTAGATGTATTTTTTGATCGTTTCGATGTTGCTTACGGTGAGTTGGCGCACAACCAGGGCGCCGATGCCGTTGCCGATGAGGATGAGGGGGACGGAGAGGGTGAAGGCGAAGGCGCCCAGAACGCCGTCGATTGAAAAAGTCGTGTCGATGGCTTCAAGATATAAAATCTTGCTGATGTCGCTGCGTTTGGTGTTGCCGGAGAGGAGTTCTTTTTCTGCACGCTCGGCGTTGTCTTTGAATCCGTGGGTAATAAAGAATGCGGTTGATCCAATCACGGCACCGAATGCCATGAATGGCTCAATGGAGAGTGACGTCCACACGATGAATGCCAAGAGAATAGAGACGACGGCGTAGAACCACAGGCCTTGGCGTGCGAAAAACTTTTCGTGCGGAAGGCCGAAGTGCTTTTCTTCAAGGAACAACCAATGGAAGAACAGGAACAACAAGAACGTGCCTCCCCCGGCAAACAACACTGGCGCTGCCTTCTCCACCGCAAGATGCACCAACGGATCGCTGCTCATCGTCGACATTAAAGCACCGATCGGACCAAGATCCGGCATAACGCCCCACACAATCAGCCACGGGAGCAAGCCACGAACCGCAACAACGGCGAAGAGCATTCCCCAAATAAGAAACCACCGTCGCGCTTTGGGACTCATGGTCTGCAACACCTCGGCGTTAATGACGGCGTTGTCGATACTGGAAACCACTTCGAAGGCTGCGAGACCGATGATCGTGAAGAGCATTGTGAACATAGAGTTGAGTTCAATTCACCTCCGTCATTGCGAGGAGAGCGTAATCGCTCGACGTGGCAATCTAGGCTCATCTGGATTGCCGCGTCGGGATTACCCTCCTCGCAATGACGGAATAGAAAGAGATATTATTTGAGGTGGTTCGCCTTGTTTGCTAAATGTTGATCGTACGTTTTCGCGTAGTAGATATCGCCAGCGTCGGTGGTGAGGAAGTAGTAGTAGTCATTCGACGTTGGGTGGAAGACGGCGGTGAGGGCGTTCAGGCCTGGGGCCGAGATTGGGCCCGGCGGAAGCCCTGCGTGCTTGTATGTGTTGTACGGGGATTCCACTTCGAGGTCGGAATACAACGGGCTTGGATTGTCGCCGTCGATAATGTAATTGATCGTTGCATCGGACTGCAACGGCATGCCAATCGCGATGCGCTTCAAAAATACATCTGCGACATTCTTCATGGTTTCTGCGGTGCGAACTTCCTTTTCTACAATCGAGGCCAACGTGAGCATCTCGTGCGTGCTCATGCCCACGGCATCGCCAGTAGGGGCACCGAGATCATCGATATGACGTTTCATGGCATCGATCATGATGTTCGCAATCTGATCCGCCGTGGCGTCTTTGGAGAACTCGTACGTGTCTGGAAAAAGATATCCTTCAAGATCGACTCCTTCCGGCTTCATCGACGACGCGATGAATGCGTTTGCCGATGCGGTTCCGCTGGTACCGACCGCAGCATTCCATGCTTCGGTGGTAATGCTCGGCAAGAACTTCTGAATGCGCACACCCATATCGACAAGCGAGAATCCTTCTGGGATCGTGATGCGGACGACGTTCGATTCGATCTGATGAAGAACAGCCAGGATGTCCTGATAACTCGAATCGCGAAGAATCGTGTACGTTCCCGGATAGATAGTCGATGAATCAAAAACGCGCGCGTAGAACCGAAGCGCAAGCGCAGAATCAATGACGCCGTCCTGCTTCAGCTCAGATGCGATGACGCCGAAGTTGTCACCAGGCTTTACCTCCAAAGAAACACTCGCGTTGGATGCACCTTCAAACCCTGGCGCTGGGTGCGCAAACCACGCTCGGCCAGCGAACATGGCCGCAAAGAATCCAACCACGATGATGACGCCACCGATGAGGATGGCGAGCAGCTGCACTTTTCCCTTAAATGGATTCATTGATCGGCGTTCCCAGGAATAGGTTGGCATAGTGGAGAAGATAAGACCGTTTCGTCATGCTGAACGGAGTGAAGCATCTCTCGTAGGTTATCGACGCTCAGATCCTTCGCTTCGCTCAGGATGACTGAAGAAACCTAGATTGCCGCGTCGGGATTACCCTCCTCGCAATGACGGAGGGGAATCTTGGAACCAGGATTACAAGTACACGTCCCCCGTCTTCTCCCGAATCTCGGCAAGCAAGTCTTTGAGCTGTTCTGCTGAGCGCTTGTTGCATACCAAAAGCGCATCGGGAGTGTCCACGATGACGACGTCCTGCAAGCCGAAGGCGGCAACAAGACGATCGCCGGACGCGTACACCAATGATCCATTTGTATTCTTGACGATCGCATTCCCCTTTACGACGTTGCCACCTTGATCAGAGAGCCGATCATGCAGAACGTCCCACGTGCCGATGTCGCTCCAGCCGAAGTCGCCGCGAAGAATCTGTACTTGATCGTGATCAATCTTTTCTGCAATGGCGTAGTCGAACGACTTCCCTGGAAGCATCGAGTAGATCTCGGTGACGCGGTCGAGATCGCCACCTGCGTACGCTTCGCGCAATGCAAGAAGCCCTTCGCTCATCTCCGGCGCGTATTTTTGGAATGCCTCTAAGAACTTTGCCGGCGTCCAGGTGTAGTAATTCGCGTGCCACAAGTACGAACCGTCTTCGAGGTACTTCTTGGCAATATCGTACGGCGGTTTTTCCGTGTGCCCGGCGAATGCAAAAATCGCAACGCCGTTGCGGTTGTCGATCGTGGTGCCAATCTTTGTGTATCCCAACGCTGTTGATGGGAAGGTTGGCGGAATCGCAATGTCTACGAGCACACCTTTCTCACGAACCAGCTCATCGGCAGTCCGAAGAACAGTAAGAAATCGTTCAACATCGCGAATGTAATGATCCGCCGGAATGAACATCATTGGCTCATCGGCGTCGCGAAGCGAAAGAACGGCGGCAGCGAACCCCATGGCCGGGCCGGTGTCGCGACGCTCGGGTTCCACAAGAATGTTCTCCTCGAGAATTTCAGGAAGCACTTGCCGAACATGGTCTGCAAATGCTGGAGAAACGGAAAGAAAGATCTTCTCTACCGGATACGCTTTCGCGATGCGATGATACGTGTCGCGCAAGAGCGGCTGATCCGACAACACGTCAAAAAACTGCTTCGGTTTTGTGGCTCTACTCATTGGCCACAGTCGTGTACCAATTCCACCGGCAAGAATAACGATCCGCATAGGCTTTTCTTGAGGTTTAAGGGTAACACAAAAGCGCGAGCCGTTTAAGGCCCGCGCTTTTTGGTGAACAAGAACTAGACGGACATCGAGTTGAGTTCGTCTCGTGTCTGCATCGTGTCTGCATCGACACTGATGTCGTTCTCCGAAGTAATGTCGTCACCGATGGTGAAGTGTCCCCATGCGGTTACTGGAACGTCGATCACGTAGTCTGCCCAGTTGCTTCCGTACAAGCCCTGCGCGATGGATTCAGACGTGATCCAGCGAAGTTCACCGTCCTCGCCAAGAACGTACACATTGTTGACGGACTGAATCTTCACAAGAACTGTTCCTGCTTTTGGCACCATTGGCGTTCCGATGGTGTAGTTCATGAGGTAATCGTCCGATGTTTCAATGACTGCGTCAAAATTACTTGCGTATGTGAAGAATGTCTGGCTATCCAAGAATGGGCGACGTGTAGTGCCATCAATGTAATACACCGTGGCCCACGACTCACCCTTCATGTAGGTACCTGTTGGAAGAAGTGATGTTGAAGTTGCTCCGGTATCAACGTCCTCTGCAGGTGTGGACGTGTCGTCACCCGATACTTCAGTGCCAATACTGAATGCGTTAGACGTCGCGGTTGCAAGAACCGTCAAAAGATCTGTTGCCTGCGCACGGATTGTGACACTTTGCGCAGAAATGCTTGGCGCATCCCATGTATACGATCCATCATTTGCAGTTGCCGTCACGATGGTGGTGAATGTCAATCCTCCGTCTGTGGAGTATGAAAGATTCACTGCGCCAACCGTGCCTGTTCCAGCACTCGTGGACCATACAATGTTCACTGCATCGCCGGCTGCGTATGCTGCAGAAGCTGCAGGAGCAGTGAATGCAATAGCGTACGTTGCAGCAGAACCAGTGGTCGCCGTGTCCTCAGAATCATCGGAACTGTACATGACGTCTGCCGTCACCGCAGCGTCACGATCAATAACGTTGTTAGACGTATCCGTGGTAAAAATCGTATACGTTCCCGTGGTTCCTGCGGACGTTGGGTTGTGAACGAGCGCAATAGTACATGTTTGCGCTCCAGCCGCTTCAACGTCGCCGCCAGTTCGTGTAAGAGTGACTGTTTGACCCGAAACACTTGTTGCTGTAGTTCCACCAGTTAATGTTGAGCACGCCATTCCCGTGGAAGTAATGCTCGTCAAGACAAAGCCTGCTCCAAATGTCACTTTAACCTTTCCATCGGCAGCGATGCTGTTCACCGTCGTGAATGTGACTGTTGCAGTGTTCGAGACACCAACGATTGTGGTTGCGGGAGCAACGTTTGTCGACGTCATTACTCCGGCAGTCGTTGCAGTAACAGCAGTTGTAGTATCAAGAGCGATATCCGCACCAGAACCAGCGGTAACGCTATTTATTGTAAGATCTGCGACGTTTGAAGCATCGGCAACGTAAAGAGAAGTAATACCGCTCAATACAATATTTCCAGCAACGTCAGCAGTAATGACTCCGCTTGTTGTACAGGTAATGACACGCGTTAATGCAACACCGGTACAGGTAAATGTTCCACCTCCGGCCAATGTTTGCGAAGCAACGGTAATCGCACCCTGTGGAACAGCGAAGTTCGCTGGCATCGTCCAAACGACCGTGTCGTTTGCTGCAAGCGCCGCAGGAGGCGTCAAGAGAAGCGTTGTGCTTCCTGCAGCTCCCACCACAGAGTTTGCCCCAAGAGTAATGGATGATGTGAGCTGTGGTTCCGCAATAGTTGCAACTGTCGCCGGCGCGCTAATCGGGGTCAAACTATCTCCACCCGTGTCGTCAACGGAAACGACGAAGTTCGCAGCAGAACGAACATAGTTGTTATCATTCACAACCATGAAAACCTTGATGATATCCGTTGAGTCCATTTGCTGATCGGCCTGAATGGTGAGCAATCCAGTGTTCACCGAAGCACTCGCAGCAAAACTGATCGCGCTATTGTTTGTTGTAACGGAATCAGTATCCGTATATGTAACGAACCATTCGCCCACAGTATCAAGATCCGACACTGCAGCTTGCGTATCCGTTGTCCAACCGTTTGTTGGGAACAAATTGAGGTTTACCTGCATGGTAACGTTGTTTTGTGCTGCAGCAATATGACTTGCGCCAACAGCTACGTCCACACGCAAATATGTTTTTGTTCCAACTGTTACTGTTACGGCGCTACTTGGGCTGGCAAATGTTGCTGTGCTCGCGTTATCTGATCCGCTGCTTTGCGCAACACGAATAGCTACCGTTCCCTCACCAGCTGCTGCATGTGCAAAATGACCCGTCCCCAAAAACCCAATCGCAGCCAGCAAGCCAGCAGCCGTGAACCTCTTGAGTCGCGTTATCGTTTCCGATGATGTTCGAACGTCAGTCATAGGTGGAGCTTCGTGAATTAAAAAGAACCCTAATTCAATAAAATCATACCGCAACCGAACTGATCATACGCAGTGCTTATCCACACGACTGACATTTTTTCTAAACAGCCGTCAAGAAAATTCCAGTCACAAGAATGCCAAAGAGAAACCCGGCGAGGACGTCGCCAAGATAATGCACGCCAGCCATAATACGAGAAATACCAATCAAAAGCGCAAAAACAATCAGCGCAATACCGAGAGGGATCCCGTACTGTGGCACGCGGAGCATTACGGCAGACATCGCCACTGCAAACGCCATACTTCCCGCAGAGTGCGCAGACGGGAATGAAGGGGTGCGATACCACATCTGAATTTCCGACACACCAAGCGGAGGTCGTGCACGACCAACAATATGCTGCAAACCAAGCGTAATAGCATGAGTGAGCGCAACCGGAATCAACAACACAAACCAGCTCACGTACCCGAGCAAAATCGTCACCACTCCAAAACCAAAAAGCACCACAATTCCGTAGCTCGCCAAAAAACGCCACAATGGAAGCGTCGATTTTCCCGCTTCACGAATTTGCGTAGTGAGATGTTCATCAAAGTGCAACATAAAGGAATGAGCGATCGTCGCACCAGCGCGACTTGGGCAATCGGCGATTACGCCTTGGGCAAATTGAGCGAGTGAAGGAAATCTTGCAGTGAAGTTTTTAGCGTTCGAATGCCGTCACGCATGGATTGTATCGTACTCAACACCTTTTCTCGATTCGTGGGAGGGATAAGATTCTTGTTCGCAAATGCACATTCGTTCACGAGTGGACATGCCCAGCACCGAGGCTTTGCGATGCAGATTGTGCGGCCGAATGGAACAAAGACGCGATTGACGATCGGTTGCATCGATTTCGGGATGATTCGAAGCAGGGCCTGTTCCGTCGCTTCAACGGTTTTCGTCTTTACCCATCCCAGCCGATTCACTACGCGATGAACGTGCGTGTCCACGGCAATCGCCGGCGTGTCGAATGCGGCAACAAGAATAACGCTCGCGGTTTTTCGGCCAACGCCAGGAAGGCGAACGAGCTCCTCGAGCGTCTTCGGAACCTCCCCGCCGAATTCATTCGCAATCATCTGTGCCATCGATTTCAGGTGCTTTGCCTTCTGTCGGAACATTCCGATCGTGTTTATCGTCCGGGTGATCGATCCGATATCGGCGACGGCGAGATCGCGTACCGTCGGAAACTTCTGAAAAAATCCCGGAGCGAGCTTCAAAATCTGCTCATCCCTCGTTCTTGCGCTCAATGCGACCATCACGATCATGTGATACGGCGTGCCAACGTGAAGAGCGCCAGTGTCGGGGTAGAGGAGGGAAAGATGATGGAGGGTTTGGATTGGATTCATAGCTACATTCACCTCCCCCTTGCCCCCTCAATAAATAATCAGTCATTGCGAGGAGAACGTAATCGTTCGACGCGGCAATCTAGGCAAGATCGTTTACAAGATCTTTCCATGTCAGATTCAAGGTTGCAATGAGCGCATCCTTCTTTTTCCTCGAACCCGCTTTTAATTGCTTCTCACGACTAATCGCATCGTACGCCGTATCAAAAACCTCATAGTAAACCAGCTTGTGACAATGATACTTCTTTGTAAATCCGTCAGCCGATCCCGCACGATGTTCCTCGATTCTACAAAGGAGATCATTCGTCATTCCGACGTATACGACTGAATTCGAAATGTTCGTGAGAATGTAAATGTAATATTGACGATCGTTCATACCTAGATTGCTTCGTCGGGATTACCCTCCTCGCAAAGACGGAAGTGAAAATGAAGAAGGAGGGGGTCGGGGGGAGGTGAAAGTCACGGTGATTACGTTATCGAGTCGGGGGGAGGTCTACAACAACGCCGTTCCCGTCATCTCCGCAGGTTGGGGAATTCCCAAGATCGCGAGGATGGTTGGAGCAATGTCCGCCAACATGCCGCACGGTGGCATGAGAGAGAGATCGCCGTTGGGGACATCGCCAGCGATGGATGGCTTGCCTTCAAATTGTTTACCGATAATCCACAGTGGCACAGGATTCGTGCTGTGCTCTTTATCAATATCGTGCGTTTGTAAATTGAGCACCTCTTCCGCATTTCCATGATCGGCTGTCACAAGGAGTACACCGTCGGCCGCGAGTACCGCATCGATAATGCGCGCCAAACATGCATCGATCGTTTCAACCGCCGCAATTGTTGCCGCAAGGTTGCCGGTGTGGCCAACCATGTCGGCATTTGCGAAGTTGCTCAGAATTACGTCGTAGTTGCCACGCTTAATCTCTTGAACAATCCGATCAGTGATCGCCACCGCGCTCATCGCTGGTTCTTCCGCGTAACTCGCCACGTGCGGCGACGGAATAAGAACACGATCCTCATGCGGAAACGGTTCTTCGCGTGTACCGTTCAAAAAGAATGTGACGTGCGCATACTTTTCGGTTTCCGCGATGTGCAGCTGGACGAGGCCAGCATTCGAAATAACTTCCGCTAACGAATTTGAAATCTTTTCCGGCGCGTACGCGACATCCACCGGCAGCCCTTCTTCGTACTCCGTCATCGTGACGAACGTAAGGCCCTTGATGTATTCGCGTGCAAACTTCTCGAACGCTGGCACCACGAATGCCTTGGTGATTTCGCGCGAACGATCCGGACGGAAGTTCCAACAAATCACCGCGTCGTCCGCACCGATCATTGCAACCGGCATCCCCTTTTTTGTGAGCACTGTTGGTACAAACTCCTCGTCGTAAATTTCACGTGAATACGAAAGCTCAATCGCCTCCACCGGATCCTCCACCATGACGTCTGCCTTGCCAATCGCCATCGCGTTGTACGCCTTTTCAACCCTGTCCCAACGATTGTCGCGATCCATGGCGTAGAAACGCCCGCTCATACTCGCCAATTCCCCAACACCAATTTCCTTCATCTGCGACAACGCGTTTTTTACAAAGTCGAGGCCGGAATTGTACAGCGTATCTCGACCGTCGAGTACCGCGTGTACGGCAACACGCTTCAATCCGTATTTCTTTGCCATGCGCAATAGGGCAAAACAATGTTCATCAAACCCGTGCACTTTTCCAGACGACAAAATACCCATGAGGTGCAACACCCCGCCGGTCGCTTTCACTTTCTCGAACGCTTTCATGAGCGCAGGATTTTTCATGAATTCCCCGCTTGCGATGGACTTCGTTAATCTCGGCAACGTCTGGTAGTACACGCGCCCGGCACCAATCGCAAGGTGCCCAACTTCACTATTCCCCATCTCTCCCCAATTCAATCCAACTTCTTCGCTCGACGCACGCAACGTCATGGACGGATACCGCGACGTCATCGTGTGAAACGTTGGTGTTTGTGCGCGAGTAATGGCGTTTCCTTCAGCGTCCGGTGCAATACCAAAACCGTCTAAAACACAAAGAACAACCGGACGTGGACGACGCGCATTTGTTGAGTTTTCTGCAGAGGTCATGTGTGAATTGTACCATGAAGAGAGGGCAATGGGCAGAGGACAAAGAAATTCCCTCTGCCCCTTGTCCTTTGCCCTCCCCAACTCATCTACCTCACCGCCACAACATCTGTTCCCATCTTTACAAAGCTCACCTGATCAATTTTTTTCAATCCAAGAAAAGATTCACGTGCCGTAACACTGTCGAGTGAACGTAACTTTGCAATCTGCATGTCGAGCCGATCCCGCTCGTGACGAAGCTCCACATTCTTTTCTTGCAATGCGCGCACGGCATACCCTTTTGTTGCCGCGCTATTCACTTGCCCCACATACAACACCCCAAATGCGAGCATACAGCCCACACTGAGCACACTCATGACGCGCGGATTTTTGATCGCGCGAATGAAGATGTTTTTTCCTCCTTGTTGTACCTCCATACAATTTTTATGACTTTCCTATTTGGCCCATTTTCGACTCAGGCCTTCGGAAACTTCTTCAACGTACCAAGAAGTACGCCTCAGAAGCTTTCCTCGCCCTTCATCGAAACTGGTCTCAAATATGCAAGTCATAAGTATTAATTCTTTTCGACGATGCGTAACTTTGCGCTGCGTGAGCGAGGATTCTCAATCATCTCCGTTTGCGTGGCGATGATAGGTTTCTTCGTGATCGGCTTCAGACCAGCCTGAGTTTTAAAAAGTGTCTTCACTAAACGATCTTCGAGTGAATGGAATGTGATCACCGCGCATCGTCCACCGCTGTTCAACTTTGCGAGCGCCGCAGTAAGTCCTCGTTCAACCTCCCCAAGCTCGTCGTTCACCACAATGCGCAACGCTTGAAATGTTTTCGTTGCCGGATGAATTTTTCCCGAACGATGGACGACGCTTGCAACGATTTCTGCAAGTTGATACGTCGTGTCAATGCGCATTTCCCGTCGAGCATCCACGATGGCCTTCGCGATAATGGCACTCCGCGGCTCTTCACCGAGTCGGCGGAGAATCGTCGTAAGGTCTTCACGCGTCCACGTGTTCACAATCACTTCAGCAGATAATTCCTGGCGCGTGTCGTAGCGCATGTCGAGCGGCCCGTCCTTCATGAAGGAGAAGCCTCGCGACGCGTCGTCTACGTGTACCGAAGAAAATCCGAGGTCGAACAGCATCGCGTCGAAGGTTCCAACGTCGCGAGCACCGATTGAACTGAACGAATCGTGAATGAGCGTGACGCGATCACCGAATTCTGCGCAGCGTTCCTTTGCCACGATCAAGTTCCGATCGTCACGATCGAACCCAACCAATTCCCCGTTAGGCTGCGTTACCGCGAGCATAAGCTTCGCGTGTCCGCCAAGGCCAATGGTGCCGTCGAGTACTCGACTGCCAGGCTTCAATGCCAGGCCGCTCAGTACTTCGTTGGCAAGAACAGGAATGTGGACTTTTGCGGAATCGGAGCTCATAGGGCGCTAAAGTCCCATAGAACTGAGGTTCTCTGCAATCTTTTCCGCGTCCTTTTCCGTTGAAGCGACATACGTCTGCCATTTCTCGACGTCCCAAATTTCCAGGCGCGTGTTCACTCCTACGATGACCACGTCCTTCCGGAGGCCTGCATATTGACGCAAATACTCCGGAACGACACACCGTCCCTGCTTGTCCAACACCACATCCATTGCCCCAGCAAGCATGAGCCTGGCGAATGCACGTGCGTTAGCCTGCCCCAAGGGTAAATTCGCGAGCGATGTCGCTAATTTGCCCCACTCCTCCAAGGGCAGCAGGAATAATGAAGAGTCCAAGCCTCGCGTCACCACCGCGCCATACGCGAGTGCTTCTCGAAACTTCATTGGAACGGCGAGCCGTCCTTTGTCGTCGATAGAATGGTTGTATTGACCAAGGAACATGGCGCAATGCTTTAGTATGAGTAGTTTTCAAGTGGAGTTTCCCCACTTTTCTCCTCATGGCCCCACTTTACACCACTTTGACGTTCGTGATCACGAAATTTGGCTAAAACTTGTGGATAACCGGTATTTCTGATACCGTGGGGAGCGTGCTTCATCGTTTCGAAACTCGAACCTTCGCCCTTAGGAGCAGCCTTGAACATTTCAAACGCAGCCCTCATTCGCCTGATCTCCACCGCAATTGCCGCCTGCGGCATCGTCTTCATCCTCGCTCACGACTTCTTCCGTTCGCGGCCAAAGCCGCAGCCGTCGAATCACATCGATCTCAACGTCGAGGAGGTCGACATCGTCGACACCGGCACGCCGATGGACGCACCGAACAGCGACTCGAGTCTCGCGGCGCTCTTCATCCCGATTCCCAAGACGAGTCCGGACGTGGAATTCGTTCCGGGCGCGATCGACGAGACGCTCCTGCCGGATCAACCGAATGAATTCTTCGACAACGGCGAGCCCGACACGCTCTCCGGTCGGGCGACGGCCTTCAAACGCTGGACGCTCAACAACGGAAGGATCTGGGACGCGATGGATCGGCAGACGCAGGACTGCGTCTATATGTCCTACGTCAACACCCTCGGGAACTCTCCAGAGGCCGGCATCGACTGGTGCCTGGCGCAAGCCGAACGCGCCGACGCGGAAGCGGATGACCTATAGGCGACCGCGCGCGCCACGACACGAAAAGCCCCCAGGGTGCTCCCCGCCGAACGCGGTGGGTGCAGCACCGGGGGCTTTCGATTTGGACGTTCATTCGATTTTCTGTAAAACTATCATCTGGGAGAAACCTCATGCACATTCTTCTCGTGAGTGGGTCTGCAGATTCTGAAAGATTCGTACGCCGGATGCTCGGCGCGGACACGACGCACACGATTTCGGTTCTTGGGACAGCACAAACGCTCCAGGAAATCGAAGCCGCGCTCAAGGCAACGCCGACCATGGATCTGGCGCCATACGGCGCCATCGTCCTCATCGGCGTCCACGGCAATGCACACCGAACCATCTATGCCGTGGCGAGAGAACTCGTCGAACGGCCGTACAGCGGACGCCTGATCGCTATCGCCAGAAGGGACGAGACCGGGTCCCCAAGCGAAGAACGAAAAAACTTCCGTTCCGTGGGTATCCGCGACGATCAGTTTGCACCAACGATCGAGGCCGCTATCCGGGCGCTCAACTCGTAAGCTCCACTACGACGATGTCCGCCACCCAACGAGAGAGGCGGACATTCGCGTTTTCTTAAATATTCTTTTTTCTCTTTGGTATGCCCGAATTCTTTGATCGCAACACACGGTGATACGCGCCGGCGAAGCGGTGGGCTTCGTCGCGGGCACGTTGGAGGATTTCTTTACTTGATTCTGCGATTCGGCGAAGTTCGGGATTTGATTCGTCGTACACTAAACGGTCTTGTTTCCGATCGAATCCTTTCGCAATGCCGATGATCGGAATGCTGAATCCGAGATCGGCGAGAACGTCTTTTACCCGATTCACTTGCCCTTCTCCCCCATCAATCACCATCACATCCGGCAGCTCCCATCCCTTCTCCGCCCCTTGCCCCTTGCCCCTTGCCCTCTTCAACCTTCTCTGCAACACTTCTTCCATTGCCGCAACATCGTTCGCCCCTTTGAACGTTTTGATTTTGAATTTGCGATACATCGCCTTGTTCGGTTGACCGTTTTCGAAAACAACCATTGATGCGACATTCGATGTACCGGAGATATTCGCGATGTCGTAGGCCTCGACGCGACCGAGGATGTTGATGAACTCACCTCCCTCCGACTCCCTCCTTCGTAAGGAGGGAGAGTTGTCATCCTGAACACTCCAGTCATCTTCTCGGGTAATCAACGCTACATCGTTCACGTGTTCGAGTGCGTTTACCTTGTTTCGCAAGCCCGCGGCAAGCTCAAAATCTTTCGCGAGTGCAGCGCGTTTCATTTCCTTCATCATCTGCTTCACGATGGATGTTTTCTTTCCTTCAAAGAATTGGATTAGCTGACGGATGATCTTTCGATACTCTTTTTTCGAGATCGCTCCAGTACACACACCAGGGCATCGCCCGATCTGCGCGTCGAAACATGCTTTCTTTCCGGGCTCGCACACACTCCACGGAATCGATCTCCTCACCAAATCTAATGCCGTACGTAGCGATCGGCTGCTGATGTACGGGCCAAACACGGCAAGAAATTTCTTTTTTGCTACTGGCGAAAGCGATTTTGTGAATGGCTGGATTCCCATGCGTTCAAGATCGAGACCACGAAGTAACACTGGCTTTGGAAAATCTTCGTTCGTGATGCAAAGGTACAAAAAACTTTTATCATCGCGGCTCAAAATATTGTACGGCGGCTGGTTCTTGCGGATCTGATTTGATTCGAGCACAAGCGCCTCAATAACCGTTGGCGTTTGGACGTGATCGATACGTGCGATATTGGCGACAAGATCGGCGATGCGGCTGTTGTGCGACTTCGTAAAGTACGACCCCACACGCTTTTTCAAACTTGTTGCCTTCCCGATGTACAACAACTTCCCCGCCACGTCGTAATACAAATACACTCCAGGAGCATCTGGAAGCTCGTCGTGCAAAATGCGAATGGAAGAAGGGATCATGTTGTTGAAAAAAACATTATTTCGCCGCGAGAGCCGCCTCAACGTTCTCCGCTTCACGATCTGCAGCGAAGAATTCTGAAAACGGTCCTGCGCCCTCAAGAACATTAATGCATGCGTGGAGCTTTTCACGAAGCCATGATGGATATTGCTTCAACGCAACATACTTTTCCATATAGATTCGCAGCCATTCAATCTGTTCTGCATGCGTGCGAAGTCGTTCAGTTCCTGGAATAGGAAATCGTCGTCGCGCCTGATATTTGTCTAAAAGAATTGTAAGAATCTCCTGCATACCGATCGGGCGATTCAGCGATGGAATCATCAACTCCTCCGTGGAAAGATCCACCAAACCATCCGGATTATTTCCCTCTAAAATATGGTGCAACGCGGCAGAGACTTTTGCTTCATATGGAATTGCCGGTTCGTCACGAATAATATCCATCGTCCACTGTGCATGAAGGTTAATAAACTGACGAACATTGCACTCGATCAATCCCATGTCCCACAACGTTTCAAGATGCTCGGGAATGCGCCGGGTAATATCTGGGTCAGCTGAAAGCTCAAGAAAATCCCGCAACGACATAAGATGCGGTGGTTTGGGAAATGTTTTTTCAATCGCGTACATCCGAGCAATAAGGGATTGCTGTTCAAGTGTCGCATCGGCTGGTCCAGTTTTTCCAAAGTCAGTCCACCGTGTTGCGATCTCAACTGTTTCAAATGTCTGAGAATCGAGGAGATTCATCTTTCTGCCAATATCAATACACATCTGTTCATCTTCTCCCGTATTCTTTTGCAAACGCTCCTGCAAACGAAGACGATCCTTTAATCGCATCGAAAACCGCTCAAACGCTTCTCCGAAACGACTTCGAAGCACACGATCGACAGAATCCTCTCGATCCCTGAACAACGATTCTACTACATGATCTTCAGTGAGTTCTTTCATCATACAAAATCCCTCAAGATATTTATATCCACACTAGGAGAAAATATACCGCAGATGATAAAAAAGAGAAACGCGCGGGGAGGACCGTTCGTCCTCGCCCCGCGCGTTGCGTTCCGTCACGCCTACCCCTTCCTGTTCCGGTCGTCCTTGAGCGCCTCCCGAACGGCAGCATAGACAAGGCCAGCCGCACTCGCGTCGAGGATCCCGAACGCGATATGCCGACGCCACTGAGATGTCCAATGCTTGGATACAGGATGGAGCAGAGGAAGACCTCCGCAGCCATCAGAAGCGTCATGAAGAACAGAATGAAGGGAAACGGCATACCACCACCACATCGACCGTCGTCGGAGTCGCACTGTTTTGGCACATCACGAACGTCTTCGTGACGAAAAAATATAGCACGGATAATGAAAGAAATCAATCTTGAATCTGAACTGAACCCTTGAATGGGTTGGGACGACAACAGCGACAAAACATGAGCGGCGAGAGTGGGGATACTCGATTTCAAAGAGGGTACCTTGCAAACGCAACCGAGTTGCTTTTAGGAACGCATGACCGATACTGACGACCTGCAGCATCAACGATAACGCCTCCAGCAATCGTCGATCTGGCATTTTCAAAATCCATCTGACTTTTCATCAAATTCAGGCTCAGATCGCATTTCGTTGCCCAGTTTTTTAACCCCCAAAAACCAGGGTATCATTTTCTGTCGCGTTACCTCGCACTCCTAGCCTTCGCATTCCGCTCACATCCATCCAAGGTCAGACCCCCTCCTTACTCCCCCTTCGTAAGAGGGAGAGCTGTCACCCAATCACCGTCGTCACCATCACGCCGATGAAAACCACAAAGGTTAAACCAATCGCCCACTGCGAAATCTGCAGAGAATTCTTTGGGAGATCGGCGCTTACTCGAGCGCGTTCGTAGGCAATAAGCATCATGATTGCGGTGAGAGATCCGAGGACGCCACCGGTGATTGAGAGCACTGATGAAATGCGTTGCGCGCCGGCGAGGAAGAGCACGAACGGAATCGTCGTCGTCAAAAACCATGCGGAAAGAAATCGCATGCGTAAGTCGTACAAGAATGTATTTGTGAGTTGCGTTGCAACATTCGTGTACGCATTGAACGTGGTCAGCAGCGCGATACCGCTCGCAAGAAGTACAAGACTCTTTCCAATTGTCGAGAGTCCAAGAATCGCATTCTCCGTGGTTGCCGAGCCAGTCACGGCAAGGATTCCAATACAGAACACCGCGTACACCAACGCGACGACAATTGTGGCGCGTGCGATCGATTTTGGTAGCAAGTTTGATCGACGGCCAAGGATGTCACGCATTTCTGGCACCGCAGAGATACCGTGAAACGCAAAGAACATGACGCCAAGAGGAATACTGAAATCGCCAGACGTTGATGCGAGAACATGCGCAGTCGTCATGTGCGGCGCCGCAACAATCATCAGGAGTACGATAAGACCAATAAACAGTGGGATGAGAATCTTCTGCGTACGGGCAACGAACAGCGCGCCTCCAACGGTGAAGATCGACGCGACAGTAAAGAAGAGAACGCTCGCCGCCGTCGTGGTCATCGGGAGCATCGAAAACGTCACCACACGTAAAAACTGTCCGCCAAAAATAATATATGCGAGCAATGCGCCAAACGCCGCTCCAATGTACGCAAACGCCGCGATGCCTGTGCCAAGGTGGCCAAGTTCGCGACCAATCACTTGAATAAACCGTGCCTTTCCTCCCCGGATCATCACGAGATCACCGTACAGCCGCAGAACAAGATAGCTGATGAGCGCAGCAAGAAAGAGTTCAAGAATACCGATACCGATACCAACCTGAAGAATGGCGTACGGCAAGCCCAAAATTCCCACACCAATCATGGTGCCGATGAGTGGCCGCGCGGCGCTCCAAATACGAGATGAATCACTATCCATAGCGCCATCATTGTACCATTCCCGCTTATCCCCTCCCCACGCACATCTTCTTCACACGTTACACACGTTTTTCGCTTTCGATGACACACGGAGTCGGTTAAGATGTGGCTACGTATGTCTGATGTTGGTCGCATCCCCCCACACAACCTCGAAGCCGAGCGCTCGCTGCTTGGCGCGCTTTTGCTTGATCAGGAAGTGCTCCTCAAAATTGGCGATACACTGCGATCCGAAGACTTCTACAAAGATTCTCATCGGATTCTTTACGAAATCATGCTCGAACTCGTGGATAGGCACGAACCGATCGACGTCCTCACGCTCGGAAATCGCCTTGAAGAAAAGGGCGTACTTAAGCAAATTGGTGGACGAACCGCATTGGTTGAACTCACCAACGTCACAACAACTGCAGCACACGTTGCACATCACGCAGAAATTATTGCCAAGAAAGCGGCGCTCCGTCGCCTGCTTCGTGCAGCAAGCGATATTACCGATCTTGGATTCGACGAATCACAGGATGTTGACGTGCTCCTCGACGAAGCCGAGCGCAGACTCTTCAACGTGTCTCAAAACTTCATTAAACAATCATTTACACCACTGCACACACTGCTCACCGAGGCGTTTGATCGCATCGACGAGCTTCATAAAGAAAAAGGGAAACTCCGTGGTGTCGCAACGGGATTCTTTGGTATCGACAATCTCCTTGCTGGGCTACAGAACTCCGATCTCATCATTCTCGCGGCCCGACCATCCGTCGGAAAGACGTCGTTTGCCATGGACATCATTCGTAACGTCGCGCTCCGCACCGGGAAGCCGGTGGGATTCTTTAGTCTTGAAATGAGCAAGGAGCAGTTGGTCGACCGTATGATCTCAGCCGAAGCGAACGTCGATCTGTGGAAGCTTCGTACCGGCCGATTAAGCGAAAGCGCCGACGACTTCCCTCGCATTGGCGAAGCACTTGGCAAGCTTTCCGAAGCGCCGATCTTTATTGACGACTCTCCGATCGCAACAATCATGAGCATCCGAACGAAGGCGCGTCGATTACAAAGTGAGCACGGTTTATCGATGATTGTTATCGACTACTTGCAGCTCATGGAAGCCCGAAAGAAAACGGATAATCGCGTGCAAGAAGTTGCAGAAATTTCTCGAGGTTTAAAGCAGATCGCCCGCGAGCTGAACGTTCCAGTGCTCGCACTCGCACAGCTGTCGCGTGCCGTGGAAATGACGAAGCCAGCTATTCCAAAGCTCGCCCACCTTCGCGACTCCGGAAGCATCGAGCAGGACGCCGACGTGGTGATGTTTTTATACCGCAAGGCAGCCGATCGAAACTACCAACCGGAAGAACTGACACCAGAAGAAAAAACACGTGCCGAAGTGCACATCGCAAAACATCGTAACGGACCAACGGGCATGGTGCCACTGTTCTGGGACGCAACACATGCGTCGTTCAAGAACTTAGAGAATCGCGCGCCAATGATGCAAACCTCACCCCAGAACGAAGGACAGTCAAACGAACCAAAGTCAAACAATGTCGGTCTCCCTCCAGGAATTCCGCCCAAAGGCTACGGCCTTCCACCAAAACACTAAGATTGGTACCATTCGGAGCGTACGAAATCGTATTCCGTCATTCCCTGTTTCTTTTCAGTCATCCCCGCGTAGGCGGGGATCCAGTGACTATCGCTCGCTGGTGGCTCGGGTACACGTTTCTCCACTGTGCGTAATGACGCTACGCCGTAACGTCTCGCTATCACTCGACTACGGCTGGGCATCAGTACTGCTCGTTACGAAACGTGCACCCTCGCCACTGGCGCTCGCGATGTCACCGTCTCATTCTTTTCCATCATTTCTATGTTCAATAAGATTAAGCAGATCAAAGACATGCGCGATCAGAGCAAGCAGATGAAGGCGATGCTTGATGAAGTCGTTATTGTTGGTCAGGGCATGGGCGGCAAGGTGATGATCACGGTGAACGGAAGTCACGAGACTCTTGGCGTAAAGATTAATGAAGAGCTCGACCGATCGAAAATTGAGGCTGGAGTGAAAGATGCGCTCAACGACGTGAATAGCAAACTTCAGGTTGAGCTCATGAAGAAAATGAAAGAAATGGGCGGATTGGATGCGTTTAAGAATCTCGGACTGTAAACCTCCCCTAATCCCTCCTTCGTAAGGAGGGGGACCGCTCTATGCGCAGGTTCCCTACTCCCATTCATAATGCTGCGGCAGCACTCGGCCGCCTTCCGGGAGTGGGGCCAAAAACCGCACTTCGTTATGCGTTCGCACTTCTCCATTTCAGCAAACTTGAACTGGCGAGCATTGGCCGCGCGATTGTCGATCTCGGCAACATCACCCTGTGCCAAACCTGCTTTACGTTTGCTGAAAAAGACGTGTGCGAAATTTGTGCAGACCCGAATCGCGACGCCACAAAACTTTGTATCGTCGCAGAGGCACGAGATATTTCTACCATCGAAGCAACAAGCGTATATAAAGGCCGCTATTTTGTGCTCGGCGGCACATTGAACCCGATCGACGGCCGCACGCCAGAGATGCTGAACGTGAAAGCATTACTCGACCACGTGAAAAATTCCCCATCAATCGCCGAATTCATCCTAGCATTCTCCGCCGACGTTCACGGCGAAACCACCATCATGTATTTGCAGCGTCAACTCTCGACATTTGGAAAAACCATGACCCGCCTTGCCCGCGGTCTCCCGATGGGCGCCGATATTGAATACGCGGATGAAGTGACGTTGGCGAGTGCGATGACCGGCAGATCAAAGGCGTAGAGACGACCCGCTGGGTCGTCTCCGAAACGAAAACGAGGCCGCCGCGTCGGCTAAGCCTCATTCGTTTTCTCGTGAAATCGATCATAAGATCGACAGGGAGAAATGCGGAGAGTCCGCCGATGAATGATCCTTCGACCAAGCCCGACGGACTCCCCGGGGCGTCCGACCCACCCTTTGCTTCCTTTTCCCCATGTCGGAAACGCCCTTTCGCGAGCGCGTTGCTCCTGCGTAGGAGCGCCATTATCCCTCTTGTCCTCCTTCCTTTCTTGCGGGATCGGCCTCCATGTTGATCCCACAAAGGCACATCGTCTCCGTGCTCCTTCACGGCAGCATCATTGTGCCTACTGCTCCACGAACGTAAAGAAACTTTAACACACTCGTCTTATTTCGCCAACAGCGTTTCCAACAACGCACGACCTTTCGCTTCCCATACCAATGAACCGAGCGTCTGCTGTTCCAAAATGTAGTCCGCAATGAACTGTACCGCAGCGTCGTGACTGGTAGCATTCAGCTTCGTCGCATATTCTTCTACGAACCGATATTGCAGCGATTCACGCACACCCTCATCTTCCACCTGCAGCCACAACTGCTGATCGATCACGTCGGAAACCGATCCCTCCGATCCCGCAAGCACCGCTTCAAGATATACTACTAAATCGCGCTGAACATCCGCGATTGTTCGGCCAACAAGATCGAATCGCAACAATCGGCCCTCAAGCTTCGCGAGAAGATCATCAATTTGCTTCGCCGCATTTTCAGGATCGAAATGAATCTCTTTCACGTCGTAATGCGGCTTCATGGTGAGCATAATGTTGTCTGGACGGTTCGCGATGCCATGAAGCAACAAACCGTCGTACAACGCCTTTGCTGTACTTTCGCTCATGTCAGTGTCCACGAACGAATACAGCAAGTGGAACATCACATCCGGAACGCCATTCCCACCGAGCAGTTTAAGTGCAACATCTTTCAAAAAGACCGCTTGATTTTCGCTGCGCTGCGGATCGCCAATCTTGTAGCTCTGACGCGCACGAAGCCATTGCAAACCCTCGGTGGTCGGTAATTCCAGCGTGCGCAAAATTCCGAGCACTTGAGAAAATCCCGCGGTCACCACGTAGTCCGCTTTCACGCCAACGATGCGCTCGATTTGCTCCACGCCGTAGTCGAGGCCCGCGAATGCACACGCGTTCGCAAGATAGTATTCATTGTCGGCATACGTGCCTGGTGGAATGTATGCATACGTTCCACGCGGAACACTCGTCATGAGCACCGTCCAGTCTTTCGTATTCACAGACACCATGTGAATGGAATCACAATGTTGCTCAATTCCCTCTTTGCGCGAATCCAATCCAAGCACCAGCACATTGATGGATTGATCATCACCAAACGGGACATCATCATACTGAAGCACCGTGGCTTTTCGGGCCGCAAGCACGGTATCTACAGCACTATTCACTCGCGGCGTCACAGCAGAAACTGAAAGTGGAACTGCACGAAACCACAAAAATGCCGTCACCATCGCGGTACAACTCGCGGCAACAACAAGCAAGGTAATCCTCCGTTTTTCGCGTTTCCAAAAGATCAAAAAGGACATACAACAAATTCTTACCTCCTTCATAGTTCAAAGCAGACAATCATGCAATACAGATACCCCTGTGAATAACCTTCTTTCGTGAGATCTGAAAGATTGCTAAGCTTTCCCGCGTAATCTCTTTACTCACTAAGAAAAAGATATGGCAGCGAAACGTCTTACGAAGTCACAGATCATGGCAGATCTTTCAGAGCGCTGGGGAGTTTCCAAGAAGCAAGCTGGAGAAATGTACGATAGCTTCGTTGCAATGATCTACGGAGAAATCAAACGCGCTGGCGAAGTTGCATTCCCAGGTCTTGGAAAGATGGTGAAGAAGAACCGCGCAGCACGCATGGGCCGCAACCCAGCAACGGGTGCAACCATCAAGATCCCAGCACGCACCGTTCTCAAGTTCGGTGTGAGCAAGGCAGCAAAGGAAGCGCTTCTCTAAATAGTCCTTCCTCATTTTGACTTTTTTCGGCTTACTGCGTCGCAAACTTGCTCAACGTACCATGAAGTACGCCTCGCAAGCTTTGCTCCTGGCGCACCGAAAATAGTCTAAAATGAGAAAGTCCTAATCGTTCAAAAAACTCCCCGAGCAATCGGGGAGTTTTTGTTTTATGTCTCGTTTCGCCCTACGGCTGCAATGATTCAGCTGAGGTTCGGCCTTCGGTGCTGATGATCACCGATGTGACCGTTGGGAATTGTTTCAATGTGGATTCGATCTGTGCACGGATCGATGCGACGCGGCAAGAACCGCCGGATTCGAGCGATTTCGAGAATTCGACTTTCGCGACGCCGTCGTTGATCGTTAGGCTCTTGATGGAGACGAACGGTGGAATGCTCGTCGCGAGCTGCGCCATGGATTCTGGAGTATTTGGACCAGCGAGCAACTCCGTGAGCGCCGTGTATCCTACGGCCGCAGACTTCGCCACACGACGTTCTGTTGCGGTCACCGAGCTACAGGATCCGCTCGTTTCCATATTCGTCCAATATGTTTTTACAATCATTGTTTCCATCGTTGGAAACTTCACTGGGAATGTCACAAGGTCGATAACCGCGCCGTCCTTTGCACTGTAGTCGAACACTTCAAGCGTTCCAGAAGTACCGGTTGGTGCATCGTAGCTTGTCGTCACGGTAAAGGCTCCAAATTCACCGACGTCAGGAGCGTTGCTCATCGCGTTGCCTTCTGCGAGCACCGTTTCATTCGCATCGAGCAACCGATAATTGAACGTGCCCTCAAATACTCGAGCCTTCCCCTTAGTGACGAGCGGCAAGCCGATCGTTTCGTCTGCCGTTGGACTCGTAACAGTGATGTTGCCGGATGTAGACGTTGCCGCTTGCGCTGTGTCGTCTGTATCGCCTGGAACATTCGTGCCGTCGCCAACGTCTGTTGTGTCGTCAGTATCTCTCCAATCTGGAGGAATAATCGCCCCATTCATCAAGCGGAACACCAACAGGCCGACAAGTGCCACACCGAGCAGTGCAAGAATTGCCACTAACGCGATAGAGAATGGATGTTTCATATGCAGCCAGCATACGCCATTCCCCCGAAACCGCTAGTCGGCCTTTGGTCGTTCTTCGAGCGTAGCTGTTAACGTCTTTTCTGCGCCATCGTGCAAAATCTTCAGTGTTACCGTATCGCCGACCGCCTTTTGACGGAGCTCTGTAGCAAGCTGGTGCGTGCTATCAAGTTTTACGCCATCGACTTCGGTGATGATGTCATTCTCCTCAATGCCCGCCTTGTCTGCTGGTGATCCTGGAACCACTGCGAGGGTCTTTCCGTCGCTGCCGCGAATCACTAACGCACCATCAGTAACTGAAAGATCGTTCGCCTTTGCATACTCTTCATCGATGATGACGTATCGCACACCAAGGTACGGCTGAACAATGCGACCGTTCTGACGAATGGAATCAACCGTCGCCTTCACGGTGTTACTTGGAAGTGAGAAGGAAATATTCTCTCCCCCGCTACTTGTAGCGACGTTCACACCAATAACCTGGCCGGAAAGGTCGAGTAACGGACCACCAGAGTTCCCCGGATTGATCGCGGCATCCGTCTGGAGTACATCTGACAGCAATTCTGAACCGCCATTGCTTCCCGCGGTAATGGATCGCGACAGTCCAGAAATCACACCAACGGAAACAGTATTACGGAACTGCCCGAGCGCATTGCCAATCGCCACCACCGACTGGCCAACCTTCACCGTGTCGGAATCGCCAAACTCAAGGAACGAAAGATTGGACGCATCAATTTTCAGCACCGCGACATCCAACGTGCTATCTGCTGCAACCACCGTTGCGTCGTGTTTGCTCTCGTCGTTCAACAGCACCGTGTACTTCGCGTCCTTATCGCTGACGACATGTGCGTTCGTCACGATATATCCGTCATCGGATACAATGAAACCGCTACCTCCGCCAATCTCTTTTTCTTCCGTTCCATTCTGTCGATACTGTGGCATACCCCAACCAAACATGCCGAACGGACTGTTCTGACCGTCTTGATTGAGGATTTGTTCCATCTTTGGAACATCTTTCGTGATAACAATTGACACCACTGCAGGATCCGCGGCATCCACCACATCAATCACGTCGGAATGGTTCCCCGCAGAATCCGTAAGATTCTTTTCGGTAACCGCTTTATCCACGATAGACTGCAGCTGTTGTGCGAGCGAATCTTTCAGTGGCGAATGCAAAAGAATCCCCAACCCCACCGCAACGAGCACCACCTGGCACAACACCGCACCAATAAAGCCAACCAAGAGCGACGGAAGGTGTTGCTTGAGCATCTGCTTGTCCATACAGATCAATCATCAATAAAAAATATCTCTGAACCAACCAATAGTATAAATCGCCTTCACCATCGATTCCAGTCCATGCTTCATCAATGATTCATGATTCCGGTATACTGCCGATATATGACCACACAGGTCGTGATTCTTGGATACGGAGAATTTGGAAAAGCCATTCATCACCTCCTCCTTCCACAAAAGGACGTCACGGTGACATGTTGGGATAAAAATAGCGACATCATTCCAGAACAACACCCATTGGAGGCAATCATTCCAACGTGCGATGTGCTCTTTGTGTGCGTACCAACATGGACCACACGATCTGCATTACAGAGCGTCCATCCATTCCTGAATCCAAAAACCATCGTCGTCAGCCCATCCAAGGGATTTGAGAAAGAAACCTGTCATCGCGTAGATACGCTGTTCCCGCAAAATCTCCCAAACCATAATCCATTCGTATTTCTAGGTGGCCCGATGATTGCAGAAGAAATTCTCTCTGGGCTTCCGGCAATCGGCATCGCTGCAAGTACATCGATCGAGGCGAGAGCAACAGTCGCAGGGCTCTTCAATCGCACGCCACTTGTCATCTGCCAAACAGACGATCTGGCTGGAGCAGTGCTCGCGGCCGCGCTCAAGAATATCTACGCACTCGGACTCGGCATTTGCGACGGTCTTAAGATGGGAAGCAATATTCACGGAGCGCTTGTGGCGCAAGCTGCACAAGAAATGATGCATCTCGTTACGACCGTTGGCGGGAATCCACAAACCGCATTCGGCCCTGCAGGTCTGGGTGATCTTGTGGCAACATCGCAAAGCGCGAACTCAACAAATTACACCACAGGTATCCGATTCGCCCAGAGTCTCAAACCCGTTCGCGGAAGCGAAGCGCTCAACACTATTCCGTGCATCGTGAACATTCCTGGCATCGTGCTCTCAGATCTCCCGTTCATTCAGTCGATCTATCACGTGGTGGTTGAGAAGAAACCGGCACACGAGGCATTTCTTGCCACCCTCCTTGCGCTTTGCCCGCAATCGGACTAACACTATTGCATACTCTTTACTCCTTCTATGCCATATTTTTTTCTCATCGTCATCGCAATCGTTATCCTCATTTCACTCCGACAGGTCAACCAGTACGAGCGCGGCGTGAAGTTCACCATGGGCCGCTATTCAAGCATGATCAATCCAGGATGGCGGATTGTGTTCCCGATCTTTCAATCAATGACCAAAGTTGATCTTCGTTTGAAAGCGGTGGAAGTTCCCCCACAAGACGCGATTACAAAGGACAACGTTTCTGCAAAAATCACTGCTGTCATCTATTACAAAATCGTGGATGCACAGAAGTCCGTCATCGAAGTTGAGCACGTCCACTGGGCGGTGCTCCAACTTGCACAAACGACGATGCGAAACGTGGTTGGTGAAGTTACTCTCGACGAACTCCTTTCGCAACGCCAGCAGATTTCATCGCGAATCGAACAGCTTGTTGAGGCGGCAACTGGCGGATGGGGCGTAGAAGTGACAGCGGTTGAGCTGAAGGACATCAACTTGCCACCAGACATGGTGCGCACTATTGCAAAGCAAGCCGAGGCCGAGCGCGAGCGCCGCGCCGTCATCATCAATTCGGAAGGCGAAGTCGCTGCTGCAGAAAACCTTTCCAAGGCCGCAATCATGCTCTCCGCCGCTCCAGGCGCCCTGCACCTCCGCACACTGAACTCGATCAACGACATCTCGTCTGACGCATCGAATACTGTGGTCTTTGCAGTACCGCTCGAGGTACTGAAAGCGATCGAAGGGTTTAAGAAGGGAATGTAGTGCGCCTCCCCCATTTGGTCTATTTTCGACTCACTTCGTCACAAAATCGCTCAACGTACCGTTAAGTACGCCTCGCGATCTTTGTTCCTCGTTCATCGAAACTAGCCTCAAATGGAAAAGGCGCAAAACTCAATTCAATACCGAGCCCGCAAGGCTCGGTATTGAATTTTTGGCAAAAGTTTGCGAATATCTTTCTTGGAGGTTCCCATGTTCGGTCCTGCCCCTTTCATTCTCGTCGTCGTCGAAGACGCCGTGAATCTCGTGCTCTGGTTCGCCAACCTGCAGCGAATCTTCGTCACCATCGTCATCCTGTTCGTCAGTATCTGCGGCCTGGGTCTGGCGTGGGGCGCCGAGCCCAAGGACGTCGCGAGGGCCGTAGCCGTTGTCGACGCAAAGGGCGGGCGCTCCGAAGACGCCATCAAAGGCCTCGACGGAAAGTCCACCCCGGTGGAAATCCGGGAATACGATCCACCACAATGCGGAGGAGGAATGAGTGTCGTGCGAGCGACGCTCGGGCAGGGAGTGACCGTGACGTCCATCACCGTGGCCGTCAAAGTGGGTCGAATCGGAATCAAAGGTCCCGTCGATCCCTACTTCGTGAGCGACGTGAACGCCGACGGCATCGTGGATGAGAATCAACTCGACCACCGGCTATCGATCCCCAGCGCCCAGACAATCTTCGACGGCATGATTCACTGTATCGTTTCCACCACGAAGTAGCGACGTACTCGATCTGATTGTTCGCCACGACGCAACGGCCCGGACTTCCGCAAGGAGGCCCGGGTCGCGTACGTTTTATTGGCCATTTACAATCTCCGGCTTGCAAAAAGTCGGAAAATCTGCTAATATTAGAGGACTTCCAAACTATGGAAGCAACCCACGGAGGCATCCCGATGCTCTCGATTCTGCTCTTCTCCCTCACCGCAAGCGCCTTCGATCCACCGACCGACGCAGTTCTGGTCAGCAAGGCCGTCGCCGAACTGAAGAACGCCGATCATCGTGCCATCTTCCCCGGCTTCACGACGTCGTTCAGCACTCCGAACTGCTACGCGATGAACGCCAGTACGTTGGTCGGCTTGAGCGTGGACACCGCTGGGCGTCAGACGCTGTACGTCACCGTCAACATCGTGAGCTCGCGTGGCGGCTTCGCCTACTACTCGTTCATCGACACCGGAGCGGACGGAGTCCTCGATGGGATCGAGACCCTGCCCGCGGAACCATCGGACTACGCGGGCTACTCCCAGATGTTCCATGACGCGCTGCTGTGCTACACGCGCCAGTAGTGTCACGACGCAACGGCCCGGACTTCCGCAAGGAGGCCCGGGCCGCGCTGTTTTACCGTTTGTTCACAATTTCCATCACCACATCCAGTGCGCCAGCAGGAATCTTTTTTCGCCATTCGTCCACCTTCCCGCTCACGATCGCAGACCGAATCGCGGCGCCGTCGATACCGGGGACCGGAACAATCTTTTTTGTAGGAATCTTCTTCGCATCGAACATCGCCCGAATCTCGTCGCGTCCACTCCACACCAACGGTTCTGTTGGCCGGCCCGCAGCATCAAGCACCGCATCTACCCACTGCTCGTCCGCTGGCTTATCAACAACGTCGACGATGGTTGCTTCGGTGATGTCGGCAGAGAGCAATGCGGCGCTAATCATCTCGTGACGCTGTGCCACAGTAAACGGCGTGTCCGAACCATGCTCAGACTTCCCTTCGCAAATCGCGATGGTGGCATTGCCATGAATTTTCATCATGCCTTGCACCACGAGCAAATGGCCTTCGTGGAATGGCTGAAACCGACCGGGAAAAATACAGGTGGACATAGGGAGTATTGAGCGATCGCTGCGCTTGGGCGATCGGCGGTTACGCCTTGGGCAAAATGGGCGAGTGATGTGAAGTATTCTAGCGTGAAATGAATCCCAGGGGAACATCGATTCTGGACAACGCACAAACGCCCATCCCTTGTTGCGAAAGCGCCGTAAGATAGCCGACAGATTCTGGATCGATTCCATTCATGTGCATTGCGACGGCGTCGATGGCGACGGGATCGAAACTTGCGAGGACGATACCGGCGGTTGCGGTTCCGTCGACAATCGCGAGATCGATCGGCCGCTGTGCGTAAAGATCAGCGAGCACAATATCGCGCAAATCCCCTTCCAACCACGGCTCGTGGCTCCGCACAAATCCGCGAACAGTTCGGCGTTCTGGAACGTACCATGTGGCAAAAAGAAATTGTTCAATCGACAACGCAGTTCGACGATTACGATCCGCGAGCATCGGCACGAGAGAAATCACGACATCGGCGTCCACGATCGAGCGAGGTCGGCGTACAGACATGCGAACATCGTCTCCTCGAGGAATCGTTGATTCTACAGCGTCGCTTTCATCGTCAGCGTTCAAGACATGAATCGGAACGCGGCTGTGAAAAGCGATCGCATCGATGATGGCCTGAATCGATTCATCCGATGCTGTCGAAACAACGCAAATCGACTTCGCGGATTTTACGAGGTCGACGAATGCCAAACCGAGATCCTCGATCGCCTCGCGGATCGCAACCACCGGATTGTTCCCTTGAGCAACAGCAACTTTGGACATATTGGCTTGTATTGGGGTCAGGTCTTGATAATGAGCATTTTGCTTCTTAAACCACAACCTGTAGTGGTCGAAGCTCCAAAATGCATAGATTCAAGACCTGACCCCATGATGACCCCATGACCCGATTGTACCGTATTCTCTAAAAACGAACTGCGGGCCGGGAAACCAATTGGTTCCCGGCCCGCCGTCGTGAGTCACCGTGATGTCACCGGTCACTCTGCTCGGCTCATCCCCGCTCGCACCGGGTGACGAACCGCTCAAGGCCCTCGCGGGTCCTCTCGCCTTCGCCACGACCGCCCCACGTCGGACACTTCTCGACCTCGAGCATACGCTCGATGGTCGGCCAACGGTTCTTGCCGTACTGGTGCCCATCGCGATGGATCCGTGCAACGACCTTGGGGTCGAGCCGTCGGATGCGCTCCGCAAGGAGCGAACTTTGGATCGTGAACGCACCCGAAGCTTCTGCTCCGATGGCCTTCGCGTTGACCGCAGCCTCCTTCGGAGGAGGGCGGCTGTCGGCTCCGATGTACTTCCCGACCGTGGCCTCGAGATGCGCCCGCAGATCGAAGTGCTTGCTCTTCGGGTCGAGCTTCTTGCGCTTCAGCTCCGCTTCCGCGGCGCGTCGGGCCTGGTCGCGACGCACGATGGCCTGAGCCACCGCGCTCCGGATGTCAGCAATCTCACGCGCCGACGTACCGATGCGAGCCAGGTTGATGAGCTCGTCGCGGGTCGTACGGCGCGGGGCCCAGCTGAGGCCCAGGCAGATGTGCGGGAAAACGTCGAGGTCGATACCTTCGACAAACGTCTCAAACTCCGTCTTGGCATCGGCGACGGCGAGGGCCTCCTTGCGCCGGTAGTCGCCCATCACGTCGGCGAACATGGGTTGGGTCTTGCCGACCCACTCCATATCGCCACGCGGGATGTTCTCCACGAACCAGCTCCGGGAGTACTTGCCGCCCCAGGCCTGAACGAAGAAGGCATCGGGCGCCCGGCGGACCTCCGCGATGAACGCGTCGCGCGCATCCCGCAGCTCGCGCTGCTGGCGCTGCACGAGCTCGGCAGCTTCGCGGTCGGCCCGAGCCGTCGCTTCGGCTTCGGCTTCGGCAACACGAGCCGCCTCGGCCCGACGAACACGCTCCGCGGCGAACTGTTGTTCGACCGCAACGCGGGCGGCGACAGCCTTGGCTTCGGCGGCCACGCGGGCCTCCTGAGCCTTGCGCACGAGCTCCGCTTCTTCGGCGGCCTTGGCCTGGAGCTTCCGCTCGGCTTCGGCGGCTGCAACGGCGGGGTCGCGCGGGATCCGCACCACCTTGGGGGTGGGCGGGGCGACGACGGGGGCTGTGTCGGACCGACGCTTGGAGGTCGGCGGCGACGCCGGAGCCACCGGGTTCACCACGATGGCGCCGTCGAGCCGGCTGGCCCGGCGGGAAGCCGGGGCGACGACGGACTGACGAGCGGAAACCGGGGCGGGCCGGGAACCGAGAGATTCAACGAGACGGGCGGTGCCGTAATTCATGGCAGACCTCGGGGGTAGGGGACGAAACAGGAACGCGAATGATGCGGAGGAAAAATTCCCTCCACGAAAACCGGTTGAATAGCTTATTCAACAGATTTTCGCAAAAAGAATGCGCAACGAATAACGGAAAACTATATCAGAAAAGTGCGCTTTTGTCAATAAAATTAGCTAATATAAGCTGAAGGTATAATCGAACAATGTATTCTCGCTTTGATGATTCTTTCATGTTGCGATACACTTCGCATCGATCGACTTCCTGGAGAATTTCTTTATTTTAGGCTAGTTTCGGTGCACCCCCATAAGGATTAGTACAATGAACGTTCCCGTTTGAGGCTAGTTTGGGTGAACAAGGAGCAAAGTTCGCGAGGCGTACTTCATGGTACGTTGAGCGAATTTGCGACGCGGTGAGCCCAAAATAGACCAAACGGGGACGTTCATTCCGGGATCGTCTAACGGCAGGACAGCGGCCTTTGAAGCCGTGAACCATGGTTCGAATCCATGTCCCGGAACCACAAAAACACCAGCCCCACGGCTGGTGTTTTTGTGGTTCGGCCAGCGCAGCTGGCCAGCCGCACAGCGGCGCACGGAACATGGATGCGGTTCGATGTTCCATCGAGTACCCGTTCGAGCGACCAATCAGGCGTTGGTCCAGCAAAGCCCCCAAGTCGAAAGACTCGGGGGTTTTGCATTTGGCGGGTTATTTAATCCCCCTCGATAACTCCTTCGATTACGGTCTTACAAAGTCCTCGCCAGTTTTCAAGGGTAGTGTCGCCGATCGTTACTTTTCCCTGAGAGTCCATAGTTATATCGGCGAATGTTTCCGAGGTATGGAGCTGTTCAAGCTCTTTACTCGTCAGTGATCCGCCTAGACCTTTTTCGTATGTGTACATTCCAATCTGCTTAGTTCTCACACAAAGTTCAATGACTCCCTCCGGATCTTGTTGATAATATTTTTTAGCAAGATCAACGGTTGAACATCTGTACTCCGCTGTAAAATCATCCCCTTCATCCCAGGGTCTTGTCAGACCGTTGAAGGTTATGGTGGGGCTGGCAGATCGCTTCTCCTCGACGCACACTTTTCGTTCATCTTCGTATTGAGAGACTCGTGCCTCAAGTGACTTCATGCAACCAGCTCCGACGAGTGTCAAAGTCAGCGCGCCGAGAGTAAAAATCGGGAAAAATTTCATATACAATAGCTTATCATATTCCCTCCAAAAGGCTGCCCGCATAAGACCAAGCCCGTCTGACCGGATCAGAGCGGTGAGTGTCTAAAAAGACGCTCGAAATACCGCAAACGAGACCGCGACGCAGAACCACAAAAACACCAGCTCTCGGGCTGGTGTGTTGTTGAAAGTCTTTCCTTCCCTACACTCTGAGATATCTTCGCATCGCGAATGCTGTTGTTCCAAGACCAAGGAACGCAAGGATACCGAATTGTGCGCCGAAAAGTGGAACAGCATTGGCACTGTAGTATGCGACGAGATCGACATCCACACCCTGGAAGAAGGCGACGATGTACGGATTCGCAAACGAAAGCGTGGCGGCGATAATGCCGGCCATGATTCCTGTAGCGATCAATGCGTAAAAGATCGATTCACAGAGGAATGGTCCGCGTACAAACCAGTCATTCGCACCCACAAGCTTCATAATACCGATTTCTTCGCGGTGCACGTAAATAGCAACGCGGATGGTGTTGAACACGATGAGCACAGCGATGAAGCCAAAGAACAGCGCGAGGATCAGAAAACCGAGACGAACCTTTTCAGAGAAATCGCTCAGCACCTTAAGCGCAGATTCGTAGTTGTCGTAATTCTTTTCTTTAATAAACGGCTTGTACTCTGGGGTTTCGAGCGCCTCCAGAATAAACGGAAAATCGCTCGCGTTGTATGCCCGAATCTTCAGGGCTTGGCCAAACGGATTGCCATTCACTTCGTCCAAAGCAGCAAGAATCACCGGATCGTTTTGATGAATGATTTGAAATGTTGCGAGCGCCTCTTCTGCCTTTACGTACGATACTTCCTTCACTTGCGACAATCCGAGCAAATACCCTTGAACATTCTTCACCGTGCCTTCCGACGAATCCGACGTGAAGTACACCGTGACCTGCACACGGCCCTCGACACTCTTTACCGACGCGTTTGCAAGCACGTTCAAAATAATCACGGAGTTTATCGTCACCAACGTCAATACAAATACCGACACCGTAACGAAGGACAACCAAAAATTCCGCATCATGCTCTGCAACGCGAACCGAATGATGCGAAAGAATGAGCGCATACGCTAGGCGAGAAGATATTTACCCTTTTCTGCGTCCGATGCCACTTTGCCATCGCGCAACGTAATGACACGACGGTGCAAGCCGTTCACAATGTCGCGATCGTGCGTTACCAGAACAATGGTGGTGCCGAAGTCATTAATCCGCGTAAACAGCTCGATAATTTCTCGCGCCGTAATCGCGTCGAGGTTTCCCGTTGGTTCGTCGGCAACAATAATCTTTGGCCGATGCACGAGCGCACGAGCGATCGACACGCGCTGCTGTTCACCGCCAGAAAGTTGACGAGGATAGCGCCCACCCTTTTCACCAAGGCCAACGATCTTCAACACATGCGGAACAACCTCGCGAATGCGCTTGTTCGATTCCCCCGCAACTTCCAACGCAAACGCAACATTCTCGAATGCCGTCTTTTTTGGAAGGAGCTTGAAATCTTGAAACACCACGCCAATCTGCCGACGAAGAATGGGAATGTCGGAATGTCGAACGTTGGAAATATCCCAGTCACCAATGTGAATATGACCGCTCGTGAGTTTTTCTTCGGCAAAGATAAGCTTCGCGATCGTAGATTTTCCCGAACCGCTCTGACCAGTAATGGAAACAAACTCCCCCGCCTCAATACGAAAACTCACACCAGCAAGCGCGTGTGTTTTTGGCGGATATTCTTTTGTCACGTTTTTGAACGTGATCATGCAGAGAATTATAGCACGTGCAACCCTTTCGTTGATCGCTCCTTCAGTCATCCCCGCGCAGGCGGGGATCCAGACTCCTGCTTCTCTCATTCATCAACGGGTCCTGTCGCCTCGGACCCCGTTACGGTGCTCACCGCGCGCACGAATTCATCGGTGATCATCATGTACTACGGCGCTCGTTGCGCTCCGTACGGGGACCTCCCTCGGCGCCACCCGTTGAATCGCTCGCTGCGCTCGATTATTCTGCGTCTTTCACCAAATCGAATTCGAATGTCGTGTCACCAAGATCGGCCACAACATGAATAGTATCGTCAGCGAGTTCGGAGGATGTGTACATTCGCTCAAATCCCACGTCTTCTACCCATCCCGTCTCTGTCCCCGTGTTCAATAACGCCCGAAGGCCGATGCTCACACGATAGGTGTCGCCCGTATCTGGCCCATGAACTTCTGGAGCCTGATACAAAGCATAGATATCCGCGTCATCCGAAGACGATGCGCAAGAATCGTAAAGCGTAACTCTTCCAGAATCACGATCGGTGAGTACTCGAGTAAATCCTGAACATGCAAGCTGATCACATGCCACAGAATCAAGCAGATTCCATTCACCGGTGTCTTTGATGTGCGCAGTAAACATGCTGCCGCTATCTGGCAACGTGAATTCAACGTCTTTGCCGCTGAAAACATCAAGCCCAAATGTTTGCGTTGGAAGGTTCACTTGATACCCATCAATCATTTCGTAGCCGCCAAACACAATCTGGTCCTCGCGGCCGTTTGCATTTGCCCACAACATCGCCTCTGCACATGTTGGGCTTTTTGCTCCGTCGTAATATTGCACATCAGGTTCCTGATCACTCACAAGCATGAGACCATCACATTGCCCCGAGCACTTCACATTCTCCACATGCCGATTGTCGCCATACGAAAGCGGATGCGCTACTTCTGCACGATGCATCTCCGTAGCACGAACCGCAGCAATGCCCGCAAGAAGCATCAAAGGGGTAAGTATCGCGAGCCTGCGAGAAAAAGAAAGTTTTTTGGATGTTTTTTTCATACTGCACTCATTGTACTCGAAACAAAAAACCCCCGATAGGATCGGGGGATTTCTTGGAGCCATTTCCGGGAATCGAACCCGGGACCTCTGCTTTACGAAAGCATTGCTCTACCAGCTGAGCTAAAATGGCACGTGGAACGGCACCATTTGGCCTCTTTTCGACTCACTGCGTCGCAAATTCGCTCAACGTACCGTGAAGTACGCCTCGCGAACTTTGCTCCTCGTTTATCGAAAATGGTCTCAAATGGCGACGTTCCAAGTCTGAACAAACTTAATACATTTTGCAGTCTTTGTCGATTCGATAAAGACTCTGAAAGGTTCTGCGGACGAAATCGTCAATATTTGTGATCAGTTTCGATGAGTGACGAGCAAAGCTTTTGAGACGTACTTCTCGGTACGTTGAAAAAGTTTGCGATGTCACGAGTCGAAAATGAGCCAAATAGTGATGATTTCTTGGAGCAGGAGACGGGGATCGAACCCGCGACCTTCTGCTTGGGAAGCAGACGTTCTACCACTGAACTACTCCTGCACGCGGGCAATTTTATATCATGAACGCTCTTTGCCGTAAAGCGAAGAATGCACCGTTATCTCACCCAAAGACTTGGAGCAATTCCCGAGGTTCGTTCATCGAGAATGTCGGCGAGAGTTCCCTTCTTTATCGCAATCCCCCTCAGCAAGTATCGGGTACCGCTATCGTCGGTCACCGCGTCCTCAATACGAAGCAACCAATAGGCGTCGCTGGTCACAATCACATCAGACACCGTGTTCGTTGGAAGCAGAAATGCCGGAGCGAATGTCGCATCAACTTCGGACGGCAAGACGTAGCCAAAGCTTCCTTTAATCTGCGCTGTTGCAGGATCCTCAGAATATTCTTTTGCAACGTCTTCAAACGCAATGCCCAACGTCAGCTTCGCCTGAATGTCCGCTATGCGGTCACGCGCTCCCGCTTGATACACCTCGCTCGTATGCAACGCACTCTGCACCGCGGTAGACAATACAAATGAACGCTGAATGTATTTCAAGTATTCACCGTCGCTCCATCCGGCCAATGTCTCAAACGATCGAATATCGTCCGTCCACTCAACCGCCGCGGATACATCGGCATTGGAAACATTCACGTGTTCTTCCGACGCAATATCCTCAAGCGCATGACGGCGAACCATGGCATCAATGGCCTGCGCATAGTCTGCCTCAGAAACCGCGGATCGTCCGTCGGCAGCAGCAATGCCACGGGCAAGTCGGGCAACACTCGAGAACCACAGCACGTGGCCGTCTTCAAATCCAATCGGCACAAATAACGTACGCTCAAGAATCGCGGGGAACGATCCGCTGCGCCACCCTTTCCAAAAAAACCATCCACCGCCCGCAACCACGCTCAAAATCACCACAGCGCCAAGCGCCCACCACACAATACGGGAGCGCTCCGGAGCAACATGACGCTCATGAACGTGATGTTCGTGATGCCATACCACGGTCATACGTTCTGCAGTGCAGTAAAAGCCTCGTGATCAAAGAAATAGTCAAACCACCGTACCGGGTTCGGTACGTCGTCGTGCGATACCGCAGGGACTGCAGCGTCCGTGTTCGCCGACCCGTCTTGAACAATAATCAGTTGTTCGCCGTTTTTCCCCATGCCACTCTGGCGCGCCTCGCTTTCCACGTAATACGAACTGGACAATGTATCAATAAGCTTCAGGGAGGACAACCGATCCGCATCGAGCTTTGCGTTTTCCGCCTGCATTTGGGCGATTTGATCTTCAATTTCCCGATTCCGCAAATACTCCTCGCCAAATCCAAACCCCACAAGCAACAACAACACCACGGGAAGAATCACCGCGACACGAAACTTCGACCTATGCCGAACCGGGCGATCGTTCATATCTCCGGCTATTGTACCTTAGGCAGGGCACCAATAACGAGATCCGGCTTCCACACCGGGCCAACAATCAATGAAAATCCATCTTCGTCTGCACCGCGAATGCACACATGGCCGTAGCCGATCATTGACGAAAAGCCTTTTCGCATCGCAACAATCTTCTCCACAACATTCCACGAAAGCTCCGTGGCATGAAACGATTTCCGTTTCGCATGAACATCAATCGCGCGACGAGAGGTAATGTAAATGCCGTTCTCCAAATACTGCCGGCGCGTATCGCGAAGCTGAGTTGTTCCGATGACCAGCGAAATCGCCGCGAGCAATCCGCCGAACAGCACGCCGAGGTACAGCAGCGACGACCAGAACGCAAACGGGAACACAATCAATACCAATGCAGAAAGAATCCGCGGAGTCAGCAACCACAAACTCGGGCGGATCACGCCAAGAAATTCCTCGTCTGGTTCAAGCGTAAAAAACTTTCGCTGGATCATAGGACGGAATAGCCAGACTTCGCCAAAGCGCGCCGCGCCTCATCACGGTCGTCCCATGGAATCTTTCCACTCGCAACGACCATCACCGGCTCCGATCCCTTTCCCGTAATCAATACAATATCTCCAGTTCGCGCGATGTGCATTGCCTTTTCAATCGCCTCGCGCCGATCATCGATCACAAAAAGCGTTTCGTCATCGATCTTCCCATGTGTTCGTGCACCAGCAGCAACAGCGTCGATGATGACTCGTGGATCTTCGTCGTACGGATCTTCATTCGTGACGATGACGATGTCCTCATTCTGTGCGGCAAGGCGACCAATTTCCACGCGTCGAGCCGCGTCTCGTCCACCGCCCGTGGAGCCATGGACGCCGATGATTCGACCGGTGCGGCCTGGTGGCAACGATCGATACAACGCCTGCAACGCAAAAGGTTCGAATGCGAAGTCTACAATAACCATGAACGGCTGACCCGCCTCAATACTCTCAAATCTGCCAGGAACAGAATGCAACAACGCAGCAGCACGCATGGCGTCGGCCAGCGGAACACCAATCGCCACTGCACCAGCAACGGCGGCAAGCGCGTTCTTATGTTCGAAGTCGGCCATCAACGAAAGCGATGTTTCTACCCCGTTCACCGATAATGTCACACCACGTTCACGGTCGTGATGTTCAACGTATGCAACAAGCTGATCCGTGCCTGGCGTTCCAGAAAAACCAAATCCGATGCGTCGGTCTGCGCGGAAGGAAGCGTAATATGCGGCATGTTCGTCGTCGGTATTTACGACATTCACCTTTGGAATCAATTTCCCGCCGACCGTCTTCTTCGATCTCGCAGTAAGGTGTTTAAACAAAATCCCCTTCGCTTTTTTATAGTTTTCAAATCCGCCATGCGCCTCAATGTGTTCTGGGGTGAGCTTCGTGAACAACGCCACGTCGTAATTCACGCCGACATGCCGATATTGGATCAGTCCTTGCGACGACGTTTCCACAATCGCCACGGTACACTTCGCATCCACCATCGATCGGAGTAGCCGCTGCAACGTGAATCGCCCAGGCATCGTCATTTTCATCGCGTTCACTGTGTCCTTCCCGGCGATGTTGAACCCCGCCGTCGAGGTGTATCCAACGGTATACCCAAGTGTTGTTAAAATCTGCGCCAAGAAACTCACGGTTTAGGACTTTCCACTCGTTCCCGTCACGCCAACAACAATCATCTCATCCGACGGATGACGATAAACAACCTCAGCGATTCCTGCGAGAGCATGATGGTACTGCGCCACGATTGGCGATGGAACAAGGGATTTGATTTTGCGGAGGAGAGACATGTGGGAGATGATGAGCGATCGCTGCGCTTGGGCGATCGGGATTACCCTTAAGCAAATTGAGCGAGTGAAATGACATCGCGAGCGCCAGCGGCGAGGATACATTCTTCCAACGAGCACGCGCCCCTCAGCTGCAGTCGAACGATAGTGAGACGTGCAGCGTAGGGGATTCGCGCGGAGTGCAGAAGAATGTATCCGAGCCACCAGCGAGCAATGCTCTGGATCCCCGCCTACGCGAGGATGACTGAAAAAAGTTACAAATTCCGTACTTCCTCCCGGAACTGTTCGCCGCGTTCGAATTCGTTGCGGAACAGATTAAAACTTGCAGCACCCGGGGAGAGCAGCACAGTATCACCACGAACGGCGGCGGTATGAGCACCCTGCACCGCTTCTTTCATACTTTTCACCATCGTTACCGGAATACGGCTCTTGATTGCCGCATACAACAAATCCGACGCATCACCGGGAAACAGGAACACTGCCTTACACGCCTTCACAATTTCCTCCCCCAAGCCCTCATATGCAAGCTTTTTATTCACACCTCCAGCAATCAGCACAATATCCTTCTTCTCCGTCCCAAATCGACGAAGCGCCGCAATCACCGCGTCTGGACCAGTGGCGGCCGTGTCGTTGATGTACGTAATCTCATCAATCTCGCGCACCATTTCCTGCCGATCAACGACGCCTTCAAAGTGCCGTAACACATCAGCAATGTCGCCAACAGAAACATCCGACAACATCGCCGCGCACGTTGCAGACAAAATGTTCTCAATGTTGTGGCTGCCTTTCAGCGCAACATCAGCGGCCGAAATCACGATGGTCTCTGCGCCATTGTTCCGAAACACCACGTTGCCATTGTTCATGTAGCACCCATTTTCTTCACGAGGATCTTTCGAGAACCAGAACAGCTTTCCTTTGACGAGAGGTGCCATGCTCTTCACTAATTCGTGATCGGCATTCAACAGCGTGTACTGATCCGGCGTTTGATGCTCGAAAATAATCCGCTTGCTTGCGGTGTATGCCTCAAACGAAGGATAGCGATCCAAATGATCTGGATACACATTCGTAAGAATCGATATTGCTGGGCCGCGTTTGATATCGGCGAATGCTTGTGGCAGCGATTCCAGTATCCACGACGACAGTTCGAGTACCACCGGAATCGCATTCGGCTCTTCGATGAGCTCGTCGAGGTGCTCGAGCGGCGACACTTTGATATTCCCCGCCACAACCGCCTTCTCGTCCTTTCGTTTCATCATCTCCGCAAGCAACAACGTTGTTGTCGTTTTCCCCTTTGTTCCCGTGACTGCAATAATCGGTTGCTGATAGAAGCGGAAGAACAAACTTACATCGGATTCAATCGGAACATTTTGTTCTTTTGCAGCGACGATATATTCCGACTCACTCGGAACGCCCGGGTTCTGCACTACGCAATCCACATTCAAAAAATCGTCCTTCCGGTGCTCGCCCAGCACAAACACGGGCTGGTAGAGTGTGCGATCTGGATACAACTCTCGATACCGCCGATACCAATCCATGATAATCGTCACGGATTCCTTCAATTCGTCCGCATTCTTCAGGTCCGTAATGACCGTTTGTGCGCCATGTCGCACCAACCACTTTGTTGCGCCCATACCACTCCCCCGTTTGTATCGGCCCAAACCCATCACCGTTACGACTGCGTCTTGAAAATTGTGGATGCTGGAGAGATCCATATTGCTTTATGATACCAAACGTGACGTGCTCGCGCGGTGCACGAACCGTTTCTTTGCGATATCGAGCGGAAGCAGAACAAGGACGATCGCGCCGCACACCACACCAATCATCGGAACCGAAAGCTCAACAAGACCAAAGAAATTCCGAAGCGTAGGCACAGCAAGGGGCAGCACAAGAAATACCGCACCAACAATCACCCCAATCCATAGCGGTGTTTTCGCAAACATATTCTTCACGATTGATGTTCGGAGCGAACGCGTCACAAAGACAAAACACAGGCCAAGTACACCAATAAACACGTAGCTCATCGTGAGTATAGCCATCACATTCATGGACGATGATCGAAGGAACACAAGGAACCCGCACAACACCAGGAGCAAAATGACGGAGGAAAAATACAGAAAGGCCCGAATGTCTGCCGACACCAGTCCGTCGTTTGGCGAACGAGGATTCTCGATCATTGCCCTGTGATCTGCACCCTCGAACGCAAAAAAAATCGCGGGGATTCCGTCTGTCACAACATTCAGCCACAAGATAAGGAGCGGCGTCAGAAACGGAGACATGGAAAACACGAACGCAACAAGCACGCCGAACGTTTCTCCAAGGCCAAGCGCAAGCAGAAAAATCGTAACGTTCCTTGCATTCGTAAATACGGTGCGCCCTTCCGCGATAGCGGCAGTGATATTTCCAAAGTCTCCATCAATCAGCACAAGATCGGACGATTCCTTTGCGACCTCTGTAGCGTGGCCAACGGCGATACCAACATCTGCCGCCTTTAGCGCTGGTGCATCGTTCACGCCGTCGCCAGTCATTGCCACGCGCATACCATTCGCATGCAGCGCTTCGACGACAAGAAGTTTGTGCTCAGGAAGCATGCGTGCAAACACCGTAGTATGCATAACTGCACGCAGACGATCAGGCGCCGGCATTGCCGCAAAGTCTGCACCAAGTGCTACCACAAGGTCGTGGGGCCCGAATGCTTGCATAGCAATATTCTTCGCAGTTTCTGGATGATCCCCCGTCATCATCATCGTACGAATCCCGGCGCGAGCAGCGCTAGCGATTGCCGCGGGAACGCTTTCGCGAAGCGGATCTTCGATACCGAGCAAGCCAAGGATCCTTCCATCACGAAAGGAATCGATAGCAAAGGTTCGGTTCCCGAGTGCAGACGATGCAACAGCGATCACTCGCAAACCCCGAGCTGCCATCTCGTCGACACTTTTCAACAGCTGCGCACGCTCAGCATCGCGAACATCACATCGGCTCACCACAACGTCCGGAGCGCCCATCACATACGCGATTCGATCAGCGCCCTGCTGAAGACATGCGCTCATTCGATACGTCGGGTCGAATGGAATCGTTGCGGTAGACGACATTTTCTTCAATCCCGTCGTATCGCGAACGTAACGCATCACCGCATCTGCGGTTGCAGCACCAGCAAACGCACCATCGCCTGTTTCTGCGTGGATCGTTGCAAAACAGCCAAGCGCAGGCAAAAGATCGGGTTTTTGCGCCTTCACCTCCACAACAGACATCACGCCGGTCGTAAGCGTTCCCGTTTTATCAACACACAACACGTTTACACACCCGAGTGCCTCTGTGGCGTTCAAGTGCCGCACCAACACCCCTCGATGAAACATTCTGCGCATTGCCGCAGAAAGCAGCACGGTCAGCGTCATCGGCAGCCCCTCGGGAATCGCGGCAATTGCAAGCGCCGCAGAAAGCGACAGTGCAAACATGAGCTGGTCGCCTCGAAGCAACGCTGCAACGAGGACGACCGCAGCAAGAATCAGCACAAAGACAGTCAGTAATCGTGAGACGCGATGTATTTCGCCTTCCAGTGGCGTTTGGCGCTCTACAACATTCATCGTCATGGCACCGATTTTCCCAAACTCTGTTTGAGAGCCAAGCGCAGTGACGAGCACTGTCGCCTGACCTGTCAGCATCGATGTTCCGGCGTACACCATGTTTGTTCGCGCAAAAATACCAATCGTCGCAACGCACACCGCCGCTTGCTTTTCCACAGCAGCCGATTCTCCAGAAAGCGCTGCCTCATTCACTGAACAGCGTGTTGCGTCGAGGATGCGCCCGTCGCACACAATGTTTTGCCCAGCACGAAACAGCGCCACGTCGCCAGGAACAAGCGCCTCAGCAGGAATCGTCACGCTCGCGCCATCACGTCGAACCGTGACGCGCTTTGGCAAATATTGCTGGAGCGCAAAAAATTCCCTGTCGGCATGAAACTCTTGAAAAAATCCTAAGCCAACATTTACAAAAACAATCGCAAATGTCACCACGGCATCGAGAATCTCCCCCGTCCACCACGAAATACCAATGGCGACAAGAAGAATAACGATAAACGGGCTTTGGCACTGCTTCCAAAGCAAACGGAAGACGCTCTGCGGTTTTGGCGGAGCTACGCTCCACACTGTTGCACCATTCAAGCGATTCCGCGCGTCGCTTGACAACAGCCCCGACATCGAAGAACGCAGCGAAAGCAGCGCGTCGTGGGCCTCAATAGCATGAAACGGCAAAAGCGGAGACATACACAAAGTATACGCTACGCAGTACGGAGATATCGCGAAACCCGAAGGGCGGCAATGAGAAGCGCAGCGTTTACTACCGACGCACAAAGGTATCCGTATCGTAATGTGAAATCGAACGAGAATAATAGCGCGTACCCACAACCAATGAGCGCGATAACTCGTCCTCCATCGAGAAATATTTCCCGATCAAGTAAGTAACTCGCTCGATCGTCATTCGACTCTCTATCTACGGCCTCATACATCAAATGCGCCGTTGAAGTCCGATACAGGGGACCGACTGCGCCCATGAGAATTGCGGAAATAATGACACTCCACGTGGAAAATACATACGCCACAAGACCGCCGGCAATTGTCGAACATAAAAGCCACACACCGAGTAACGTTCCGTGAGGAATCTTCGATCGATATTTCCCCACAAGATAGATAGACAGCGCACCAATGATTGTCGCTCCGCTTTGTAATTTTCCAATCGATACTTCCGTGCTCAAAACCGTCAGCGCCACCACAAGCGGAATCGTCATAAAAACGCCGTGCGCAAGGCCGCCGATAAAATCCATGAGCCGGACCGCATTCCATCGCCGAGACGCATGCGCCACAAACACGCGCCGAGGTGTGTGTTGTGGCACATCGTCAGGGACACGGAAAAAGATCGCTGAAACAAACAACAACACAAAACCAAATATTGCCGCATGCAAATAAGCGGTTATCGTAGGAATATGCTGAGTCGTCTGGGCAAATGTGAGATACCAACCAACAACAACCGGAATGCACACGCCACTTACCGTTGCTAATGCTTGATCAAGAGACAAAAACGCAAACCGATGCTTCCCTTGCGTAATAAGCGATGTAAAAAAATTGCGATTCGCAAAATACAAACCCGCCGAAAAACCAAAACACAATCCCAGCCCTACAATATTCACCGTGCCTCTTGGCGCAAAGCCAATAAGGAACAGCGGAACAATCCCTTGAAGGATACAGGAAATTCTATACAACACATGAGCTGAAACGCGTAGAAGCAACGTTCGATTCGCAATGAATCCAAAAATAAGCCCGGAATATATTCCGCCGTTGTACATAATCATTGCCGTTGGCGAAGCACTTTCCTTCCAAAGAAATGTATTGGTAAAGAGAAAGAATATTGGCGACGCCAATGCAAAAAAGAAAAACGACAGCAAGAGCAATCGCTCGTGCCACGAGAGCTTTACCCCAACATGCTTCGGCATAATGGAAGAAGTATAGCGTAATTGAAAAAGCAAAAGCGCACCCGGAGGCGGCGCTTCTGCGGATTGCTCCGTGAACTGCCGCGCGGGTGCGCGCGTGAACTCAGGCACTACTCGATGGTCACGTCCACGATGGTGGAGCCCGCGGTGGTGTAATCGTCGATCACCTCGCCCGTTGCCGGGTCGGTCCAGCTCGCCATCTCCAGATCGAGCTGGATGTACGTGTCCGACGGTGCGTAGTCGCTCTGCTTCCAGGTGAACCGGTATACGATCTCATCCGTCGCCGGAATGGTCTGCGTACCGATCACGGCAGGACAGCCGACCCAGTTGACCTCATCGTCCCAACAGTAGCGGATATTGGGATCCCACTCCGTATTGATGAACGCAGCGCTGTCGGCGAAGGTCGTCATCGGGTCGACGATCTCGAGCGAGGACGGGGCCATGTCCGCCGCGGCCTCCCCCATCCAGTCCCACGTAGCATCGCCCGACCACCCGAAGTAGTACAGGAAGCCGAGCTCGATCTCCCCGCACTCGTCCACCGAGCTGATCGCTACATCCACGACGATGTCGTCTCCCGGGGAAACGGTCACCGACGAGGGGCTCAGAAGGGTGTAAACGGGCTTCGCGTTGGTGACGACCATTGTCTGCGACCCGTCGTCGTTCCGGGTCTGACCCAGATGTTTCACTCAGAACAGGGTAAGGTTTCAGGATGTATAAAC